>CAZQKI010000178.1:0-9232 GCA_964592855.1 uncultured Lentisphaerales bacterium
CTGAGCCGGGGATGCATCGTGCCTGGGATGGGCTTTCACGGATTATTGCCGGCCGTCGTCACCGGTTGCGGTGGGACTCCCGGTAGGCTTTCGGAGAGAGTCCGGTGAACTGCTTGAAGCGGCGGGAGAAATGGAACTCGTTGGTGAAGTCGAGCTCGAGCGCCACATGGGCCACCTTGGCATCGGTTTCGAGCAGCCGCTGCTGAGCCCGCTCAATGCGGCAGCGGGCGAGGAACTCGCCCGTCGTCATGCCGGAGAGCCGCTTGAACTTGCGGCGGAGGCTGCGTTCGCTGACCCCGAGCTGGCAGGCGACGGCGGCCCAGTCCACATTGTGCTGCGCCGGCAGGTTCGTGAGGCAGCGGCGGACCTGGTCGGCCCAGGCTGCATCGGGGTCGGAATGGGGGTTCCGCCAGACCGTGCACATCTCGGCGACGAGGGCCAGCAGCCGTCCCCAGTCGTCGGGGGTCTGCGCGGTTTGCGGACGGCGGGCCAGGGGGAGGAGCGCATCGTGAAACCGGCTGAGCCAGTAACCGACGGGCTCGAGGTGGCGGACGGGCCGGGCCGGATCCAGCAGGTCGGCGTGCTGCCAGGCCTTGAAGACCGGCCCGTCGAAGAACACGTTGATCTCGTCCCAGCGCTCGCCGGGGGGCGGACCGTAGGCGTGCGGCATACCGGGGAACAGCAGGAGCAGGTCGCCGGCCCGGACGTCGTGGCTTCCCGCCGGATCGTGAAACTGACCGCGGCCCCGGAGCACGTAGGTCAGCGAGAGCGTGTCGAGCGTGCGGCGGTGGCGGGGATACTCCTGCAACCGCAGCGACATGCCCCAGCTCTGCTCGATCCGGGCCGCCGAGCGGATGTGGTTGGGCCCGGGCTGGCGGGGCTGGTCGAAGATCAGCCAGTAGTGCCGGGGCGGATACTGGGGGTGGGCCAGGTCATGGCCGTATTGGATATACAAGGATCCGCCGTGTTGCTTCGACAAGCCCTTGAGGCTGGTCGCGGCGGGATGCACGTTGCTCTTGCCTGCCATGTGCGCATGATAGCACGTGCCACCGCAGCGGCGTCAAGAATCCGCATGGAAGCGGGTCTGGCCAGAACGGATATGCAAATGGCCAAGGCGGACATGGAACAACGGGAGCGTCTGGTTTATAAAGAGCGGTCATGAAGGGAACGGCATGAACGAAAACATAAACAAGGCCGGCGCTTGTCCGGTGAGCGAATGGCGGGGGATCATTCCGCCGATGGTGACCCCGTTGCGCGGGCCGGATGCCTTGGACGAGGCCGGGCTGGAGCGCCTGGTCGAACACATCCTGGCGGGGGGCGTGCATGGGCTGTTTGTCCTGGGCACGACCGGCGAAGGGCCGTCGCTGAGCTACCGGTTGCGGCGGGAGCTGATCCGGCGCGTGTGCCGGCAGGTGGCGGGCCGGGTCCCCGTGGTGGCGGGCATCAGCGACACCGCCTTCGAGGAATCGGTCTCCCTGGCCGAGGCGGCGGCGGAGGCCGGAGTCGCGGCCGTGGTGGCGACGCCGCCCTACTACCTCCCGGTGGGTCAGCCGGAACTGCTGGAATACCTTGAGCATCTTGTGGCCCGGCTCCCGCTCCCGCTGCTGCTCTACAACATGCCCTCGTGCACAAAGGTCGCGTATGCGCCGGAAACGGTCCGGGCGGCGGCGGACATCCCCGGCATCATCGGGATCAAGGATAGTTCCGGCGATCTGGACTATTTCCGGACGATCCTGAAACTGGCCGGGGAAAAACCCGGGTTTGCCGTCTTCATGGGTCCCGAGGAACTGATGTCCGAGGCGGTCGGGATGGGTGCATCGGGCGGCGTGACCGGCGGCGCGAATCTCTTCCCCGAACTGTATGTCCGGCTCTACGAGGCGGCCGTCGCCCGGGACGCCGGTCAGGTGGAGTCCTTGCAGTGCCGCGTCATGGCGGTGAGCCGGGCGCTTTACCGGCTGGGCCGTCATCCATCCAGCTATCTGAAGGGGGTCAAGTGCGCCCTCGCCTGCATGGGGCTGTGCGACGATTTCATGGCCGAGCCGTTTCACCGGTTCCGAGAACCGGAGCGGGAGCAGTTGCGGCAGGAGCTGGACGGGCTTGGCCACGGTGCAGACGGAGGCTTGCGTATCGGGGTTTGTGTGGTAAAATAGCACACAAGCGGGCTTGCCGGGTCTCGGGTGATTCGATGTTCGTTGCGTCGAGCCGTTGAGTTCAGGCTTGCTCGAGGAGAATTCAACATGTCCGTCGATAAAAATTCCAAGACAGCCAAGAATCTCGCCTACGCATTTGCCGGCGAATCCCAGGCGCGCAACAAGTACACCTACTTTGCCAGCGCCGCCAAGAAGGAGGGCTACGAGCAGATCGCCGCGCTCTTCGAATTGACGGCGAACAACGAGAAGGAACATGCCAAGCTCTGGTTCAAGGAGCTGGACGGCATCGGCACCACGGTGCAGAATCTGGCCGCCGCCGCCGCCGGCGAGCATGAAGAGTGGACCGCGATGTACAAGAACTTCGCCGACGAGGCCGAGGCCGAAGGCTATGCCGATATCGCCCGCATGATGCGCCGCATCGCCGAAGTCGAGAAGCGCCACGAAGGGCGCTACCTCAAGTTGCTCGCCAATATCGAGAAGGGCGAGGTCTGGGCCCGCTCCGGCAAGACGCGCTGGGAATGCCACAACTGCGGCTGGGTCTACGAGGGTGAAAAGGCCCCCGAGCTTTGCCCCGCTTGCAAGCATCCGAAGGCCCACTTCGAAATCGAAGCGCAGAACTACTAGGCCGGATGGTGCGGCTTGAGCGCCTTCCTGCTGGCGGGGCGCTTTGCCTATAACGTGGACATTTTATCGCAGCGTATCCGCGCAGGTGCTTCCGATTCGGTTGAAAGTTTTGGACGAAAGATTTGCGGAAGGAATGAGCCTGGCACGCGCCTACTCCCTCGTTCACCGTAGTCGTCGCCGTAGTCGTCGACCGATTCTTCCCCATCCGGTGGACGACAACGGCGACGACTACGGCTCACGATTTCTTCTGATCGTCCCTTTTCTTTCCTCTCGCCAACGCCATAGTCTTACCGAAAAACGACCAACGGAACGGCCATGCGCCCGCCAAGCTGTCGGCGGTGGCGCATTCTTGGCAATCGCGCCCCCGTTGGTGTACAATCCGGGCCACATGCTTCGGACGGCGTGAGGACGGGAACTGGAGCGCGGCCTGTTGGCCGCGTCGGTTCCGGCGAGTTGAGCGGGCGGCATGTGGAAGGGTGATCATAAAGCGTATGCCCAGCGAGCAACATCTGGTTCTGGTCTCGATCGACGAGAACGAGCGGCCTGTCGCCATCCGGACGCTGGGGGCCTATGCCGAGGCCCTGGGCGTGAAGACCACCTTGCTGGTCGCCATCAAGCAACTGGCGCGCATCGGTCACCCCATCGTCTTTTCGGACCGGGAGGTGAAGACGATTCGCGCCTGGCTCGAACGGGAGCAGGTCACGCACCTCGGCTTTCACCTGATGACCGCGAGCCTGCGCCCCTATGCCCAGCTGGTGCGGGCCCTGCGCGCGGCCGGCTACCGCGGCGTCATCCTGGCCGGCGGCGTCCACGCCACGTTGTGTCCGGAGGAGTCGTTGGTCGACGGCGCGGACTATGCGGTTCAAGGGCCGGGCGAACTGCCCGTGAAGCTGATTCTGGCCGGCGCCGATCCGGCCACGATCCCCGGCCTGGTGTGGCGGCGCGAAGGCCAGGTCGTCGTGAACAAGCAGGCGGCCGACCAGAAGATCGATCTGGATGCGCTTCCCTTTCCCCTCTTCCGCTTCGGCCGCGACTGGATCCTCGTGGATGGCCGGCTGAAGCGGCTGACCTGGGCGCTCCACCGCAAGCATGCCTCGTGGGACGGGCGCTACTACGACATGCTCACCTCGCGCGGCTGCGCCTACCGGTGCGCCTACTGCTGCAACGTGAACGGCGCGCCGGTGCGCCGCGCCAGCGTGGACCGCGTGATCGGCGAGCTCCTGTCCGTCCGCGAGCGGGCACCCGGCATCGCCGGAATCAACTTCCAGGACGACAGCTTCTTCACCGGCTCCGACGAGTGGATGGAGGC
Source organism: uncultured Lentisphaerales bacterium (assembly GCA_964592855.1). Classification (GTDB taxonomy): domain Bacteria; phylum Verrucomicrobiota; class Kiritimatiellia; order RFP12; family JAAYLN01; genus JAAYLN01. Next base: position 4,084 of record CAZQKI010000178.1, read on the forward strand.
TTTCTGCAAGCGGATGAAGGCGGAAGTGGACCTGCCGTTCATCGCGCGCATGATTCCCCACTACGTCACGCGTGAGCGGATCCGGCGGCTGAAGGACGCGGGGCTGGAGTATGTCACGATGGGGCTCGAGGCCTCGGACCGTGTGAACAAGACGGTCTTCAACCGGCATGAGACGGCCCAGACCTTTCTCGATGCGGCTGAAATCATCCTGGGCGAGGGGCTATACCTCTCCACCGATGTCATCATCAACAATCCGTACGAGACGGAGGAGGACCTGCGGCAGATCGCCCGGACCCTCAATGCGCTGCCCCGGCCCAACTGGGGTGTCGTGTCGCTCTCGCTGACGCCTTTTCCCAACACGCCGCTCCACACCCGCGTGCTGAAGGACAAGATGGGCGACCGCTTTGCCACCGACCCCTATGATTCCATGCTGATCCCCTCGCGCCCGGGCGGCTATCTGACGCCCCGTTTCTGGCTGCTGCTCAACACGGAGATCCTCCGTGCGTTGCCGCAGAAAATGGGCGAGCGGCTGATTGCCGCCGGTCCGCACAATGCTCAGGCGGTGCAGATGGTCGAGCGGCTGGCCGTCCAGATGCGGTGGGCGAAGAAGATTTCCGCATGGATCGGCACGGTCGCCCCGTGGCTGCGCCCCGCCGCCCACCACGCGCTGAAGCAGGCCGTGAAGAAGCGGCGCACGGCGGTTGGGTAAGACCCGCCACCCCTCACGTCCGGAACAGCGCCACCAGATCCGTTGCGGAGAGGCGCGTGTTGCCGGTGCCCTCGAGCAATTCCTCCGCCATCGCCCGCTTTTTGGCGTGGAGTTCCACGACGCGCTCCTCCACGGTATCGGCGGTGACGAGGCGGTAGATCGTGACGGGATTGCGCTGGCCGATGCGGTGCGCGCGGTCGGCCGCCTGCATCTCGACGGCGGGATTCCACCACGGGTCGAGGAGGATCACGAAGTTCGCCGCCGTGAGGTTCAATCCCGTTCCGCCCGCCTTGAGGCTGATCAGGAACAGGTCGCCCTCGCCCCGCTGGAAGCGCGAGACCGCTTCGGAGCGCTGCCCGAGGGGCGTGGCGCCGTCCAGGTACTGGTACGTGACGCCCGCCTGGTCGAGCCGCTGCCGGATGATGCCGAGGAAATCGACGAACTGGCTGAAGACCAGCGCGCGGTGCCCGCTGGCCCGCAGATCGGCGACCAGTTCCAGGAAGGTCTCGACCTTCTGACCCGGCAGCGTCGAGCCGGGCAGCAGCAGCGAGGGGTGGCAGCAGGCGCGGCGCAGCTTGGTGAGGTGCGCCAGGATCATGATCCGGTTGGCGTTATCATCCGGCGACTCCAGGGAGGCGAGCGCCTCGCGGCGGCAGCTTTCGTAGAGGCTGCGCTCGTCGTCTTCGAGTGTCACGGTCAGCGTGATCTCGGTCTTGGGCGGAAGGTCGTCCAGCACCTCCGATTTCAGGCGGCGGAGGATGAAGGGGGCGGTCATCCGTTTGAGCAGCGGGCTGACCGAGCCGTCGCTGTTGCAGAAGCGCTGCTCGAACCGGCCGTGCGAGCCGAGCAGGCCGGGGTTGAGGAAGTCGAAGAGGCTCCACAGCTCGCCGAGGCTGTTCTCGACGGGCGTCCCCGTGGCGACGGTGCGCATGCGGGCGTCGAGGCGCTTGACGATGCGCGTCCGCTTGGCGAGGCGGTTCTTGACGGCCTGGGCCTCGTCGAGGATGACGACGCCCCACTTCCGGCCCGTCAGCAGCTCCTCCTCGAAGGTCAGCAGGCCGTAGCTGCAGACGAGCACGTCGAAGGGTTGCGCCTCCAGGACGAGGGTGGCGCGGTCCTGCGCCTCGGCGAGGAGGGTGACGCGGAGGGCGGGGGCGAAGCGGGCGGCCTCGTCGGCCCAGTTGCGCGAGACCGAGGTGGGGGCGATGACGAGCGCGGGGCCGTCGTCCGCGCGGGCCGTGAGCAGGGCCAGCATCTGGATGGTCTTGCCGAGGCCCATGTCGTCGGCGAGGCAGGCGCCCAGGCCGCAGGCGGCGAACCGGGAGAGCCAGACGAACCCATCCTTCTGGTAGGGCCGCAGTTCGCAGGTGAGCGAGGCGGGGAGGGTCGCCGTGTGCCGGAAGGCCTTGCGGAATTCGGCGAGACGGTCGCGGACCAGCGTCGGGAAGTCGAAGCCCTCGCGTCCGTCGGCGGACGCCATGGCGTCCAGCAGCGGCAGGGCGGCGGGCGGCAGCCTGAGTGTCTGTTTCGTCACTTCGCCGGCCTTGGCGAGGAGTTCCAGTTGGCGGGCGAGGTTCTTGGTGAGGCAGAGGTAGCGCCGCTCGCTCAGCGGTACGAACCCCTCGGTGCGTCCGCCGATCTTTGCCAGCAGGTCGGTGAAGGTCATGACCTTGCCGTCGTCGAGGGTGACGTCGCCCCCGATTTCCAGCCAGAAGTCAACGCCGGCCGCGCTGTTCAGCACGTAGGGCGATCCGCTTCCGGGCCGCACGACCTCGATGGGATCGCCCTCGGGCCATTCGAGGGGGATCTTGTCGGCCAGCGCATGCACCTCGTCCAGGACCGCGAGGATCTGCTCGATTTCATCGACCTCCCAATGGCTTTCCGTGACCGTCCACGCGGCGAGGGAGGGGCAGGCCGCCTCGAACGCGTCGAGGGCGGCCCGCTCGCCGTCGAGGTCGCGGCACACGGCCACGGTCTCGCCCGCCAGGCGCGACAGGGCCTTGCGCATGCCGCTGCCGGGCGCGATGAACAGGGGCAGATCGGGGGCGGGCTGGTTGACGAGGTCGAGGTGGAGGACGCCGTTGACGAGCCGGGCGCGGAGGTGCAGGTTGACGCCCCCCGCGATCATGCGGGCGTCGACCGCCTCGGTGTCGAACTCGCCCTTGATGCCGATGACCTGCGCGAGCGGCGCCAGCAGCCGCTTCAGCGCTTCGCCGCCTTCGGCGGGGATGACCAGGTGGTCATTCCCGCCATAGCGGTTGACGATCCCGGCGAGCCGCTGGTGCAGGGCGCCCTTTTCGTAGACCGTGAAGACGTCGTTGCGCTCCTGCACGATCTGCAGATCTTCATACGCGGATTTCGGGCTCCAGGGAATCCGGATGACCGACTCCCGCCCGCCCTTCGCCGTGCCGATTTCGATCGCGATTTCACCGCGCACGAGCCGGATGGGCAACGTGCCGCAGTTGCCGATATACCCGCCGCTGAAGCCCTGGACCGCGTAGACCTGCGGATGGTCGATCAGGAAGGTCGCCAGCCCGTAGGCCCTGTCAAAAGCGTAATAGAAGCGCTGGTGTTGTTCCATCTGCCGGTAGATCGCGGCCTTGACCTGCAGGTCCTTCTCCCCCAGGAAGGCGTCTTGGGAGCCGCTGAGCAGCTTGTCGAGATCGAGATACTGGCCGCTGCTCCAGTTTCCGCTTTTCAGCCGCTTGCGGAGACGGATGAAGACCCGTTGGACGCGGACGTCGTCGGGCTGCCGGGCATCGAGGACCAGGAGCCACTGGAGCAGGTGCGACCCGGCGGTGCCGTCGTCCCCGCCGCCGCCGGCGGCCGATCGCGGCAGGAGTTCGCCGATCTCCTTGAGCGCCTGCTCCCAGGGCTGCAGGATGTGGCATTCCCCCCACAGGGGTTTGGTCGTCGCCGCTTCCGCGACCCGGCGGCAGAGGCCGAGGGCCTCCGCGTCGCCGGGCAGGAGGCGCTGGACGCAGGGGGCCAGCGAGGCGGCCATCCAGCCGTAGCCGGCCCGGTGGACGTCGCGCAGCAGGCGCAGACTCTCCGCGCCGAGATCCTCCGCGACGATTCCGTCATGCCGGAACAGCGACTCCAGTGCGCAGACGAAGGTGTTCAGCGGGCTTCGTGCCGCATCGAACGCCAGCGAGATCCCCTCCGCCGCAGCGCCGTTCCGGTTGGCGACCGCATCCAGGCTGCTCAAGGCAAAGTACGCCTGTCCGCGATGGCGGGCGTCCATGAACGCGTTGTCGAGCCGGCGGATGAGCGTCCGCACGCGGGTCTCGGATTGGTTCGCGCGGATCGCGGCAAAGGCGGCCAGTGCAACGAAAGGGCCGTAGTCCGCCGCGCCGATCCCGCCGTCCCGGTAGCGCGTCTTCATCGCCTTGGCGAACGCCAGGTCGGCGGCTCCGGCATCCCCGTCGAGCAGTCGGCGGCAGGCCTCCGCCACGGCCAGCAACGGCCGATCCGCCGCGGCTTTCGCGAGTTGCGCCAGCCCGTCGCGGGAAGCGGTCCAGGTGTGCCAGGCGCAGAGCGCGAGGAAAATGCGCGGTGTCGGCAAGTCGGATGCAGCCAAAGCCGCAGGGCCGGTCGCGAACCGCGTCAGCGCTGCGGTCGGCGCGCAGGTGGACAGGATTTTTGCAGCGAGATCGGGAAAAAGGAACAGCAGCACGCCGGGCGCCACGCCATCCAGGTCGCTCAACACCGGCGGCAATGCAAAATCGCAGTAGTCCTGCCAGGACATGATATTGTGCGGGCTTTGTCCGAGCAGAAGATCGCGGGCGGCTTCAAGCTGATTGTCGAGCAGTGCCTGGTGCAAGAAGCAGAAGGGCTTGGCGCGGGAACTGTTGGCAAAGAAGTAGAGGCAGGTTTCGGCCACCACGTAATAGCCGGCGCTGAGCGAACGCTCGATCATGGTCATGAACGGCCCGGTCTCCGGCAGGCGGAACAGTTCGCGTTGCACGGCGAGAGGCAGCGGGACGCAACGAAATCCGGAAACCCCGTAGCGCTGGATCAGGCTGATCTGCATCAGGCGCGCGATCACCGACTGGACATCGCTGGAGTTGATCTTCCGGGTGCTGCCGTTCGCCTTGATGTTGAGCGCGGCGAGAATCTCGTTCACCTTCTGAATGTCGATCCGCATGCACAGGAAGAGGAGCAGCAAGACCCGCTGCTCGAGCGGGGTCAGCTGGTATTTCGCAAGATTGTTTTCGGCACTCATGGAGGTGGAGCACGGTTCTCGCCGTTGGAATCGGGGTATCGTATGACATTGCGTGCGCGGAAGCAATCGCGAGATTGACATTTTCTGTCTGTCCTGCATAATACCGACCATGCCGCAACGGATGATGAACAGCGACCAGGTGGCGCGGTATCTGCACGTCGAACCGACGCAGATCAAGTGCTGGGTTCTGCAGGGCGAGATCCCCTGCGAGCAGG
>CAZQKI010000179.1:0-9224 GCA_964592855.1 uncultured Lentisphaerales bacterium
CAACCTCTGGATACCCGAAGACATCTTCATCTCGGTGGATGAAAGCGAGGACAATCCCCGTTCGGTCGCCACCGCACGCGTCCTCTCGGCCGAATCGGCCCACTATCTTCCCGCTGCGCTCCGCTACCGCGCGGAGGTGACCCGGAAGGTCGATAAGACCGTCGATAAGACCTACGCCTCCCCCGAATGGATTCCCGTCGTTTCGCTGGAAGCGATTGTCGGACGCTACGCCTATGTCGTTCTCAACACGACCGGGCTGCTCGACGCCAACCGGGTGAACGACGCCTCGACGAACCGCTGGATGGGCAGCTCGCCCACCGAGATGCGCCTCGACCCCGAGGTGCAGTTGGATGTCGTCGACGCCGCCACGTTTGCCAGCCAGCGCACAACGCACGGCCACTACGAGACGCTCCCCGAACTCTCCCGCCTGAACACGGGCGTCGACGGGCAGGCGCTCGCCAACTTCGACGTCTTCTCCTACAGCCTCCCTTCGCTGATTCCGGAAATACCAGCGATCCTCCCCCCCGACCCGAAAGCCGTAGACGCGGCGATCGCGCATGTCCTCCTGCGGACCCGGACCCAGGGGCGGCGGCTCGACATCCGCACCGAAACGCAGATCAAGGCCCAGGCGACGAACATCAAGCTGGCCTTCAAGGCCTCCGGCCTCAACGACGTGCAGAAAGAATGGGCCTACCTCGGCCTGCTCGACTACGTGGATGCGGACGGCGAACCGGCGGGAACGACGGACGAGGAGCGCCTGCTGCGCCCGGCCACCGAGGCGATGCCCCTCCTTTCGTCGATCGCCTTGCGGGTGAAGTACACGTGTACGGATCTCGAGCCCGCCAATCCCGATGGCAACAATGAACACAAGATGGAGTACGACTTCCGTGTCATTTACGCCTATCCCTTCCAGACGACAACCGGCCCCTTTTCCCTGGACGCCAAGATCAACGCCCAGAACAGGATCGACCTGGCGGAATGGAACCCCCTGCTGCCATTCGAGGATCGGGAACAAGTGCCGTTAGCCGAAGACTTCCCCACCTGCTCGCCGGGCGACAGCCCCACCCTCCGGCTGGTTGACGCAGCGACGGGAAAGCCACCCCTGACCAAGACGGTGACACTTCCAAAGAGCCGCGGCACGCTCCCCAGAATGGCCTTCCGGGTGGGTTTCCACGCCCGGACGAGACGCGGCTCGATTGATCTCCGCCGTCTCCCCTTCCTCTACGACAAGCAAACCCCGGGGTTCTACTGGGATGTCGACCTGACCGGAGCCGAGCTCGCCTCAGGAGCCCAGCAGATCTGGACCGAGGTCATCGACCCGCGCTTCAACTGGGAGCCGGGGCCAAAATACTGGCGCGACAGCCGTCCCGGCGGAAGCACGGGGGCCGAAACGCTGCTTGATCTGAAGACGCTTCTGCCTGGACCCGGCTACGTACCCGCCTGCAATCTGGGCGGTCTGAACTCTCTGGCCGAATACCTGCTCCGGACACCCGAGGCACTGGAGCACAACCTCTTCAAGTTCATCACGGACGGGGTGCGGATCGGCGATCACGTTGCAAAAAACTGCGACTCGCCGATCGCGCAATTCCGGGCCCATGTCGCCGACCGGCCGCCGCTATCCGTCGGCGAACTGGGCTATCTGCCGATCGGGCCCTGGCTGACCATCAACCTCTTCGATCATGGCCATTCGAGCTACAACCTGGGCGGCGACCTGAACCACTCACTCCCCACAATCGGTTATCACCCCGTGCTCGACTACTTCATCATCGGCGATCCGAACAAGGGCAAGCCGGGGTTGGTCAATCTGAACACGGTCAACCCCGAGGTGATGGGGGCGGTTTTCAACCAACTGCCGCTCCAAACGGAAGACCACACGCCGAATTCCCCCGGCCCCGTTATCCCCGCCACTGACGGCGGCAGTCTCGACGATGCGACCGAAATGGCGGCATGGCTCGTCGAGAAGGGGCCGTTCCAGCGTCTTTCCGATCTCGGCAAGCTCTTCCGCGGCACACCCCAGCTCGGTGTCAGCGCAGGAAACTACGCTGAGGCCTATCCCCAGCAACTGCTCAGGAAGCAGGCGGCCGATTTTGGCGAGTTCGAACGCGAGGCACTGATCCGCAACGCCAGCGAACTCTTCACGTTGAGGGGACAGACCTTCACGGTCGTCCTGCGGGCCGACGCCTTCGCCCCCAAGTTCGGCATGACAGGGGTGAAGCAGGGCAACGTCCTGGCGACCGCCACAGCCGTCGCCCAGGTCTGGCGCGACACCGAGCCGATGATCACGGAGTCGCGCGATCCAATCAACAACCGGCTGATCAGAACCTACAACTACCCGACCTTCATCCAGTTCTTCAAGATCTTGAACGAATAGCGCCGTAGCGCCCGCGCCGGCGCTGCTGCGATGCTGTTCGCAAGGTCCGCCCTCCCTCCAACTCCCCACGCTCTGGAACCTCCATGTCTCGACTGATCATCCGCGGCGGTCAACGCATTTCCGGCACCCACCGCACCCCGGGCAACAAGAACGCCGCCCTGCCAATGCTGACCGCCGCGCTCCTGACGGACGAAGTCGTCACCCTGGAGAACCTGCCGATCATCGAGGACGTGAAAACCACCCTCGCCCAGCTCGCCAAGCTGGGCGTCGTCGTGGAGTTGGATAGCGCCAGCCGCAGCGTGCGTCTCCAGGCCGGACGGATCAAGAGCACGCGGCTCGACAAATCCCTCTGCGGCAAGGTGCGCTCGGCCATTCTCTTCGCCGGTCCGCTGCTGGGCCGGTGCGGTGCGGCCACCATCTGCCAGCCCGGCGGCGATCTGATCGGACGCCGGCGCGTCGACACCCACATCGCCGGCCTGCGCGCGCTGGGCGCGAACGTCACCTTGCGCAACGGCTACGCCTTCAAGACGCGCGGACTGGTCGGCGCCTACATCCTGATGGACGAGTCGAGCGTGACGGCCACCGAGAATCTGGTGATGGCCGCCGTTCTCGCCAAGGGCCGCACCACCCTCTACAACACCGCCTGCGAGCCCCATGTCCAGGATCTCTGCCGCATGCTGAACGCCATGGGCGCATCCATCCAGGGTATCGGCACCAACCGGCTCGCCATCGACGGGGTCGAGCGGCTTCACGGCGCGACGGCCCGCATCGGCGCCGACTACATCGACGCCGGCAGCTACCTGACGGCCGCCGTGGTCACGGGCGGCGCCTTGACGATCGAAGGGATCAACGCCGCCGATTTCACCGTGCTCGAAGGGCCGTTCCGCAAGTTCGGCGTGAAATGGAGCATTCAAGGCGAGACGCTGACCCTGCCCGGCGGACAGAAACTGCGCACGGCCTATGATTTTGGCGACGCCATTCCCAAGATCGAAGACGGTCCCTGGCCCGCCTTTCCCTCCGATCTGATGAGCATCCTGATCGTCCTCGCCACCCAGACGCGGGGAACGACGCTCTTCTTCGAGAAGATGTTCGAGAGCCGGATGTATTTTGTCGACCACCTCATCTCCATGGGAGCGCGCATCGTGCAATGCGATCCCCACCGTGTGGTGGTGACCGGCCCCGCGCAGCTGCACGGAACTTGCGTGTCGAGCCCCGACATCCGAGCGGGCATTGCCCTGCTGATTGCGGCGCTGGCCGCCAAGGGTGAATCCGTCATCTCGAATGCGAACAGCATCGACCGCGGCTATGAGGAGGTCGATGTCCGCCTGAAGGCCCTGGGCGCGCAAATCGAGCGCCAGGAACCGTGACCCATGAGGCCGATTGCGTTGGGAGCATTTTTGTCGGGTAATCTTAGCGACAGGAGGTGTGCGAAAGAAGTGCATGCGGCGAGGGCGAATCGAGACAGGCGGAACTGATGTTGACGCCGGGGCTGAAGCCCCTGACTCGCTTCCGCCTGAAGGCGGAACTCCGGCAAAGAGGCTGGGTACGCGAGTGTTTTTTTTCCAGGCAGACGCCAAGGTCGGAGTCCCGGCTTCAGCCGGAAGCAAGCTACGGCCTTCAGGCCGGGGTCGGGTTCAAGAACCGGTTGTCCTTGCACACGGGCATCGTGGATCTATATTCCTTTCGCCCGCTCATCCATGCGCTTTCTTCGCCCCCCCTGTCACTGACCGATTACTTTTGTCGGAAGCATTTTTGTAAGCGAGGCGTCTATTTTTTGATACTCTTGACCACTGCTGTCTTTGACACAGATGAAGTCAACACCTGAGGGAAACAACACGATGAAACAAATGCGCTATTGCGCGCTGGCATTGCTCGGTATGCTGACGGTGGCCCGGGCGGCGAATCCCGTCTACGAAGCCCAGGCCGCCGAGGCCCGACGACTGATTCCTGAAAACCGAGCCAGGGTGACGGCGGCGGTCAAGGCGGCCGCATTGCCCGATGCGCAGGCGGTCTGGTTTGCCGTCCCGGCGATGAGCGACCTCATGCGTCTGGGCTGCACCTACCCGGTGGATGGCCGTCTGAACGGCGAACTGCGCTATGTCGCCGCGCAGGACGAGTTCGAGGCCGCATCGTTCCAGGTCTACAGCTTTGCCGACAAGCGCAATGTCACGCTGACCCCGTCGCCCCTCGTCGGCGAGGGCGGCGCCTCCATGCCGCCTGCGGTCATGGACATCAAGGTCGTCAAGCTCTGGTTCCAGAACGGCAACGGCTGGATCAGCTATTTTGCCGATGTCGGGCTGAAGCTGACCCCGGAGCTGCTGCTTTACGACGAGAACATGGTCAAGGTCGATTCCGACAAGGCCGCAAATTTTGCCCGCTTGAAGGATGAGCAGGGCGAGCGCTTCGTCTGGATCTCCGCACCCCGCAAGCTGGAAGAGGCCAACACCTTCAAGCCGACCCTCGAACCGTTTGAAGACGCCAAGACCCTGCAACCCGTTGCGCTGAAGAACGGCGAGTTCAAGCAGTTCTTCGCCACCGCCCATGTCCCCAAGGGACAGAAGCCCGGCGTCTACAAGGGGATGATCGCCGTCGCCGAGGGGGGCAACAAGCTCTTTGACATTCCCGTCGCCATCCGCGTGCTCCCCTTTGAACTGCCGAATGCGCGCACTTATTTCGATCTCAACCGCGAGATGGTAATCTCCTTCATGGGGGGGCTTTCGCTCGGGCGCATCACCGACCTGCATCAATGCAACCTGGCCATTGCCAAGGCGAAATACCACGACTATCTCGTCAATCTGCGAAACCATGGCATTTCGCACCCATCGGGGGTCGAACAGACCGCCGAAAGCCTGAAGATCATCCAGGAGCACGGCTTCACGACGAAGCCCCTCCTCGAAGGCAAGAACTTCGCGCCCTGGTACGGGCTCAACTTCGGCGGGCGGATGACCTTCGACAACCTGATGGCCGCCAAGGCGGGCGCCAGGCAATGTGCGGAATTCTACAAGCCCCTCCTCGGCCACACCGACATCCTCACCAGCTACGGCGATGAACAGGGAACCGCCTTTGTCGCTACGCATCGGAATTTCTTCAAGTATTATCACGACTACGGCATCAAGATCGGCTGCGCGGGCCATGGCGCCTTGATGAACAAGGGGGGGTACACCTATGGCATCCACCCGATGGGCGGCGCCCCCGATTCCCAGGAGCGGATCCGCCCTTGGAATGAAATCGGCGACAAGTACGTCGGGTTCTACGCGACACAGCACACGGGCCCCGAAAACCCGCAGTTCTTCCGTCGCCAGCATGGTCTTCTGGGGTACTTCAGCAACCTGAGCCTCGTCTACAACTACGAGTTCAGCCTGCTGGAGTGGAACGACCTGCGGAACGACCTCTACAAGCCGATGGTCGTCGCGATGTACAACCGCGGCGGCATGGTCGACACCCTCCAGTGGGAAGGATTCCGTGAAGGCGTGGACGACATGCGCTACGCAACCTACCTCAAGCTGCTCGTGCAGGAGGCCGTCCAATCGGGCAACACCGAGCGGATGCTGACCGGCAAGAAGGCGCTGCAGTACATGGCCTTGCTCAAGCCGGCCGAAATGGATCTTGAAGTCGTGCGCGGCGAGATGGTCGAGCACATCCTGAAACTCTTGGCCATGCGCTGATCGCAAGGAGCATCCACGCCATGAAACAGACAATGAAACAGACACTTTTCACCACACTCTCAATCCTCCTGACCGCCGGCCTGCTGGGCGCCGCCGAACCCGCCGCACCTGCCGCCGCCGTTCCAGGCGAGGCCACCCAAAAACTGCTCAAGGAGGCCCAACAGCTTTCCCGCGACCGCAACCGCGACACCGCCGTCGTTTCGAACGCCTTTGCTCAGGTCCTGGCGGCCACCGACCTGCCTGCCGGCGACCGCGCCCAGGCGCTCATCGACCTGGGGCAGGCCTACCTCGCGCGCAATCAGAATGCCCGCGGCACCGCCCTCCTGGATCAGGCCGCGGCCGTTGCCGAGGCCCCAGCCGCCGTCCGCATCAAGGCGCTCACCACAAAGGCGGGCGTCCTCTTCAACTCCAACTTCCAGGGCGCATTCGCCAGCTACTTCACCAAGGGCATCGATGCCGCCGCCGCGATCCATCGGCAGATCCTCGCGATGCCCGACGCCGCCAACGGCGACAAGATCGCCGCGTGCAAGGGACTGGCCAACTGCCTCCTGGAGAAGATGGATGTCGCGGGCGCCAACGCGGCGCTGGCGGAAGCCCTGAAGCTTCCCAACCTTTCCCAGGAAGAGCGCGAGATGGCCATCGGCAATCAGGCCGATGCCTTCTTCCGCGAGCTGGAGTACGCCCAAGCCATGCCGCTGTATGAATCGCTCTGGAAGCCGGACCTCCACATTCACCGGCGCACCGCACTCGAAGAGCGCATCCTCTCCATCACCTGGAAACTCAAGGGCGGCGCCGCCGTCATCGACCTGTTGAAGAACAAGTTCCCCGAGAATCTGCTTCGCCTGGCCAACACGTACCGCGACAACGGCCAGAAGACGGAGGCCATCAAGACCTACGACACCATCATTGCCAACGAACAGGCCAAGCCCAAGCCCGAATCCCGCGTGCAAGCCGAGCCGATGCGGGCGCTGATCCTCCTGTTCAGCGAGATGACGGACTTCCCCGCCTTCAGGATCGAGATCGAAAAGCGTCTGGCCATCGCCCCCTCCCTGACCATCGACATGCTCAACTCCATGAGCGGACACCCCTTCAACAAGTCCGCCATCAGCGCCGAACCCGCCTTCGTGAGCTGGCATGCCGACAAACTGGCGGCGGCATTAGCCGCTCAGCCCGGCAAAAAGGCTGCCGCGCCGGATGGCAAAGTGCTGGCGGCCTTCATCAGGGACGGCGATCTGGAGCAGGCGCTGAACCAGTGCAAATCGCTGCTCGTCGACACCAACACCCCGCCCGCCGTCCGCCTGAACGCAACCCTGAGCCGCGCCGTCCTCGAATCGAAGGACAACGCCGTTGCAGCCCTGAAGCAGATCAACGTCAGTCTCAACGCCGATGCCGTGTTGAAGACCGGACAGGTGGCGCGTGCCGAGACCCTGATGAAATGCGCCCAGACCGCCATGCGCATGCGCTTCTACGAAGTGGCCAAGGTCCTCGACGCCGAACGGGAAAAGATGCTGGTTCCCGCGACGCGGCCATCGTTGACCTGTCCCTTCATCGCCAACGGACCGAGGACCGTCTCCGAATACAGGGAGTCGGCCCCCTTCAATAACGCCAAGAACCGTGCGCGGCTGGACCGCCAATACGGCGACAATCTGCAGTTCCTGCTGGAGACCGACGCCACCACGACGGGGCGCAAGGTCACTGCGAACGAAGGCAATGTGCAGCCCACGGAATTCATCGCCACCTGCGACGACGAGGGGGTCAACCTCTTCTTCTATGCCCCTTCGACCCAGGCGCGCGCCATCGAGGCGGGGTTCGCAAACATGGGCGGTTACGAAATGTATCTGGCGGGGGGACCGAATGATCCCTACGACTGCTTCCTCGTGGACTTCCCGCCAAACGGAAGCACGTCGATCTTCAACACCCAGTATGACAACATGGGCTACCGCCAGCTGTCCGACAAGAAAGGCAACTTTACGATCACGCATCGCTTCTACGACGACGGCATCGCGACCTTGATGAAGGTCTCCTGGACGGCCTACTTCAACCGTCTGCCGTCGAATGGCAGCGTCTGGGACTTCGAAGTGTGCCATTGGGATCAGGGTGGCCGTTCCTGGGGCGGCAGCAAATCGGTGCACAACCGCTCCAGCTTCGGCGCCCTGGTCTTCGACAACCTGACGCCCGCCAACAAGCTGGCCATCCAGCGCCGCCTCCTGCCCGCGGCGGCGCACGTCTACCGCAATGCGCTGAGTTCGCAGAACGGCTACATGGAGATCTGGCAGGATCCCGAATTGGGCGACCAGCAGTTCTTCTTCGATGTCATCGCGCCTTTGCAAACCCGGTTGAGCAGCTACCTCCCCAAGGTGAAGTTTGAAATGACCGATGCCGAAGTCGGCGATGTCTTCGAGAACGCCGCCGTCGAATGGATGAACATCGACTACATCGTCTCCGGGCTGCGCCGCGACTATCTCGATGCGCGCCGCGTAACGGGGAAATGACCTGCGCCTTTCGGCCGACCCCATCCCTGAAACATGGCGACAGCGGTACGCAGCAAAATCCAGGCATTGAGGCGCAGGGTGCGGTTGTGTATCCAGTAGGCGTCGAGCACGCACATCTCCGCCAGGCCCAGCGTGCGCCGATGGGGACAGATTTGATACAGACCTGTCAAGCCCGGCATGACCTGCTCGCGTGTGGACATCCACGCGCCGATTCCACCGTCTTGCGGATGCTCGTCGACCGGGAGTGGACGCGGGCCAATCAGGGACATGTTGCCCCGCAGCAGATTGAAGATTTGCGGCAGTTCGTCCAGGCCGTGACGACGCAGACGTTCCCCCGCCTCGGTGATGCTCTTCGCCTGCTGCGTCGGATGCATCGTCCGAAACTTGTAGATTGTAAAGGGGACACCCCGATAGCCAATCCGCTTTTGCGCAAAGACCACGGGGCGTCCATCCGTCAGCCAAACCCGCAGCGCCAGCAGGGCGAGCAGCGGCAGCACGCAGGGGAGAATGACCAGCGCCAGGAGGGGGACGGCCACTCCGCCCAGTCCTGGGCAGGGTCTGTCCCGCAATCCGGCAAAGCAATGGAATGCGGTTGTTCCGATTTGCCGTGGCGGTAGGCCCGCCGTTTTCAGAATAGGCAACAGCGGCGCGTGCATCCAGACCTGGATGCCAAAACGGTCGGCATGCGCCAGCCAG
>CAZQKI010000180.1:0-9162 GCA_964592855.1 uncultured Lentisphaerales bacterium
GGTCGTGGAGGCAATCGTAGGTCAGCCGCCTAACCACCAACTATTATGAAACACACCCTTATGAAACACACCCTGAAAATACCCCCTTGCTGAACTTTGTATGTTATGATACGTTCTTCGAAACGTTGATCCAAAAGTGATCGCGTTGCGTTGGCTGATATGGATGCTCGAATCGTCAATAGCACCTTTACCCCCGACAGGCGATCCCCGGTTGCCCTGTTTGCCCAGGTACACAGTCTGCTGCTTGCGGAAATGGAAGCAGGCATCTGGAAGCCAGGGGACCGCTTCCCCACTGTGAGCGCGCTCACGACGCGCTTTGCCGTCAGTTCCATCACCATCCGGCGCGTGCTGCGGGACTTGACGGAGAATGGGTATCTGCTGACCACGCAGGGGGCGCGCACCCTCGTTGCGGATCGTCACGCACCGGCACATCGCTCCCCGATTCAGCGGCGCAAGATCGCGATTCCCTTTTTCGCCGGCAAGCCGCACAAGCTCAGTTATTCACGTGGCCCTTGGACCGCCACCTTGATTGCCGCCATTCAGCAGGTCCTGATGGACCGCGGTTACGCATCCACCCTGCTGCCATTCGACAGCGACGACACGACCGAGTCGCTTGGCATCAACCGCGAAGCCTTCGACGGTCTGCTCGTCCTGGCCGCCTCGCATACGGAAGAGGCCTTTCGCTTGATTCCGACCAACTTGCCGCATATCCGCATCGGGAAGCCCGACCGGCCGGAACCCTCCTACTACGTGACGGCAAACTTCTACGCTGGAGGCGCCGACGTTGCGGGCTTGATGCGGGAACGGGGCATCGCCCGCTTTCTCTTTCTGATGCGTCCTTCGACGAGCGCATGGGAGCTGATGCGCGGATTCCAGGAGGCCCTCCTGCGGCAGGGCATTCCCTCCGCTCATGTGGACATCGTCTCGGTCAACGCGATCGATGCCGAGACGGGGTGGCGCACCACGACCGATTATTTGAAGCGTCATCCGTTCCACGAACGTCTCGGGATTTTCGGTTCGGGCGATCTGCTGGCGAAGGGGGCCTGCCGCGCCTGTCGCGATCTGGGGGTCGCCATCCCCGACCAGGCCATCGTGGTCGGTGGCAGCGGCCTTCCCCAGGCAGCCGACTACGACCCCCCGCTCAGCGTCCTTTGCTACCCTTTCGAGAAAGTGGCGGAGCAGGCGGTCGACTCGCTGGTTCGCTTGATGACGACGGGCATCACCCTGGTGCAGGGCGTGGAATTGGCCATGCCGCTGCAATTGCGTCGCTCGACAGGCGACTGACCCTGTTGATGAAAGATTGGACACACATGAAATCGGGCATGAAAATGATGTTGCTCAGCGTAGCCTGCAGCACCATTGCCAGCGGCGCGGTGAACGAGGGAGACAACTGCGTGAAAGCCGGCCGGCTAACCGTGGTGAAGGGTTCGGCGCTGAATGTCCGGATCGATGATGAAGCAGTCATCGTCAACGAGCGGATGCCCTATGCCCATCTGACCGATACGAATCAGACGGTCGTGCAATGTGCAGTGATCGGCGACACGCAGGTCCTGAATGTCCACAATCTGACCGACCCGCGTTTCAAATACCGCCGCGAGGTCGCGCTGCACCCCGATGGAAGCATCGAGCTCACTTCGCGCATGCGTCTGGCCCCCTACACCCATGCCGCACCCAGCATCGCCTACGAGTTCTCCGTGCCGATCAGTCTGCTCGCGGGTGCGACGTTCAAGGCGTGGGTCGGAAAAAGCGCGGCGACCAAGGCTGAAACGGGCGCGGCGGGGCAAGCCTTGAGCGGCATTCGCTACATCGCCTTTTCGGGAGGAAAGAAGGATTTGGTTTTTGACTTCAATCCCTATGGCGTAACCGACTGGCAGGATTACACCAAATGGGGGTTCCCCACCGGATGCTGGAGCATGTCCTCCAACGGCAAGTTCATCACGTTCGCCTATGGACGAAGCGCCACGTTCTTTGGCGGTACGGTTGCCGGCAAGGTCATCATTCGCGAGGGGGCCTGGGATTATGATGCGCGCCATCCTTACGACACGTTCAGCTATCATGGGTCAACGCCCCCGAGGAAGCGGTACGTCTTCGGCACCCTGGCCGAGGGGCTGGTCCCAGCCGACACCCAGACCTACACCCCGGACCGGACGTGGGGGTGGGAAAAGACCGATGGCCTGACCCTCGTCGACGGGGAGGGCCGGAGCGTTCTGGATCATTGCGCGTTTTCTCCCTCGGGTGCCGGGAACGCCTTCCTCATCGATGTGCCGCCCGGGTATTATGTCGTGACCGCGCGATTCTGCCATCCGAAGGCCGACACCGGCCCTTTTGATGTCGTGTTGAACGGAACTCCCACGGCGGAAGGCCGGGCCATCACGCTGCGCAAGCAGGAGCCCAGAACCCTCCTGCTGCAAGCCTATGCCAAGGAGGGGAAGCTTCGCGTGGCCTTCAGCGGGGCGAACGGATGGTGCATCAACAGCCTGGCGGTGCAAACCCTGATCTACCGCAACGAAGACTACTTTCTGTCGCGCAAGATGTGGCTGACCGCCGATGCGCCCGACGTCGATGACGAAGCCACGGCCTCCTTGGCGGTGGCGGTCCCCTCCCCCGGCCAGCCGGTCGTCGCCGACCGGAGCGCCCCCGCCGACGTTCCGGCCGAGGACTGGCGCTGGACCGCTCGCACCACGCACTTCGGCATCTCGGTTTATGACACGCGCGATTGCCTCATTTCGCCGGAGGAAATCGAGCGGCGCATGGATGAAATCAAGGGCGAAGGCTACACGGCCGTCATGCTGGACGGCTGGCACATGTGGACCTCGTTCCAGGACAGGCTCGACCGTTGGACGGAGAGCACGCGGCGGCGGGTGGACGCCGCGCACAAACAGGGGTTGAAGGTGATCGACCACTTCGATGTTCCCTGCGTCGTCTATGGGGGAACGGGCTTTGACTTCCTGATCGAGCATCTGGATTGGGCCCAGCGTGACATCCGCTTTGACGAGCCGACCTTCCGCATGATGTGCATCAACAATCCCGGCTTCCGCCGGAAATTCCTCGACTTCCTCGAGCGCTACGCGCGCACCACCGGAATCGATGGCGTGATGCTGGACGAGTGCACCTTCTCGGGCAAGGACTTCTGCGGTTGCCGCCACTGCCGGGAGGCCTTCACGAAGGATACCGGGCTGACCCTGCCAACCCAGGAGAACGCCGAGGTCTTCTTCAACGAGGAGAATCCCCTCTGGGCGCAGTGGCTCCGCTGGCGCATGAAATCCGTAGGCGACTGGTGGCTGGATGTGAAAGCGACCCTCGCCGGCGTGCGCCCCGGGCTGTCGATCATGATGTACACGACCCACTACGGCTTCTCCGACCGCTGGGCGCCGCTCGACCTGGGGTTCGACCTCATCGAGAATGCCCGCGGCTGCGATTTCCTGGGCACCGAAATCATGACCCGCAACATTCTGGATTCGTACCGTTCGGTCTTTGCCTATCGCAAGATGAAATCGGCAGTGGGCCGACGGTTCGGAGCGCCGATCTTCGGCTTTGTGTACCCGGTGGGCAATCCGGACTTCGCCTATTTCGGATGGGCCTTGCAGCACATGAACAACCAGGTGGCGATTTCCGCCACGATTCCGGGCTCCAACGCCGAGCGCTACATCAACTGGCCCTGGCAGATGGTGAAGAGCCGTGCGGAATCGGTCGCCGACACGGCGGTCCTCTTCTCGCGCAACAGCCGCGACTTCGGGCGGATGATGAACCATCGAAACGATGCACTGGGCTTCTCCGAGTCCCTAAGTGACGCGCACATCCAGCACGACTTCGTGCTGGACGAGGACATCACATCCGCCACCCTGTCGCGCTACAAGCTGTTGATCCTGCCCACCGTCATGTGCACGAGCACCGGGCAGGTGGCCACGATCCGGGAGTTTGTGGCGGCGGGCGGACGGCTCCTGTGCTCGGGCAACACGTCCCTGTTCAATGAGAACGGGTTCAGCGAAGGGATCGGGCTGCAACTGGGCGACGTGCTGGGCATCGACTGCGCCACGAACCCGCCGATGGTTACCGCCGAATCGATCCGGCGGGACGATGCCGCCGACCTGATCCCCTATCCGGGCACAGCCCTCGTCACGCGGTGCCGGCCCGATTCCGGCGCGAAGATCAGCGCCCAGTTGAAGGACAAGAACGGTGCCGATCTCGGCCCGGCCCTGATCGAGCACGCCTTCGGCAAGGGACGGACGGTCTACCTGCCGTGGACGCCTGGCGGGATCAACTGCGAGCACGAACTGCGCCTGGACACCGTGTGGACGTATGCCCGCAACGACCCCGTCCATGAATACCTGATAGACCGGGTGCAGGACCTCCTGCCCGCCCCCGGCTTTCAAGCGGTCGCCATTCCCGAGAAGGTCCGGGTGTCGGTTTTCCGCCAGCCCGATCCCGAAGCCCGCCTCATGGTGCACCTGCTGAATGCGACCGGCATGAACATGAAGCCGGGGCAGAAGCTGACGTCCGCGCACCCCGGCCCGGCTTTCCCCGCGCTCCCGGCGGACCTGGTGTTCGACATTCAACTCCCGCAATCGGCAAAGGCCTTTGTGGTTTCGCCTGATTACGAGGGAAAACGGGCCGTGAAACTGGAACCCCTGGACGACGGCCGCAGCCGGGTAACCGTAAGGGCCGGCGATGTGCGCACCTATGGCATGGTCTTGTTTGTGAATGAAACCGAAAACGTCCCGCAATGGGATGATCAAAAAAAGGGAGAAGACGCGATGCGAAAGACAGGCAGCACGAACGGGATGGCGGCACTGGCAGTGGCTGTAGGCATGCAGGGGATGATGGCTCTGGGGAACGGCAATCTGATGCCAAACCCGTCGGCAGAAGCGGGCGACCGGTTTCCCAGCGGCTGGGGACGCTGGAAAGGCGCCGGCGATTTCGACTGGGGCATCACCCAGGATGCCTTTTACTCCGGCAATAAATGCGCATACCTGACCGTCACGAAATTCGGCGAGGTCAATGGACAGACGCAGGTGGGCGGCGCCCTGCTTGCAGGGGGAGAACTCTGCAAGGGTGTTACCGGCGAGATGGCCCTGGCCTGCGAGCCCAACACCACCTACACGTTTTCCTTCTGGGCCAAGGGGACTGTGCCCTGGACGGATGTCAAAGTCCTGGGCTGGAAAACCGAGGCCGCCGCAAAGACCGATCGGGAGGCCATCGTGACAACGGTTGGCAGAATCCGGCCGGAGGCAGAATGGAAGCAGCATGTCGGGACGTTCCGTACCACGGACATGACACGCCGGTGCGTGCTTGCCTTCTACGTGATCGGCAACGAAGACGAAGGGATGTCCGTGAACAAAACCCTCTATATCGACGACATCACGCTTGAAGCGAAGCCACCCGTGGAGGAGACGAAAAAATGATACCCCGACCAGTGATGCTCGCGCTCGCAGTCACCCTGCTGTCCGGCGCACGCCAGCCGGCGGGTGCCAACGTCATACGGGTTTCGACCAACAGCTTGACGGATGGGCCGGGCTACGCCTGGACCAACGCTTACCGGACCATCCAGGGGGCGATCAATGCATCCTCGCCCAACGACACGATCCTGGTCACGAACGGGGTCTATCGCGAGGGATGGAGAACCTACTCGACCTACGCGCTGAAGAACCGCGTCATGTTCCCGCATACGCTCACGCTGCAGGCCGTCAGCACCAATCCCGCCGACACGCTGATTGAAGGGGCGGCTGACCCGGACACCGGAGGACTGGGACCCAAAGCGGTGCGAGGCATTATCATTGGGCATAATGGCTCAGGGAACAAGATAACCGGTTTCACAATAACAAATGGATATACATTCGCGGATAGCGACACCGGGAATGCCCTGTACGACAAAGCTGCCGGCGGTATTAAGGGAATTGTTGATGTCCGTGTCATTGTAACCAATTGCGTAATTGTCGACTGCCATTCCGGAGGCACCGGAGGCGGATGCTCCTATCTGACACTTGACAACAGTGTCGTCAAGAACTGTACAGCGAAGTTGGGAGGCGGCATTGTGTCGTCAATAGCAAACCGCTCGACCATCTGCGGCAATCGGAGCGCGACGTCATCGGGTGCTGTGAGCAGCGGAACCTACACCGGCTGCATCATCAGCAACAACCTGGCGACCACGACCTCCGGCGCCGGTGCCGCCGCAACATTCATCGATTGTGTCATTTCCGACAACGAAGCCCTCACCGACAGCGGTGCGTTATCGCCCACCTGCAATGCCACACGGTGTATCATCCGCAACAACCGGGCAGGCCAGTATGGGGGTGTCGTCTATGGTGACGCCACGGCGGACAAAGCGTTCGTGAACTGCCTGATCACGGGCAACCACGCTGTCAAATCCGGCGGCATCTCGTTCGGCACGTTCCGCTTTGTCAACTGCACCATGGTTGGAAACACCTGTGCGGGCTCGACACGCAACACCTACTCGGGCGTCGGTGGCTGCCGCTATAGTTTTGCCACACTCGCGAAGTCGATCACCGCCACCAACTGCATCATTGCAGGTAACACCGACGCCGATGGCGAGAACAACTACCTCAACGCGGTGAGCCTGTCGCATTGCCTCACCTGGCCCGCCCCAACGGGCCAGACTTACGACCACGGTGGGAACATCACTGGCAGTCCGAGGTTCGCGGGCAACGGCGACTACCACCTGAAAGCACGCTCACCCGCCATCGATACCGGCATCCTGCAGGCGAACGTCACGGACGACCTGGAGTCCACGGTCCGCCCCGCGGACGGCGACGGAAGCGGCACCTCGGAATATGACATGGGCTGCTACGAAGCCGACCGGTTCATCCCCATGGGCTCCGTTATTGTCGTTCAGTAAGGCGACGACGCCGCTTGACGGAAACAGTACGGCAGCGTAAAGTTACAACTCTGCGGTCACGCTGTCGGCCGGTGTGTCGACGGAGTTTTCCGTCTGTATACCGAATGAAAGGAGTCCCCCCATGAAACGTTGGTCGTTGATGTGCCTTGCCGGTGTCTGGCTCGCGGGATGCGACTACACCGTTCCTCTGGTCCAAACCCCCGCAGTCGACCTTGACAACGCGCTTGTCGGCCGCTGGCAGAAGACAGGTTCCGCTGACGGCACGGATCAACTGCTCGTGTTGCCGCTCGGCAAGCGCGAGTTCCTCGTGGTGTTCCCGGCGGGCTCGAAGGACGCCATGTTCGCCCGCGGCTCGCTCTGGCGCCAGGCCGACCTGACCCTGATGCAGCTGGACTGGTTCGGCACGGCCCAGGGTAAGCTGCCCACGGACAGCCGGACCTACCAGTACGCCGCCTTCGACATCGCCGGCGACACGCTCCGCGTGCGTTTGCTGAATCCCGACACGGTCGACAAGGCCGCCGCTTCGACGGAGGCGCTGCAGCAGGCGATCCTCGCCAGCCAGGCCAACCCCAAACTGTACCGCGACGCCATGACGTTCAGGAAGATTGCGGAATGAGTTCATTTCAGCGGGAGCAGGCGATGACGACACGGGAGCGCTTTCACGCGATCATGGACTTCCAGCCGTTCGACCGGCTCCCGCTGCTGGAGTGGGCCGGCTGGTGGGACAAGACGATCGAGCGCTGGCGCGGCGAGGGTCTGCCCGCCGAAGCGATCGACCGCTACGCCATCTGCCGGCATTTCGGCCTCGACGTCTACAAGCAGGATTGGTTCGGCGTCTGCGGTCCCGACTGTCCGCGTCCGGAATCGCACGGATCGGGCATCCTGACCGACGACAAGGGCTACTCGCGCATCCGCCCCCACCTCTACCCCGCCGCCCCCGTGAACGTGCAGAAGTGGAAAACCTGGGCCGAGGAGCAGTGCCGGGGCGAGGTCGTCCTGTGGTTCACGGTCGACGGCTTCTTCTGGTTTGCCCGCCGGCTGCTCGGCATTGAACGGCACCTCTACGCCTTCTACGACCAGCCCGAGCTGCTGCACCGCATCAACGCCGACCTCGCCGACTGGATCCTCCGCGTCATCGAACAGGTGTGTGAAATCTGCACGCCCGACTTCATGACCTTCGGCGAGGACATGAGCTACAACCACGGCCCGATGCTGTCGAAGGAATGCTTCGACACCTTCATGCGGCCCTACTACGACCGGATCATCCCCTCCCTGCGAAAGCACGGGATCATCCCGATCATCGACTCGGACGGCGACATCACGACACCGGCCCATTGGTTCGCCGAAGCGGGTCTGGAGGGGATACTCCCCCTGGAGCGGCAGGCGGGGGTCGACCTGGCCGTCCTGCGGCGGGACCACCCGCGGATGCGGTTTATCGGGCATTTCGACAAGATGACAATGAACCGGGGCGAAGCGGCCATGCGCGCGGAATTTGAACGGCTCCTGCCAACAGCGGCGACGGGGGGCTTCCTGGTGAGTTGCGACCACCAGACGCCCCCCGGCGTCTCCTACGCGGACTATCAGCTCTATCTGCGCCTGTTCCGCGAATATGCGGCGTCTGCCGGCAAACGCTCGAAGCCGGCAACCTGAAGCGGCTAAGCGCGTCCGGGGGTTTGGGTTGCGGGCGCAGTCCGCCTTAGTGAGCGAGCTCCTGGATCAGCCAGACCGTTCCGTCCGGATCATTGACGAACATGTAGGCACCCACCACAACCACAGCGGTTGCCGCATCCAAGACCAACGTTACGGGGGTGCCCAGCACTCGGAGGTGATAATCCTTCATCCGATCCATTCCGGATTTCTTGATCAGATACCCTTTGCGACCCCCGCGATCATAAACCTCGTAATCCACGCCTTTTTTCTGCAACGCCTCTTCTGTTGTCTTGCTGGCGTCGAGCCAGATGCGTTCATTTGGATCGGTGTCTTCCCAGAGTTTCCCGGTCGCGCAGGATTGGCAGACAACCACAATCCCCACAAGTATCACGCTCAATAGGATCTTCATTTTTTCATTCTCTCTGAGCCAGCAATAATTTGGCGTACAGACGCAATCCACCGGTTCGAGGGGTGAAATGGTGCACGATGCCCACGCGGTTGAGTTTAGCCAGAAGCACCGTGCAAGGTCAAGCCACCGCAGTGGTGTGCCCGTTGAGTGCACGGCTTTTTCTTTTGCCTTCTTTTCATCAATACGGAACTGAGTATGTTTTTGAGCTAAACAGGAGGGTCCTGTTTTTGCAATGCTACACTCATGGACA
>CAZQKI010000181.1:0-9065 GCA_964592855.1 uncultured Lentisphaerales bacterium
GGGGGTTGCGGACAGCATGGCCAGGGGCAGCGCCAGGCGGAAGGCGCACCCGCCCTCCGGCAGATTTTCCACGGTTGCCGTTCCGTGATGCACGCGGATCACGTGCTTGACGACGGCCAGGCCCAGGCCGCAGCCGCCCTGGTCCCGGCTGCGCCCGGTGTCGATGCGATAGAAGCGCTCGAAGATGCGGGCCGTCTGCGCCGGGTCGATCCCCGGACCCTGATCCTGCACCGTGAGGGTGATCGTCTGGTTGCGGAGGATGGCTTGCACGCTGACGCGTTTATTTTCGCCGCCGTACTTGATGGCGTTGTCGATCAGGTTCACGAGGGCCTGTTCGAGCAGATGGGCGTGGCCTTGGAAATTGAAGGGATTCGGCACCACCTTCTGCAGCGTCACGTTGCGCGCCAGGGCGCGCGCTTCGCAGACTTCGCAGGCCTGGTCGATCAGCGTTTGCGCATCCACCGTCGCCAGGGTCAGCTCCGTCCCCGCATCCTCGAGCCTGGCCAGCAGCAGCATGTCGTTCAGGATCATCTGCAGCTGCTCGCTCTGCCGGTGGATGATGGTCAGGAAGCGACGGCCGGTTGCGGCGTCGGGCGGCGGTTCATCGAGCAGCGTCTCGGTGAAGCCCTTGATCGAAGTGACCGGGGTGCGGAGCTCATGCGAGACGTTTGAAACGAAGTCCCGCCGGATCTGCTCCAGGCGGCGCACCTGCGTCAGGTCGTTGAGGATGACGAGCGTGCCGTCATGGCTGCCGTCCTCGCTCCGCCAGCGGTTCGTCCCGGCCCAGAGCTGCGAGCCGTTGTTGTCGCGAAGGTGGATTTCGGCCTCCAGGGGGCCGTCGGCAGCCATGGCCGAATCCACCAGCGAGAGCAGTTCGGCGCTATGCACGACCAGGTCCAGGGGCTGACCTTCGACGTTGCGCTCGCCGATGCCCAGAAGCCGCCGGGCGGCAGTGTTCATCATGACGACCCGGCGTTGTCCGTCCAGCGCAATGATGCCTTCGCGCATTCCCGCCAGGATGCCCTCGCGCAGGGCGCGATCCGCCTCGATCTGATGGACCTGGCGGCCGAGGCGGGCGCCCGTCTCGTTGATTTCACGCGCCAGCGCCGCCAAGTGCGGGGTTCCGGGAAGACGCAGCCGGTGGCCAAGGTCGCCTTCGCCCAAACGCCGGAGGCCGGCGCGCATTTCGGCGACGGGCATCGTCACGCGCCGGGCAAAGTAGTAGCTCAGCCCCACGGAGGCAACAACGATCAACGCCAGCAGCGCGGCGAAGAAACGCATCGAACGGCGGACGGGGGCGTCGAGGGCCTGGCGTTCGATGGCGACACGCACGACGGCCGTCGGCGCGCCCGACGCATCATCGATGCGGCGGGCGACATAGTGCATCTTCCGGCGGAGCGTCGTGCTGTAACGCCCGCTGTGTCCATATCCGTCCCGCAGCGCCTCGATGATTTCGGGACGGTCGGCGTGCAGCAGCATTGTTTCGCTGCGGGCCTCGGAATCGGCCAGCACCTTTCCCGCCGGATTCAGGATGGTGACGCGCAACCCGGTCTCCTTCAGGAGCTGATCGCAGAGTGCCTGGAGCTTGACGGGGGATTTGACGAGTCCTGCGTCGTCGACCACGAGACTGGTGGCCAGCGTGGACTGCGTTTCCATGACGCGCAGCCATTCGCGGGAGATGGCCTGCCGGTTGCTGCGCCAGGCATAGAACGCCAGGCCGAGGATGCAGGCCAGGAGAATGACGAGCTGGGGCCCGAAAAGCGACCAGAAGATGTTGCGTTGCATTTTCATTTGTGATTCACTTCCACCCGGAAGCGGTAGCCCACGCCGCGGACGGTTTCGATGAGTCCGCCATGGTCGCCCAGCTTGCGTCGCAGGTTTACCACCAGCACGTCGACGGACCGGTCCGTCACGGCATAATCGGCGCCATGGACCCCGTCCACGATCTGGTAGCGCGAGAAGACGACGCCGGGGCGTTTGGCCAGCAGCAGCAGGAGCATGAACTCGCTGCGTGTGAGCGAAAGTGGCGTTCCGTCGAGGGTCGCGGTGAACTGCTGACGGTCGATGACCAGCGGTCCCTGGGTGAGGATTCCGCCCTCCACCACCGTTTCCGAAGCCAGACGCCGGCGCAGCACGGCGCGGACGCGCGCGAGCAGGATCTTGGGGCTGAAGGGCTTGGTGATGTAGTCGTCGGCCCCCACTTCAAGGCCGACCACGACATCCGTGTCCTCGTCGCGCGCCGTCAGCATGATGACCGGGAGGTTGGCCGTGGCTTCGTTCCGGCGCAGCTCGCGGCAGAAATCCAGTCCGTTGCCATCCGGCAGCATCAGGTCGAGGAGGAGCAGCGCGGGAAGGCCCCGCGCCAGCCGGGCACGCGTGGCGGCCACCGTGGCTTCGCTTTTGACGGCGTAGCCATCCCGTTCGAGGTGGTAGCGGACCAGCTCCCGGATGTCGGGATCGTCCTCGGTGATCCAGATCGACTTCGGAGACATGTTCAGGCCTTCGTCCCCTTCTCCCCCTTCGGCGGATGCACGTGGCGGATGATCGAGCCCTCGAAAAGATAGATCAGGTCTTCGGCGATGTTGGTGGCGTGATCGCCCACCCGCTCGAGGTCGCGCGAAACGCTCAGATAGATCAGCAGACCCCGCACCTCCATCTCGCCTGCGGCGACTCCGCTCTCGACGGCCGCGAAGGTCTGCCGGTGCATCCGGTCGACCGCCTCGTCCATGCCGACCACCTCGCGCGCCAGCTGCGGGTTGCCCTGGGCGAGCGCGTCGAAGGTCCGCTGAAGCATGGCGATCGTCTGGTTGCCCATCTGCTGCAGATGCTGTTCCATGCCCGAGGGCGGCGACTGCTCCAGGCGCGGCACGCGCTCGGCGATGTTGACGGCGATGTCGGCGATTCGCTCGAGGTCGTTGTTGATCTTCAGGACCGCGATGACCCAGCGCAGGTCGGAGGCGACCGGCTGGTGCAGCGCCAGGATCTTGAGGCACTCCTCCTCGATTTCGACCTCGCGCCGGTCGATCTCGTCGTCGCTTTCGACGACCTTCGCCGCGCGCGCCGCGTCGCGCGCCGCGAGCGAGGCCAACGCCGCCTCCAGACGACTTTCGACGTCCAGGGCGAGCCTGACGACACGCGTTTGCAAAGCCGAGATCTCCCGGATCAGTATCATGCTCATCGTTGACTTCCCGCTTTCGTGTGGTTCATCCGAAGCGTCCCGTGATGTATTCTTCGGTGCGCTTCTCGACGGGGCACGTGAACAGCGTCTCCGTCGCGCCGTATTCTATCAGATGTCCCTCATAAAAAAAGGCCGTATTGTCGGACACCCGCGCCGCCTGCTGCATGTTGTGCGTGACGATCGCGATCGTGTAGCCGACGCGGAGTTCGGCGATCAGCTCCTCGATGCGGGCCGAAGCCTTGGGGTCGAGCGCCGAGGTGGGTTCGTCCATCAGCAGGATTTCCGGCTTGATGGCCAGGGCGCGCGCGATGCAGAGCCGTTGCTGCTGGCCGCCCGAAAGGGCCAGCGCATTCATGCCCAGGCGGTCCTTCACCTCATCCCACAAGGCGGCGCCGCGCAGGCTGGCTTCAACAAGTTCGTTGAGCTGCGACCGCGTGTGGTGCCCGTGGAGGCGCGGCCCGTAGGCGATGTTGTCGAAGATCGGCTTGGGAAAGGGATTCGGCTTCTGGAAGACCATGCCGACCCGTCGCCGCAGCATGGCGACATCGATCAGGGAGGAGTTGATGTTCTCGCCGTGGAAGCGGAGTTCGCCCCGCATGGAGCATCGGGGAATCAGGTCGTTCATGCGGTTGACGGCCCGCAGAAAGGTGCTCTTGCCGCAGCCGCTGGGGCCGATGATGGCGGTCACCTGCCGCCGGTTGATGGCGAGGTTCACGCCGCAGACGGCCTCCTGATCGCCGTAGAAGACGGAGAAATCCTTGGCGACGACGGCCCGTTCCGGCGGGGTTTGCTTGGCTTGCATGACGTGGGCTATCCCTTCAATTTCTTCGCGACGCGCGCGCGCAGGATGATGGCCGCGAGGTTGAGCAGTAGGACGATCAGAACGAGCGTGGCCACCATGCCGTACTGGACGTGGCGGATTTCGTCGATCGCCTCGTGCTCGGTACTGAGGTTGTAGATGTTCCAGGAAAGGGCGGGCGTGGGCTGCGAAAAGCAGGTGAGCAGGTTGGGGGCCTTGCCGACGCTGACCGCCGCCGTGAAGATGATCGGGGCGGTCTCCCCGGCCGCCCGGCCCATGCTGATCACGATGCCCGTCAGAATTCCGGGAAGCGCGGCGGGGAGGATGACGCTGACGATCGTATGCCATTTGCCGGCCCCCAGCGCATAGGCCGCCTCCCGATAGCTTCGCGGCACGGCACGGATGGCCTCCTCCGAGGCGCGGATCAGGGTCGGCAGGATCAACAGGGCGAGCGTGAGCGCTCCGGCGAAGACGCTTTTGCTTTTGGAGACGCCGAGCGTGTTGATGAAGAAGGCCAGCCCGAAGAGGCCGAAGACGATGCTGGGGACGCCGGCCAGCGTGTTCACGCAGGCCCGCAGCCAGGCCAAGAACCGGTTCTCGACGGCAAATTCCTGGAAGTAGATGGCGGCGATCAGACCCAGCGGAAGCGCCATCAGCATCGCGCCGAGCGTCAGAAAAAGCGTGCCCCGTATCTCAGGCCCGATGCCACCGAAAAAATGGGAATCCACCGAGGGATCGTAGAGAAAACCGGGATACCAGGTCGGCGCAGGCAGCAGCATGGCTTCGGTCTGGTCGCGGATGAGGGGGAAGAGCGGGGCCAGCGCCGTCCCCTCGAAACGGGGTGCGCGGGGTTCGTAGACCTTTTTGCCGGCGCCTCCACTGTAGTCCCAGGTGCGTCGGCTGAGGACGTCCCGGCGCTTTTCGCGCGCGCGGTCCCAGCGGGTCTGCCCGTAGCGGCGACGCATCAGCACCGGTGGCTCCTGCCCGGGGTCGGGGCCGATCAACGCCAGCACGGACTCCTTGATCTCCTTGTATTCGCCTGCAAATTCGCGACGCTGTTTGGGTGGCAGCGCCGCGAGTTCCTGTTCAAAGGCCAGCAGGGTATCGTAGACGGGGCGCCGTGCGGCGTAGGCCGACTCGATCTGGCGCGCCAGCCGCTCCGGCGAGCCGCGCTGCTTCTGCTCCAGCAGATAGCGGCGGTGCTCGATGGTCCCCTTGAAGAACACGGCGCCCAGGCCGTTCCCGATCATGGGCGCCAGCAGCACGACGAGAATGGCGACGAGTGTCGCGAGGGCGAAGAGCCCCGAGGCGGTGAAAGCGTTGTCCAACATGCGTCGCGTGGCAAAGCGCATCGTCATTCCCCCCTCAATCGGCGCCGCTGACGGGCCACGACGCCCTCGGCGGTCGCACTGCAGGCCAGACTGAACAGGAGCAGACAGAGACCGATGGCAAACAGCACGTGATAGCGGGCGGACCCGGTAACCTGGTCGGCTTCGCCCATGTCACCCGCGATGGTCGCGGTCAGGGTGCGGACGGGAAGCAGCAGGTTGTACCACGGCTCGGGAATCTGGGCGGCGTTGCCCGAGGCCATCCAGACGACCATCGTCTCGCCGATGGCCCGCATGCAGCCGAGGAGGATGGCCGAGATGATGCCGCTGCCGGCGGCGGGAATGACGATCTTGACCAGCGTCTCGGCCCGCGTGGCGCCCAGGGCATAGCTGCCGGCGCGGAGATCGCTGCCGACGGACTGCAGGGAGTCCTGGGAAACGCTGACGATCGTGGGAAGCATCATGACGGCGAGGATCAGGGCGGCGTTGAGCGCATTGGCGCCGCTGGCGACAACGACGGTGGAAAGCGAAGCATCGACGGCGAGCAGGAAGAGGAGGAAGAGCAGGCACAACACGAAGGCCACCACGTTGCGCATGGTCGTCTTCCGGCTGTCGCAGTTGACCAGCAGCGTGGATAGTTCCGCGAGCACCAGCGCGGTCAGCAGCAATGCGGGGGTGGCCAGGAGCCACCAGAGGATGCGGAGCAGGAGCGCGCCGTGGTTCTGCAGCAAAGGCGCCACGACGACGAGGGCGAAGAATCCATAAGCGACGGAGGGAATCGCCGCCAGCATCTCGACGGCGGGCTTCAGCGCCTGGCTCCATCGAAAGGGGAGAATGTCGCTCAGGCAGACGGCCGAGGAGAGGCCAATGGGGACGGCGAACAGCATCGCCGTCAGGGTGATCAGGCCGCTGGCCACGAAAAGCGGCAAGGCGCCGAATTGGGGAGGATCGTCGCTGGGGTACCAGGAACGACCCGTGAGAAAATCAGAAAGGCTGCTTTCGGCAAAGAAAGGCAGGGCGTTCACGGCGATGAAGCCGATGATCGCCAGAAGGGCGAGTGCTGCCACCGTGGTGACGGCCAGCAGCAACGAACGGGCAAGTGCGCCGCCCAGTCGGCGGCGCACCTGCTCCCAATGGGTTAGAACGAAACGGTCGTTCATGAATCAATCCTGAAGCGGAACGAAGCCGATCTCCTCGACAATTTCCTTGCCCTTGGGCTGGCGGGCCAGGTCGATGAACTTCGCCACGTGGCTCTCCTTGGCGGGCTGGCCGTTGGTGTACATGAACAGCTTGCGCGACAGCGGGTAGGTGCCGGCAATCACGGTCTCGACGCTGGGAAGGATTCCGTCGACGGCCAGCGCTTTGACGGTCTGGTCGACAAACCCGAGCCCCGCGTAGCCGATGGCTCCCTGCGTGGACTGGACGCGCTGGCGGATGGCGCCGTTGCTCCCCGTGTATTCCGCGCCGGCCTTGATCTTCGCATCCTTGCTGAGGACCAGTTCCTTGAAGGTCTCGTAGGTGCCGCTGTTCGTATCGCGGCTGACCACGACGATCGGCAGGTCGAGCCCCCCGACATCCTTCCAGTTGGCGATCTCGCCCGTGTAGATTGCTTCGATCTGCTTGCGGGTCAGGGCCTTGACCGGGTTGCTCGGGTGGACGAGCATGGGCAGCCCGTCGAAGGCGACCACATGCTGCACCGGAGCGACCTTCTTCTCCACGGCCGCCTGGATCTCGCTATCCTTCATCGCACGCGACATGCAGGCGATGTCGCAGGTGCCGTTCAACAGCGACTTGGCGCCATTGCCGCTGCCCGACTCGCTGACCGTGACGTTCACGCCCTTTTCGCGCGCCATGTAGTATTCCGCGAAGGCCTTCGCGATGGGGCCGACCGTGGTCGAGCCGTCGAGGACCAGCTTGTCCTCCGCCTGCGCCGGCCCGGATGCGAGCAGGGCGATGAGGCTTCCTGCAATGATCGTCGTCTTGTTCATGTTGTTTTCCTTTTTCTGCGCATGTTGCGCGGGGTTGTTGGTTTTCGGTTCGGGTTCATTTAAGCGCACCGTCATTAGCCGCGTGTGGGGTGGCGGTTAGTTTTTCGTTAGAAATGCACGTCCGCCTCACGAAAAAATCATATTCGCCTAATTCGATGCTCATGAAATCTTAGTTAACTGCCCCCATGCGCAAACAAGACGTATGTCCGGCGAAGGTCGTTGGACGACGGACTTGGAGCGAATACAAACGGGAACACGCATGAACACGATGTCTGGCAGAGGAAGACTACTCGGAGCAATCGCGATCGGACTGGTCGGCACGACTCTGGCAAGGGGCGATACGAACTGGCTCAACAAGGTCAAGGTGAGCACCGATGCGCGCGTCCGCCTTCAGATCACCGACGAAGAAGGCAAGGAGTCGCGCCAGCGCTGGCGCTTCCGCGGCCGTCTCGGCCTGGAAGGCACCGTCAACGAGCAGGTCAAGGCGAACATCCGGCTGGTGACCAATCTGGGCGATCCCATCTCGGACAACCAGACGATGGACAATGCGTTTGACGACAAGAACGCGAGTTTCGACCGGGTGTTCTTCACGTACACCCCGGTTGATCCGCTCAGCATCCGCGCCGGCAAGATGTCCCAGCCGTGGATTGCCGTTGACGACCTGGTCTTCAGCGCCGACTTGAATCCCGAGGGCGTGGCGGCGAATGTCAAACTCGGATCGGACGGCCCCGAACTGCTGCTGCATGGCGGCGCCTTCGTGATCGACGAACGCTCCTCCGATGATGAAACCATGATGATCTCCGGGCAAGCGGCGGCCAAGTTCGCCCTGGGCAAGAAGGACTACATCCTGTTCGGCGCTTCGATGTTCGCCTACGACAACGTCGAGGGCTACGCCTTGCAGGGACCCGACGCCACCAAGAGCGGGGGCAACTCCACGGTTGAGGTCGCGGGTGACGAGGGCGAAACATCACTTATGTATGCAACCGAGTACGCCGTCATGGAAGGCTTCTTCCAGGCCGCGCTGGATGTCGGACTCCCCCTGAAGCTCAGTGCGCAGTACATCGTGAACACGGATGCCGACGATGCCGATACAGGATACCTTTTCTCGGGCTCGCTCAAGTTGTCGAAGGTGCTTGAACTGGGTTATCAGTACCGGTATCTCGAGAAGGACTGCACGCTCGGACTGTTCGCCGAAAACACCGACTTCGGCAATGGCACCAACGTCAAGGGCCACATTCCCTACGTGAAATATCAGATCAGCAAGAACTTCGATGCCAAGGTTCAGTATGCCATGGGTCAGAAGGGCGTGGATGACGGCAAGGATGTCGATGTGTTCAAGTTCGACGTCGCCTGTTCGTTCTGATGCAGGCGTAGCCCCGCAACCCAATCGAACCGTCGATTTTCATGCTGCGCGGGCGCTACGAGCCCGCGCAATTGTCGTCGTCCTCGTCCTCGATTCGATTTTCCGCGGACGAGGACCCCGCTGCGCCTTCGCCAAACCGCAGCGGGTTGCCGATTTTCCGGTGGTCCAGTGACAACTGCGTGCTAGTTTTAGGCAAGCATTTTCCGTAGGCGGTCCATACGTCTCTCGCTATACTTCTGGATTCAACAGGAGACGCGAGAATGATGATGGAACAAACACTGGCATTGGCGCTGATGGTGACGGCTGCAACTGCAGTTCTGGCGCGGGCGGATCCCGATGGCGCGGCGCGGGCCGGGGCCGCCGCGGCTTTTCGCAGCCATGGCGAGGCCGTGGAACCGTCGCCGGACGG
>CAZQKI010000182.1:0-9026 GCA_964592855.1 uncultured Lentisphaerales bacterium
CGCCCGATTCCATTCGCGCGACACTGCCGCCTTGAACCCGCCAATGACATCGCCCAAACGCATCGGCCCTTCTTGCATGCGGATCAAGGCATGAAAATGATCCGGCATAATCACCCACGCGCCCCACCTCATCTGCGGGCATTTCTCCGCCGTGATTCGCATCCTTTCCTCAATTAATGCCCGTACGGGCGAGGCCTGCCTCGCCCCTAATGCCCCGAATGGATTCCCGCGGGCCCATGCGATGAATTCCCGATGCGCACAGATGGTGATGAAATACACCCCGCCCCCGGCATAATCATGCCCCTTCAGTCGGATGCTCTTGCGGTGGTGCAACGCCGGATCATAGCTCATCCCCCAACCTCCTCCGGTGCCGGAAAAAGCTGCTGCATGAGCGCCTTCTTGTGGGCCTTGAGCAGCAGCCGACGTTTCGCATGCCATAACCCCCATCTGCGATGGTGTAAGCGTAGCCCTATTGGACCCGGGGAGCAAGCGATATTTCCGGCACCCGCAATGAAATTATAAGCCCGATATGGATAAAGGCAGGGCAGGCATGCCTGCCTGCCTGCCGAATTACAGACAGGAGACTCTGCGCCACTTTGATTTTGGTTGAGGCGGAGCCTGCGTTGTACGCCACTCGCACTCAGCGCCCGATACAGCGTGTCCAGATCGCGGTCAGCTCCCGCGGCGGCACGCGTTCGCCCGTCAGGTCGACACGCAGGTCGGCGACGCCTGTGGCGAGCAGGGATGGAATCTGATTCAGACGAAGCAGGGGCTCGCCCGCACGGGTCAGCCAGCGGCCGTCGGCCTGTTCAACCCGGAAATGCCGTCCGCGACGGTCCGTCAGTTCCATCGTCTCCACCTCGTTTGACAGCGAGGGGACGACGGGGCGGGTCTCGGAGATGAAAAGCGGCGGGCGCTGGTAGACCGGCACGATCAGGCGCGGCTTGGGTTGACTGGCCAGCGCGAGCAGCGTCGATCCATCCGTCTCGGGCGGCGCCACCACGCCCTCGATGCCCAGCGCTTCGAGCTGCCGGCACGCCAGGCGGTTCAATCCGTAGAGCGCGCCGTCGGCCGTGATCGACAGCGGCCTGGCGGACAACCGCTTGAGCAGACGAAGCCCCGCCAAACTGCCGCACTCCCAGCGCGTCCACCCTTGCGCGAGCAACGCTTGTACCGTGACCTCGACCGCCTGCGACTCACCCCCGCCACGGACGATCAGCGGGAGCCCCCAGCGGATCGGCACGCCGGGCATGACCGCCTGCCAGGCGCCCAGTTGATCCATCACCGTCGACCCGCAGTCCGCCACCGACAAGGCCAAAACCAATTCGCCGGCGCCGGCAAAGCACATCGGCAGAGCCGAGATCTCAACCTTGACGGAACGCAGTGGCGCTGCGGCGGGCTCCACCGCCCCGGGGGCCAGTTCCGCCTCCAGCTCGGACAGGCGAACGGCATGTGCGGCCGCACGCCATTGCGCCAGGCGCGCATCCAACTGTTCCTGCAGACGACGGCGCAGTCCGTTGAGCATGGAGGGTGGCGCATAGCGCGTCTCGGGGTCCTGTACCGTGAGCCCGGTCAGTTGCCATTGGCTCTCGCCCAGACGCTCGAAAGCCTTGCGCACGGCCGCCGGCGTCTGTCCCGCCTGCCGCGCGGCATCCAGCGGCGCCGCCTCCTCAATCGCAACCGCGAGTTCAGGCCACGTCACCGGCTCGCCGCGCACCTGAACACCCGTCGCGGCGAGCACAACATCAACCTTCAGCGGATGGGCCGGGCGGCACGCCTGCGCCCGCGGCACCGCGACGGCGAAGCGGCGCTGCACCGCCTGCGAGGCGGAGCAGAAGACCGGGGCGCCGGCCGGGAGCGGCGGCGCATCGGGCGGGATGGCGATCTCGACCCGGCTCCCCCTGGGGACGGTCACTTCCAGACGCGTGCGGCCCGCCAGGCGCATGCCGGCCACGCCAAAGCCGAAGGGCCGGCCGCCCTCCGGCAACTCGATTTGCAGGCCATCGTGCTTTTCCAGGGCGCGGCGCGAGGTGAAGCAGAGCCACCGCGAATCATCCGCCCGGTCGCGCCGGATCGCCTCGACGCCGCCGATGGCCGTACCGCGATGTCCTACGGCCACGGCATCGATGACCTGCTCCGGGGGCTGCGGGCCGCGCAGGTGGAGTTCAGTCCAAGGCCGGCTGAAGATGGTCTGCAGATCGGCAACCGCCTCGGCCGCATCGTCGGCGCCGAGCGTGCCGTCGAGCTTGCGCCGGTAGAGATCGGTCACCGCCGCCACATAGAGCGGGCTCTTCATGCGGCCTTCGATCTTCAGGCTTGCAACGCCGATGCGGCGGAGGTCGTCGAGGCGTTCCACGAGCGCCAGGTCGCGCATCGAAAAAGGATAGGCCGGCTGGCGGGCATCGTCGGCCGTAAAGCGCTCGCGGCAGCAATAGGCGCACTGGCCGCGGTTGCCGCTCCGATCCGCCTGCAGCGCGGAGAAGAGGCAGATGCCGCTGTAGGCGTAGCAGAGCGCGCCGTGGACAAAGACCTCCACTTCGAGTGGCGCCTGCTTGACGATTCCGGCGATTTCCGCCAACGACAGCTCGCGGGCGAGCACGACGCGGGCGAAGCCCAACTCCGCCAGCGCGCGGGCGCCTTCAAGATTGTGCACCGCCATCTGCGTGCTGGCGTGCAGCGGTAACTGCGGAAAATGGCGGCGCGCCAGACGGTAGACCGCGAAGTCCTGGATGATGACCGCATCCACGTCCGCCTCATCGGCGAGTTCCAGCGACTCCAGAACGGACGCGAGTTCATCGTCGCGGATCAGCGTGTTGAGGGTGACGTAGACCGAACGGCGCGGGGACAGGTCGTGGGCGTACCGAACGATGCGGCGCAGGGCATCGGCATCCAGATTGACCGCCTCCGCCCGCGCGGAGTGTCGGGGCAAGCCGAGATAGACGGCATCGGCGCCGTACTGCAGCGCCGCGCAGGCGGCCTCGTAGGAGCCGGCCGGCGCAAGCAGCTCGGTCCGTGCCGCCGGTTGCAGGGGGTCGTTCAAAACTCGACTCCCGGCTGGGCGGGCCATCCTGCATCCAGGCCATGCTTGATGGACTCGACGCGGCTGACCGTGTCCGCGAGGTCGATCAGTTCCCGGCAGGCGTTCCGTCCGGTGAGGATGACGATCATCCCGGGACGGGCGCCGCGAACCGCTGCGACGACCTTCCGAGCCTCCAGCAGCTCCAGGTCCACGGCACCGCATATCTCGTCCAGCACGACCATGCCGAGCGAGGGGGATTGCAGGTGCTCCTGCGCCAGGGCCAGCCCCCGTTCGGCGGCTTCGCGATGGATGGCGAGGCGTGCAGGCGTCGGATGATGCACGAAGCCGCAGCCGCAGAAATGGACTTCAACCTCGGGGAGGCGCTCCAGCGCCTGGGTCTCGCCGAGGTTGCGGTCGGCCTTGATGAAGTGGATCAGCGAGACGCGGAGGTTGTGCCCGACGGCGCGGAGAACCATGCCGAGCGCGGACGAGCTCTTGCCCTTGCCGTCGCCCGTCAGCAGCACGATGCGTGTCTTCGTATCGGCCATGGGCTTCTACCGGATGCGCTGGAGGGTGGCCCAGGGACCGTGACGGCGGCCGACGGGGGTGATTGTTACGGCGTGGTCGATCAGCAACCGCCGCAGGCTGGGGACGGGGTCGGAGGTCGGCAACTCGCCTGCGATCAACGAGGCGTAGCCGCCGGCCACGTTCTCCTCGCCCGGCCGCGGCAGCGGATCCGAGCCATAGACGAAACGGAGCCCCCGGCTCCGGGCTACCGCCATCAACCGGGGCAGGCCCCAGAAGGTCGGCCGCATGGCGGTGTCGCCGATCAGCAGGTCGGCCGGTGCGTCCGCCGCTTCGATCAGGCCCCGCAGAACCGAGGCGCGCTTGAACAGCCACTTGCCCAGCCCCCACGCGAGTACCGGCAGGGCGCCGGCATCGCGCAGACGGTCGTAGGTTTCCCTGAGCGGCAAGCCGTCGGGGACATTGGACTCGGAAAACAGTCCCAGCAGTTCGACCCGTTCGCGGGCGGCGACCTGCCGTGCCGCGAAGACGAAGACTTCCGTTGCGCCATCGCCCATCAGGCATGCGCCGGAACCGAGCTGACGGACGAGTCGCCAGCGGCAGCCTGGGCGATCAGTGGCCTGAAGCAACGCAGCGAGGGGTCCCTGGCCCTCGCGGAGCATGAGTGCCAGGGCCAGTTGGCCGGCGTTCGGCGCCAGTTTACCGGCGTTGGCGGCGAAGGCATCCAGCAGGCGATCCCGATCATATTCGGGATAGAGATGGACATGGGCGTCGAAGAAGATCATCGGATGTCACCGGGTGCCGTACGTGCGCGTGGCTCGACAGGACCACCTGTCCAAAAAGGGGAAACGGGAGAAGCTAGGCCGATGTGGCGGCGGCCTTTTCCGGCTGCGCATCGCCAGCCGACTTTTCGCTCTGATTGGCGCCGATTTGCTCGGCAATGATGCTGCTCATGTCGTTGGCGATCGCAGCGGCCCCGACGCGGATGGCGTGGTAGATGGCGCGGTGGGTGGAGGCGCCGTGGGTGACGATGCAGACGCCCGGCACGCCCAGCAGGACGGCGCCGCCGTAAAGCTCGGGATCCATCCGCGTCTTCATGGCCTTGAGGGCGCCTTTCAACAGCATGGCACCCAGCATGCGTATGGGGTGGCGGACAAACTCCTCCTTCATCCAGGAGCCGATGGCGTGGGCGACGCTCTCCGTCGTCTTGAGCACGACGTTGCCGACGAAGCCATCGCAGACGATGACATCCGTCTCGCCTTTGAAAAGATCATGTCCTTCCACGTTGCCGCGGAAGTTGAGCCCCTTGCAGCCATGGAGCAGTTGAAAGGCCCGCTTCGTCACTTCGTTGCCCTTGTCGTCCTCGGTCCCGATGCTCAGCAGCCCGACGCGGGGATTCGGCTCGTGCAGCACGGCTTTCGAATAGGCGCTTCCCATGATGGCGAACTGCACGAGCCAGTTGGCTTCGCAGTCCATGTTGGCGCCGGCGTCGATAAGGATCATCGGCCGCGTGGTGCGCGTGGGGAGGACGCAGGCGATCGCGGGGCGTTCAACGCCCTTGATCCGTCCCAGCTTGAACAGGGCGGCTGCGGACAAGGCGCCGGAGTTGCCCGCCGAGACCATGGCCTTGGCCTCGCCCGCCTTGATGAGGTCCATGCACCGGCTGATGGAGTTGTCGCGCTTGCGCCGGACGGCCGCGGCAGGCGCCTCGGCCATGTCGATCACTTCGGCGGCGTGGACGATGCTCAAGTGCTCGCCCAGCGCGACCTTGTTCCGCTCCAGTTCCGCGCGGATCAAAGATTCCTGCCCGACCATGATGATCTGGCTGACACCTTTGAGCTCTTTGATGTGGTTGACAGCCTCGATGCACCCGCGGACTGTCTCGACCGGTGCATGATCGCCGCCCATGATATCGACCGCTATGCGCATTACGACAACCTCCCGGCTCGGCTGAAAACCCATACGAAAGAAGCTGAAAGCCGAGGTTTGCACTCCGCCTTCAGCTTGCTTGGCAGGGACTTCCGGCTACTCGGCCTTGATCGTCAGAACCTGCTTGCCGCGGTAGAAACCGCAGGCCGCGCAGACTCGGTGCGACCGATGCGGCGCGCCACAATTCGAGCAGGCGCCCACTTGTGCCACTTCGGCCTTGATATTCGCTTTGCGTTGACGCACGCGCATTTTCGACTTTTTGCGTTTCGGTACGGCCATCTTCTGAACTCCATCATCTGAACCGCTTCGCGCGCAACAGCGCGCCGGCGCATCCAGGCCTATTCCAATTCAACAACCACCGGACGGCATGCTAGCCGTCTAAACCCTTCAAAGCTCCCCAGCGGTCATCCGCACGGGGCGGGCAGCCACAAGGCCCCCGGTTCAAATCCGCACCACATCGGGCGCAGAGCCCCAAGCACTCCGTCCGACAGAGCGGATGACTGGGAAGGGTTAACATGATACCTTGCCGAAGCTCAGGGGTCAAGTCTACGAAAGGGGTTTCGTCGGTTTGAAGGGAGAACGTCACCGACGGGTCGATGCTCTCCCACTCGAAGCCGCCATCGCACCGGACGCAGGTGCACCGGAAAAGCTGGCGCACGCTTCCACGCACCAGCAGTTCCGTGCCCATGAGCTGAACGAACAGATCGTAGCGGATGTTGCCGACCGGGACAATCAGCTCGTCCGCCGGGTCCAGTTCGAGCACGGCCGCCGGCATTTCGCCGACGAACCGTTCGCCGTCGCCGGCGAGCCGCTCGATATCAACGATCAAAGGCGCCGCTTCCACCGGAACGTCCTCCTTGCGCGGCCAGGCGCTGCTCGGGATTGTCACGCATGTATTGCTCGATGTGACGCTGCACGTAGGGCGGGAGAAAACTGCTGGTGTTGCCCCCGTAGCGGGCGACTTCCCGGACCGTGCTGGCGGTGACATAGCTGTGCTCCTCCTGCGGCATCATGAACAGCGTCTCGATCTCGGGATTCAACTTCCGGTTGGTCAACGCCATCTGAAACTCGTATTCGAAGTCCGAGTAGGCGCGCAGCC
This sequence comes from uncultured Lentisphaerales bacterium, assembly GCA_964592855.1. GTDB lineage: Bacteria > Verrucomicrobiota > Kiritimatiellia > RFP12 > JAAYLN01 > JAAYLN01. The sequence goes on from CAZQKI010000182.1 coordinate 6,573, forward strand.
CGCGGACCACGATGTGGACCCGGTGCTTGCTGCAGAAATCGACCAGCAGGCAGTCGAGCGGGGCGACGGTCACGTGCGGCATGTCCTTGACCACCTCCCGCACCATTTCCACCCGCTCCTCGAGGCTGAACATGGAGGTGCTCTTGCTGGTGACCGCGGCCACCGCCACCAGCAGTTTGGAAAAGATGTTGGCCGAGCGCTCGATCAGATCGAGGTGCCCCAGCGTCAAGGGATCAAAGGTTCCCGGATAGACAGCCATCTTGTTCATAAAGTCTTTCAATCTACGCGTTGACCGATCACCAGCCGCGTGTGTCCGTAGATGCGATCCCGGAGCACGCGCCACCCGCCCCATTCGTTCACGGGGGCATGGCGTGGTATCTCGGCGATAAAAAGCCCGTCGATGGCAACGATGTCGCGCGCGCGCACCTCGGTCGCCAACTCGGACAGGCCCGTCTCGCGGGCCTGCTCATAGGGTGGATCGGCAAAAGCCATATCCAGCTTCATCCCCTGGCCGACATTTCGCAGCCAGCGGTCGACCTGACAGCAAGTCACCTGCTCGCCTTCCCCCGCCAGGAGGGTGACGTTGGCGAGCGTGGTGCGGTGCACCAGGCGATCGCCTTCGACCCAGATCACCTTTGCCGCACCGCGGCTGAGCGCCTCGAGTCCCACCGCCCCGGTGCCTGCATAGAGGTCCAGAAAGCGCGAACCGGGGATCTCCGCCGCCAGCATCGAGAAGAGCGCCTCGCGGACGCGATCCTGCGTCGGCCGCACGCGGTCTCCGCGCGGGACATCGATCTTCCGTCCGCAAAACTTCCCGCCCGTTATCCGCATGTGCTTAATATAGCGCAGCCGACGCGCGCCCGCAACAACATCTATGCCGGAGTTGACGAGTCCCCTCCCCTGCGCGATACTATCCGACCATGAACGCTTCACTCCGCAACATCCCGCCGGTCTTCACCCCCGTTCCGGAAGGACGGGAGCACCTGGTCGCCCGGATCTCAGCCGAAGCGCTGGGCTTCCGCCCGGAGAAGATCTGGAATCCGAGTCCGTCCCGAAACCACCGCACAGAGCCGTGGCCGCTGCCCAAGACGCTGGTTGTCGGCATTTACGGGAACGAAGACACGGGCGCCAAATTCTCGCCCCCGCCGTTTGCCGTTGGGATCATCGGCGGCAACCACACGGTGCTGCTGGCCGTCGTCGCCGATGCGGGATGGCATTTGTGGAACGAGATCGTCTTTGCCGCGGACCCCGATGGCATTACCGTCCGCATCGATCTCGAAGGCCACAGCGAACCGGAGGAGGTCGCCGGTCACGTGCGGATCACCCTGACGACCGGCGCGCGGGACGAAGCTTTGCACGCCCTGCTGGCACGGGGGTTGAGGCCTGCCGGAGCGGATGCCGGCGCACCGGTCCCGACACCGCCGGAATGGTGGTCCCGCCCGATCTATTGCGGCTGGGGCGATCAGGTCTCGCTCTCCATGTGGCTGGAGGGCGTCGGCCCCGAAGGACGCGCCGTCGCCTACAATACGCAGGGACTTCACGAGCGCTGGATCCGGCGTCTGGAACGGGCCGGCGTGCCGTTCGGGACGGTGATCGTCGACGCCGGCTGGTCCCCGGCAGGAACGCTCCAGCCCAAGGGGACCCACTGGCCCGACCTGAAGGCGTTCACGCGCCGGCAGCACGAAGCCGGGCGCCGGGTGCTGCTCTGGCTCGCCACCTGGCTCTGCGAGGGACTCCCCGACAAGTGGTGCATCTTTGCCAACGGCGTCAAGATCGCCGCCGATCCGACGAACCCCGAATACCGGAGCTATCTTCGGGAACAGGTGCGGCACCTGCTCTCGCCCGACGGTCTCGACGCCGATGGCTTCAAGATCGACCAACTGGGCTACAGCCCCTCGGAGCGGCGGCCCAGAGGCGGGGCGCAGTTCGGACAGACGTGCGAATATTCGCCATCGCCAAAACCGATGGTGCTGGCCGGCAGGGGCTGGGGTTGCGAACTGCTGCACCAGTTGCAGAAGGACATCTACGACGCCGCGAAATCCGCCAAGCCCGACTGTCTGGTCACCAGCAGCACCGTCCATCCCTACTTTCAGGACACGCTGGACATGGTCCGGCTGCATGACATGGGGCATGTCGCCCAGGACATCTTCGCCGCGATGGGCGCCCGGGCCGACCTGGCCAGGGCGGCACTGCCCGGCAAGTTGATCGATACGGACGACTGGGTTCACACCGACTACGACCTGTGGATGCGCTATACCTCCGGCAGCCGCAGACTGGGCGTTCCGTGCATCTTCTACGCCGAGCGATTCATGATCAACTGGAGCGCCGAGCCGGCGACCCGGAGCATTCCCCTGAAGGACTTGAGAAAAATCGCGGCCGCCTGGCGCTGAACCAAGAACCCGGCAGTTGATCCTCTCCAAGTGACCGGTAATCAGTAATCAGTAATCAGTAATC
>CAZQKI010000183.1:0-9006 GCA_964592855.1 uncultured Lentisphaerales bacterium
TATGACGGGTGCGACCGGCTCAGCGCCCACCGGGACGATGACTGCGATGGCGATTCCGCCTATGACTCTCTCGGCCATTGCGTCAGCGAATCGCTCAACGGCCTCGCCACCACCTCGACCTACGACGCACTGGGCAACCGCCTGTCGCTCACCTATCCCGGCGGCCGTGTGCTGGCCTACGCGTACGATGCGAGTGGCTGCGGCACCAACATCACCGAAGCGAGCCGTTCGCTGGCAAGCTTCCTTTACGACGGCGTGGACCGTCTGGCCCGCGTGACGTATGGCAACGGCCTGAACTCGACCTTCGAGTATGACGGCCTTGACGGTGTGCAGAACGCCCCGGCCGACTACGGCTTCGGCCAAGTCAGTCGCATGGTCCATTCGTCGAGCAACGGCTCCCCCGTCAAGATCTCCCATCTCTCCTGGGACCTCAAGTCGAACAAGGGCGCACGCATCATACCCCCGCTCGGCACCGGAGTGAGCACCAACGTGCTAACCCTGGAGTATGACCGCGCCGACCGGTTGGTGCATTCGACCGTCACGGAAGGAACCACAACCTTGCGTGATACGATCTACGGTCTGGACCGTCTGGGCAACCGCACGAATGTGACCGGTGCAGCCTGCGACGGTCCCTACACGATGGATGCGTTCGCCCCGGGCTCGTCGGATTTCCAAATGAATCAGTATTCTTCCACGCCGTGCGACATTCGCTCCTACGATGACAACGGAAATCTCGTGAGCATCAGCTCCCTCGCCACTGGCGCGCTGACACTGTACACCTACGATTACGCCGATCAACTGGTGTCGGTGAGTTCGGTGATCGATGGCGGCACCGGCGGCATGATCACGAATCTTGTGGCCAGCAACACCTACGACGCACTCGGACGGCGGGCGAGCAAGACCGTTTACATCCCCGGCGAGCCAACCCCCACATCCCGGATATTACGGATGGTCCATGACCGCGATCGCGTGATCGAGGAACGGGAAGATGAAGGGGTGGTTCAGAGTTACGTGCTGGCTGGTGACAGACTGATCGGACTGCGCATTGGCAATGCAGACTACTTCGTCCTCGCCGACGACCAGGGCAACGCCGATCTCCTCACGGACGCCAGCGGCGCAGTGGTCGAGGGTTACGACTACGACGACTATGGCGCCGTGACCTTCCTCACGAGCGACGGTACTCCGACCAGTGCGACCTCGTCGACCGTGGGCAATCCGTACTGCTGGGGCGGCCTGCGGTTCGACGCCGAGACCGGCCTGCACAACGATGACGGCGGTGTCTACTTTGAGCCGCAGGTGGGGCGATCAGTGGCGCGGAGGTCGGCTCGGACCGGTCGCAATCCACAGACGGGCAAGACCATCAAGATCTCGGCTAGCTTCAATCCGTGGAGCAGCGAGCCACCCTCGGTGACCTCCAAGCACTATATCACGATACCCCACGACCGACGTGTTCCCGGCGGCTCCTCCGGCAACAACCCCTGGAGCGGCGGGACTCCCCTGGGCATGGCGAAGGGTTCCGTGAAGTTCTTCAACACACCCAAGGGATTCGGACGCGCGGCGAACCAGCAGAAACTGGACAGCGTCCTCAACCTGATCCGCTGATGGCTTTATGCAACCACATGAGGCGATTGACATGAAAAACAACGTGACAAAATGTCGACGGTCAGGAACATGTTTTCAGACGATATGGCTGATCAGTCATATGCTGACAACAACGCTGGCATTTGCTGCCATCCCCGAGGGGCGTACGATTGCCATCGAACACGGCGTTGACGGCTTCAAGCTGCGTTGGCGTGATATTGCAGAAGCTCCCTACGAGGTTCAGACCGATACGAGTCTGGTACGCAGGACCTGGGGATTCCTGGACATCGTTGTCGGCACAGGTGGAGAAACCATCTATCCCATCACGCCGGACACTTCCCCTTCGCGCTTCTTCCGCGTGCTCTTTCCGCAACCAGCCATAGCAGCCGGTGAACCCGCGTTAACCGCTGGCGCGTCAGACGGCTCTGCGATCTACGTCACAGGATCATTCTTCTATCCCGGCGACCGGATCCGCGTCGGCGGAATTCTCGCCAGCAACTCCGTGTACGTCACCCCGTCTCTCTTAAGCGGCGACTTTCCGAAAGATGTGCCACCCGGGCGTTACGATATCGAGATCATCGACAGCCGCAGCGGAAACGTGCTGGCGACCCTGCCTGCCGCTCTGCAGGTCGTTGACCCTGCTGAAGACCCCCACCGCATGCTGCTGGAGCCCCCGACTTGGCCACCTGCCGGCCCCACGTCCTCTGGCAAACACGTCAAGACCGGCCACGTGAGTCTCTTGAAGGCCTTCGACGATGGCACGGTCGAACCGCCGCTCTTCGCCAGCCGTCTCAAGCACGTCAGCCTCTTGAAGGCCTTCGCCGATGAGCCCCCGCCACCGCCTTTCGGTAAAGAGTTTAAAGGACACGTATCCCTCTTGAAGGCCTTCGACGATGGTACACCCCCAACGCCAGCAGCCCGTGAACACGTCAAGACCGGCCACGTGAGTCTTTTGAAAGCCTTCGGCGATGAAGATTGCGATGGCCTTGCCGAGCTGGCACTCGATAGCAAAAACAAAAAAATCACCCTTGAAACAAGATGTGGCGATATCGATATCTTATGTCGTAGCGCCTCCGGCAGAGGTCACGTCACTGTTCTGAAGAGCCATGATCAAGACTGCGACGGGGATGCCGTCCTCCAGCTCCACTCGGGCGAAATCCAGCAGCAGATCACGGACCTCAACCTGCCGGGGCGTGGTCTGGACTTCGTCTGGACGCGCACCTACCGCTCACGAACCGGCGAGGCAACGTCACAAGGCAACCGCTGGACACACAGCTATGACGTGCGCTGCGTTGTGAAACCCGGCGAAGTCGGCGCATGGATTTACGACGGCACCGGACGCAAGGACCTTTACTTGCGCCAGGCTGACAGCTCCTTCACCTGTCCTGGCTTCTTCCGCGAGGGTACAATCACCAACGGCATCTTCCGACTCACCTTCGCCGACACCGGTTTCTGGGAGTTTAACCCGCAGGGGACCTCCCCGGCCGCCGGCAAGCTCGCCCGCATCCAGGATCGTAATGGCAACGCGATCACACTGAGCTACGACGGCACGGGGCGCCTCGCCACCATCACCGACACGCTGAGCCGCGTACATGCCGTGGCCTACACGTCGGACGGGCGCGTCGCCACCATCACCGATTCAACAGGACGTACCGTGACCTATGCCTACTATGCCCCCGGCGAATCCGGCGGCAACCCCGGGGACCTCAAGTCTGCGACCGCTCCACCCGTCATTGGGACTCCCAACGGCAACGACTTTCCCGACGGCAAGACCGTGACGTACACCTACACATCCGGTCACGCGGACGACCGTGCCAACCATCTGCTGTCATCCATCACCGACGCGCTCGGGCAGACACCCCTCCACTGCGACTACGACATCGAGCCGCTCTCGGCGACGTTTCAGCGCTGCGTTTCGTTCCAGCGCGGTACTCACCCGCTGACCTACGTGACCTACCTTTCACAGACCGCGTCGCCGGACAACCGCTTCGCCGCGATGCGCTGCTTGATCAACGACTCCGTCGGAAATGTGTCGGAGGCCTCCTTTGACCTTCGCAACCGTTGCGTCGCCCACCGCACCTACACGGGCCGTGCGGCCGCAGGACTGCCTGTGACCGACACCGTCAACCGCCCGGCCGGCAAGCTCCGCGACACGGATCCCGACTTCTTCGAGACGACCTACTCGTGGAACCGCGACAACCGGCTTCTGGGTGCGATGCTGCCGGGCAGCAACGTGCTCTCCTTCGTCTACGAAGCCGATCTGAACCCTTTCACGCCAGCCCGCAAACGCGGCGACTGCCGCAGCGTGCGCGAACGCGCCTCCAGCGCCGTTGACCTAGATGGCGACGGCACACCCGACACGAGTGAGCGTGTATGGATTTACAACTATGACCCGCGCTTCGGTACAAGTGAGGCCTCAAAACAAGGGTGCTTCGGCATCAGCGTCACGGATAGTGTCCGCACTCCTCCGAAAGGTTGGGACAATGTGGTCGCTCGCACGCCGAATAAAGCGCCCAATGTGACTCATGAGTATCACCGTTTCGCAACCTCCGTCATTGACCCACGCGGCAACGAGACAACCGGCAGTTACGACCCGAAGGGAAATCTCACAGAGGTGAGCAAGAAACACGTCACAAGAACTACATACTGTTCCCGTGTCCATAACGCCCACGGCCAGTTGATTGCCATCACCAACGCACCGGATGCCACCGGCTTCAGCCGCGTCGACACGTTCACCTATCATGATGCCGGCCCGCAGACGGGCTATCTGGAATCGATTGCGATTGACGAACCGGGCGTGCATCTGACGACAGCCTTTGAATATGACGCGCGCGGGAATGTCACGCGCGTTGTGGATCCGCGTGGAAATGATTGTCTGGTCACCTACAATTCGCTCAACCAGCCCATCATTGTCGCCAAGCAGACGCAAGGCGCCACCTTCGGCGAGCGTGTGAAGCAAACCCGCTTCTACGATGCGAATAACAACCTCGTGCGCATCGACCGCGATAACCGGGGACCGGACGGCGCGTTCGACCCCCTCAATCCGCAGTGGACCACGACCTTCGCCTATGACCCGCTCAAGCGTCTGAATCAAGTCGCACAAGAGGTGGCGACGACCGCGGTTGGGCAAAGCGTCATGACCAACCAGTTCGTCTACGATGCGAATGATCAGTTCACGCTCCATCGCCTGCCAGAGGCTGTTGGAGGCACAGAGCCCAACAACGTGGCGGCCTATGCTTATGACGAGCGTGGACTGCTCTTCAGCGAAGCCCGAGCCCCCGGCACGGGTCTCAGCGCGGCAGAGACCTTCGACTACGACGCCAACGGCAACCTCCTGCAGGTCCGCAAGAGCGACGCAACCACCATCACGCAGACTGTCTTTGCGTACGACGGCTTCGACCGCTTCGTCAAGGCCGCCGATGCCATGAGCAACGTTGTCACACGCTGTTACGACATCAACGGCAACCTTGCCTATGAGCGAACCGATGGCGAAACCAGCGACCGGCCGGGCGACAAGGGCAACCGCAAACTTGCAGAGACGCGTTACACCTACGACGATCTCGACCGGCGCATCGGTCGCATCGTCTCCTTCTTCGATGTCTTCACCGGAACTCCCATCGGTGACGGCGAAGCCACCACGGCGTGGACCTACGCACCGAACGGACAGCTGCTGTCCATCACGGACGACAATCATGCCACTGAAGCCTACACGTATGACCGTGCCGGCCGACTCGCCTCGGTCATTGATCCCAAAGGCAACGTGACGTCCTACGCCTACGACGTTTGCGGCAATGTGTTGACCGTTACCCAGTCCGACCTCTCGGATGTCAGCGCCGGGCGGCAGGTCTTTGTGCAGGCCTTTACATACGACACGCTCGGACGTTGCGTCACCGCGACCGACAACGTCGGCAACACCGTGTCGAATGCCTATGATGCATGCCACAACCGGGTCCGCGTGACGGACCCCAGCGGCAACGAGACGGAATACGTCTACGACGGCCTCGGGCGCGTCACAGCTGCCGTGAACTATTCCGGCGCAAAGGAACGTGGCATCACAATCAGCACCTCGCATGTCGAGTACCGCAACAGCCGTCTCGCTAGTCGCACCGACGCCAACACGAATACGACTGTCTTCGCCTACGACGCGTGTGATCGGTTGACGCAGGTGACCCATGCGGACGCCACGGTGGAGTCGCTGGTCTGGAGCCCGCGAAGCAACTTGGAACGGGGCACCGACGCCAACGGCACCACGATCACCAACCACTACGACTTATGTGACCGCCTCATCTACCGCGACATCGCCGTCGGCGCCGGTGTGATGGCCACAACGACCTTCGAGTCCTTCCTGTACGACGGACTGGGCAGGCTGTCCGCCGCCGAAAACGATGTGTCGACACTGGTCTACAGCTACGACTCGCTCGGCAACCGCGTGGAAAGTTCGCAGAACGGGGCCGTGTCCACCGCCACCTTCGACGCCGTGGGCAATCGCCGCACGTGCACGTGTCACAGCGGCTACCGGGTGCATACCGCAGTCGATGCACTGAACCGCCCCACCTCCGTGAGCCTGGAAGCGCTCGCAGATGGAGCGACCGCCACCGTTGCGACGTTTGCTTACGACGGAGCGGACCGTCTTGCGAAGATCACGCGGGCCAACGGCATCAACACGCGGGTCTTCTGGGATGGTGTGCAGGGCACGGCGAATGCGGCCAACGACTCCGGCTGGCAGCAGGTCTCGAAGATCAATCATGCGCGGGCTGGCGGCGGACAAATCGTCGACCAGCGCATCAGCCTCTATGATCGGAACCAAAACAAGATCGCGCGGTCCATGACTGCGCCCTGGAGCAGTGGTGGCACGCTTGTGACCAACAGCTACAGCTACGATGCGATAGACCGCTTGACACATTCACGCAAGAAGAACGGAACGTTCATCGCAGCCGACTACATTTACGTCTACGATGCCAACGGCAACCGCCTGCAGGTTACCAACAACGGCGTTGAGGAGGCTTATACCATGGATCCGACGATGCCCGATCCAGCGGACTTCCAGATGAACCAGTACACAGACACCCCATTTGGCTCAGAGTTTCACGATGCCCAAGGCAACCGTGTCTCGCGATCAAAGAATGCTCAGAGCACGGGTTATAAATATAACTATGACAGCCGTCTCGTTCAAGTAGAGCGGACCGACGCCGAAGGTGCTACGACCATCGTCTCAACCTACAGCTATGATCCGCTCGGACGCCGTATCAACAAGACTGTCTTCCCCGGGGGCGGCTTACCCCCTGTCGCGACAACCTTTGTTTACGACGACGGCAAGGACGACGACTGTGACGGCACACCGGATGACGACGTCCTTGAAGTCTACAAGGGCGCCGCCGTGTCCAGCGTCAGCGTGCTGGCCGGAGGCAGCGGCGGCGGCGCGGCGGCGGCGAGCTATGCCGCCGCGGGCCGCATGCTGTCGTCTCCCGTCGCGTTCCTCAATGGCGCGGGCGAGATGCTCTACACGCAATGCGATGAACGCGGCAACATGCTGGCGTTGACCGACGCCGCAGGTAATGTTGTCGAACGCTACGACTACGGCGACTTTGGTGCGCCGCTGTTCTTCGACGCGGCAGGCGCGCCGCGGGTCGGTTCTTCGGTCAGCAACGATGTGCTCTTCGCCGGCATGCGCTGGGATGAAGAAACCGAGCTGTTCCATCGTCAAGCTGGGGTCAACCCCCTTTACAATCAAAGTGGCAGCGCCGGCAATAATCCGCTCAACGAATCGGTATCCTGCACAGGCGGCGGCAGCCCCTCGTACGACCCGATGACGGGCCGGACGCTGAGCCGTTCCAAGGGAACCGTCAAGTTCTTCAACGATGCAAAGGGGTTCGGACGGATCGGCGGCGGCAGCGGCACACGCGGACAGGACCACAACTCGACCCGCTCCAACAAAACCGCCAGCCGCGCCGCCCCCGGCGGGAGCGGTGGAGGCGGCACACGCGGACAGGACCACAACTCGACCCGCTCCAACAAAACCGCCAGCCGCGCCGCCCCCGACGGAGCCGGTGGCACCGGCTACACGCCCGTGAACCTCATCAATCCCATCGCGATGGACAAGGGATTGCGTTTCTAAACACAACACAACATCCCGAGAAGCATGAAAAGCATGATCAGCAACAGGCGATGACACGCATAAGCGGTTAATACGCGCGCGCGTTTTGACAAAATGGATATTCCTTGTTTACCTTCTGGTCTTTCATGTATAAAATAACGCACCAGTAGAGGTGAATCTCATTAGGGAATGTGCGATCAGGTTTGCAAACGAGGAGTTGACTATGAAAAAATGCATGCGGTTTTGGACTTCACTGATGGCCGCCGCTCTGTGTCTGGGCGTGGGCACTGCACAAGCCGGCATTTACGACGCCTGGAGCAAACAGGTCTCGATGCGCTTCGCCACTCCGTTGCAGGGGGCCGTCTCCAACTTCCCCGTGCTGATCCGCCTGGATCCCGGTGCAATCTCGGGGTTCGATTATGAGGACTTTGCTTCGCCTGCAAACGGTGCCGACCTGCGCTTCACCGACAAGACGGGGGCGACGTCGCTCAACTACGAGATCGAAAAGTGGAACCCCGACGGCGTCTCCAGCGTCTGGGTCCAGGTGCCGGGCATCGCCAGCACGAATGACGGAATCAAGGCCTGGTGGGGCCGCTCCGGCGCGGCGGCGCTCCCCTGCACGACGAACGGGGCGGTCTGGGGGACCGACCACCTGGCCGTCTACCACATGACCGCCACCAATGGCGCGGCAACGCTCCGCGATTATTCAAAGTACGGGCGGCACGCGGCCATCACGGTTGCGACAAACGTGCCGGGCGGCCTGGCAGGCGGGGCGCTGGGATTCAATGGCAGCAGCGCCTACCTGACGGGCCCCAGGACATTGACGGGCTACGGGGTCAGCAACGCGTTCACGCTGATGACGTGGGTCAAGTCCTCCGTCAATTTGCTACAGTGCCTGTTCACCGACGGCGACAGCTATACGGATGCCTACGGGTATTTGTTCCTCAACACCAGCAGCACAGCCGCATACGGACTTTCGGCCGGTGGCACCTGGGTCGGCAACGATACTGTCCCCGTCGGGTGGGGGCTGAACCAGTGGCATTTGATTGCCCAGCGGTATGACGGTTCGAAGGTGCAGCTCTTTTGCGATGGCGTGCTCAAGCATACGTTTGCCGTCAGCGGAAACGCGAGGACGGGGAGCCGCAATATGCAGATCGGCAAGCGGAGCACCGCTGCGTATGTCAAGGGGATGCTCGACGAGGCGCGCATTGTCGGGACGGGGCTGTCGAGCAACTGGATACACGCCTGCTGGCTCAATCAGAAACCCGACAGCGCTTTTGTCGCGTTCGGCGAGGTGACGGGGGTCGGCTCGCCCGCCATCGCCTTTGTCT
>CAZQKI010000184.1:0-8965 GCA_964592855.1 uncultured Lentisphaerales bacterium
TGATGATCCCGAAAGTCTGGAAAAGCAACATGGGCTGGCGCCACCGCGAGCGCCTGCAGCGGGAGGCGGGTGCGCTGGCCGCCCGTTCGGTTCCGCCGCAGTCAACGGAGGCGTGGGACGTGCGGCGCCGCGAACTCCGCGGCCAGTTGGCGGAGCGGCTCAAGCTGACGGAAGACGCTACCCCCGTGGACTTCCGGGTGCATCGGTCCATTGCGCGCGAGGGCTATCGGATTGACCTGGTCTCGTATGCCTCCGGCTCGCCGGAAATCCGGGTGACGGCTGCGCTCTATGTCCCCGACGGCCCGGGGCCGTTTCCCGCCGTGCTGAACCTGCATGGCCATTGGCAGCAGGGCCACCTGGCTGCGCGGGTTCAGGAACGGGGGCACGTGCTGGCGCAGCATGGCTTCGTCGTGCTCTCGCCCGATGCCCCCGGCACCGGCGAGCGCAGCGTGGGCGAGGGGCTCCTCCGCTACCACGGCGGCGCAGCCGGAGCGGGGCTTTATCTGATCGGCGATTCGCTCCTGGGCTGGCAGGTGCGCGACAACCGGCGCGCGATCGATGTGCTCTGCGCCAGGCCGCAGGTCGACCCCGCGCGCATCGGCGTGACCGGCGCCTCCGGCGGCGGCAATCAGACGATGTGGATCTCCGCGTGCGACGACCGCGTGAAGGCCTGCGTCCCCGTCGTCTCCGCAGGCACCTTCGCCGCCTATGTCTCGGAGCGCAACTGCATCTGCGAGACCTTGCCCGGCGGCCTCACCTTCATGGAGGAGTGGGAACTGCTGGGGCTGATCGCGCCGCGCCCCGTGCTGCTGCTGAACGCCTACAAGGACTCGTCCCCGGCCTTCGGCCCGGAGGCGGTGACGCGCACGGCGCAGGCGTTGCGGGATCTGTATGCGCTGTGGCACGCCGACGAGAAATTCGACTCGCGCATCATCAACCTGCCGCACGGCTTCTGGCCGGAGATGCTGTCCGCCATGCTGGGCTGGATGAAGTACTGGCTGAAGGGCGAAGGCCCCGGCTTCTCCCTGGAGCTTCCCCCGATCATGCCGGAGGACGAGGCGGCGATGCGCTGCTTCGCGAGCGGTTCCTGGCCGGCGGCCACGCAGGCGTATGCCGCGAACAAGGAGACCCTGCTGGCGGCCCTGCCCTCCGCGCCTGCCGGGATGAAGGATGCGACGGTGCTGCGGATGGAACTGGCGAAGTGCATCGGCTATGGCGTGGTGCGGGGCGTGCCGGATGTGGATGAAGGCCATGCACAGGGTCCCGAGTCCATCGCCCGGGCCGTGCTGGAGTCGCCCCGGGGGCTGGCGCTGCCGGTGGTGATCCGCGAGGCGCAGCAGGATTCGCCGGTCGTGAATTTGATTGTCGGCGCGGCAGGCAAGTCCGGCCCGTTTGCCGCCGCGCGGTTTGCCGCGGCGGAGAGGGCGGTGGCGGTGGACCTGCCCGGCGTGGGCGAACTGGCGTGGGAAAGCGTGGAGCCGGTGGGCGGCGCCGTGCTGCATGATACCGCCCGGGCTTGTCTCTGGCTGGGCTACACCCTGGCCGGCGAGTGGGCCGAGTGCGTCGCGGCGCTGGTCCATTGGGCGCAGGTGCGGTTCCCGGGCCGCACGCTCAGGTTGGTCGCCGATCGGGAGGCGGCCCTGGCCGTCCTGCTGGCGGCGGCGCTGGATCCCTGCACACGAACCTGCGAACGCGATCTTGCGGAATTGCCGGAGAGCCTGGTCGAATGCTATCGGGCGGAGGAATGCTCCCTGGCGATGATGATTCCCGGTCTTCTGAAATGGGGCGATCTGTATGGCATCAAACAGCTGGCGACAGACTGACCCCGTGGCATTTGATCGAACGGCACCGCTTGTAGCGGAAGCCTTGAAGGTGGTGAGCCGCTTGCACGCGGCCGGTCAACAGACGCTGTTTGCCGGCGGCTGCGTGCGGGATTGCCTGCTGGACCGTCCGATCAAGGACATCGACATCGCCACTTCCGCCGTCCCCGAGGCGATCGAGGCGGCGTTCGCGGGCCAGACCTACGCGGTGGGTCGCGCCTTCGGCGTGATCGTCGTCAGGATGGGCGGCTTCAATTTCGAAGTGGCGACGTTTCGCGCGGATGGAGACTACCGCGATGGACGCCATCCCGAGTCGGTCCGCTATGCCGATGCCGCCGCCGATGCCCAGCGGCGCGATTTCACGGTGAACGGCCTCTTCTTCGATCCCATCCGCGGGCAGCTGCTCGATTTCGTCCAGGGACAGCGCGATCTGAAGGACAAATGCATCCGCGCCATCGGCGACCCCCGCGCGCGGTTTGCGGAGGATCGCCTCCGGCTGCTGCGCGCGGTTCGTTTCGCCTCCGTCCTGGGTTTTACCCTGGATCCCGCGACGGCAGAGGCCATCCGCGCCTGTGCGGCGGAGGGGCTCGGCCAGGTGAGCGCCGAGCGCATTGCCCAGGAGTTCACGCGCATGCTGGTCGAATCGCCCAAGCCCTCGGTGGCTCTGGAACTGCTCGATCAACTCGGACTGCTGCGGCAGTTCATGCCCGAAGTCGCCGCGCTTCGCGGCGTGCCCCAGCCCCCCGAGTTCCATCCCGAAGGGGATGTCTGGACGCATACGCTCATGATGCTGGACCGGATGCCGGCCGGGCGTGAGGCGCATCTGGCGTATGGCGTCCTGCTGCATGATGTGGGCAAGGCGCAGACGACCTGCATCAAGAAGGATTGCCATGGAAATCCCGTCGTCCGCTCGCCGAACCACGTCACCGTGGGCGCGGCCATCGCCCAGGACGTCCTGGCCCGTCTGAAGCAGCCCGTGGCGCTCCGGGAAACCGTCGAGGCGCTGGTGCGCCGCCACATGACCTTCTCTGAGCTTCCCAACATGCGCCCGTCCACGCTCCGCCGCTTCCTGGGCGCAACGACGTTTCCCCTCGACCTGGTGCTGCATCGCCTGGACGTCGCCTGCAGTTCGGGCGACGTTTCCATGCTGCGATATGCCGAAGCGAAGCTGGCCGAGTTCACTTCCGAGGCCGTGCTGCCGAAATCATGGGTCATGGGCCGCGATCTCCTGGAGATGGGCATGACGCCGAATCCCGATATCGGACGCTGGGTGATGCGCGCCTACGACTACCAGCTCGATGGGCGGATTGCATCGCGGCAGGAGCTGCTGGTGCACATCTGTCAGGAGTGGAAGGCCGGCGTCACGCCAGATCGTCTAGAAAGCGTGCCAGCCCCGGAAGGCACCCGCTGATCGCGTCGCGGCAGTCGCAGTAGTCGCGCAGCGAGCCGCCCGCGGGGTCGTCGATGTCCGAGCCGTCGGCGGGTGTGCCGAAGCGCCGCAGCAGGAAGACCTTGTCGCGCGCGGCGGGGCACAGCTCCACGGCGTAGTCGAGATGGCTGCGCCCCATCGCGACGATCAACGTGGCGGCCTGGATGCGGCCGAGGGTGAGCAGGCTGCTTGTGTGGTCCGCCAGCCCGAGCCGCCATTCGGCGACCGCCTGGTGCGCACGGGGCGAGGCCGGCAGCCCCGGCGTCGCCATCGTCCCGGCCGAAGCCACCCGCCAGATCGATTGCGACGTCAGACGGGCGCGCATCACCACCTCCGCCATGGGGCTGCGGCAGGTGTTGCCGGTGCAGACGAAGAGGAGGATCGGACCGTCGCCACGGACCTCGGGTCCGTCTGCGAGCGCGCGGGTCAGCTGATCGGCGCGGATGGCCCCTTCCCGGAGCATCGTCCAGGTGTCGGCGCCATCCTGCACCACGGTGCTGGCGACGCCGCCGCTGACGGGTCCGCCATCGATGACAAGATCCGCCAGCAGCCCGACATCCCGCAGCGCCTCCTGCGCCGTCAGCGCCGGCGCTTGTCCGGCGAGGTTGGCGCTCGTCACCCGCAGCAGGCCGCCGCAGGCCGCGATCAGATCGCGGGCAAACGCATGGTCGGGCACACGCACCCCCTCGCGGCCTCCGCGGCAGTCCACCACCAGGGTCAGGGCACCGGGCCAGA
The DNA here is from genome assembly GCA_964592855.1 of uncultured Lentisphaerales bacterium. Classification (GTDB taxonomy): domain Bacteria; phylum Verrucomicrobiota; class Kiritimatiellia; order RFP12; family JAAYLN01; genus JAAYLN01. Next base: position 3,985 of record CAZQKI010000184.1, read on the forward strand.
AGGCCTGCGCCAGTCGCTTGGCGGCAGGGGAGAGGCTCCCCCCCAGGCTTTTGATCGCGGCGATGCCGGATGCCAGAAGCGCGATGGGCTTGTCTTCGGCGCGTCCCTTGATGGCGGTGATCCGTTCGATCGCCCGGGGGCATCCGGGGTGCGCCGCGAGGCCGTAGACGGTGTCGGTCGGCAGCACGACCACGCCCCCGCGCTTCAGCAGGGCAGCGGCTTCGGCCAGGATGGCGATGCGCGCCGCAGACGTGACGGTACGGAGCACCATCGGGTTCAGCCCTTCGCCGCTTGCAGGATCTCGGCGGCGACCCGGGCATCGCCCTCCTCGACCTTGCGCTGCAACGCGGCCTTGTAGCCGTGAAGCTTGACGCGCAGGTCCGGATCGGCGACCGCCAGGATCTGCACCGCGAGCAGGGCGGCGTTGACGGGGCCCGCGGAACCGAGCGTCACGGTTCCGACGGGAATGCCGGCCGGCATCTGGACGATGGCCAGGAGCGCATCCAATCCGTTGAGCGCACCGCCCGCGATGGGAATCCCCAGCACCGGGAGAATGGTGTGGGCCGCGAGGACGCCCCCGAGGTGCGCCGCGCCGCCGGCGGCGGCGATGATCACCCGCAGCCCGCGCGCCTCCGCGCTCGAGGCATAGGCGCTGGCCGCCGCCGGGGTGCGGTGGGCCGAGATCACGCGGGTTTCGCAAGGGACGTCGAACTCCCGGAGGAGTTCGGCCGCCTTGCGCACGAGCGGCCAGTCCGAGTCGCTTCCCATGACAATTCCGACAACAGGTTTGATTGTATTCGACATACGGCTCCTCATCAAAATCAAAAGACAGGCGACATACTAGCAGGTCGCGCCGGACAGTTCAATTTGCCTGTTCGCCTGCCGGTTCAAATCCGAACCGGTAGGGCAGCTTGAAGCGGTCGCGGATCGCCGTCATGACCTTCTGCAGGCTTGGCGGAACCGGGCAGCCGTGCGCGCACCGCTCCTGGCGCGCCTCCCACTCCTTTTCGCCTGCCGTGTAGATGCGGGCCCAGCCCGGCGCCTTCCGCGAGGCGCGCAACTCGCGGCAGATGCTGCCGGCGATCCGCTTGAAGGTGTCGAGTCCCATGAAGAAGGCGGGATTGATGGCGATGAAGAAGTGTCCGAGCGGGTAGGGGATGGCGTGCCCCGCGGCGTCGGTTCCATTGAGGGCCTTCATCCAGGCGCCATCCTGAAGGGCGGCGCTGAGGATTTCGACGACGGCGGCGTAGCCGTAGCCCTTGTAGCCGGCGGTCTCCTCGCCGATGCCGCCCAGCGGGGTGAGCGCGGCGGTGCCGGCCGTGAGGTCCTTGAGCACCTGCGCCGTGTCGGTCCGGGGTGTTCCGTCGCTCCCGATCACCCAACCGGGGGGGAGATCCCGGCCTTCCCGCCCGTAGACCTCGATCTTGCCGCGCTGCGTGACGCTCGTGGCGCAGTCCAGGACAAACGGGAAGGGCTCGTCGGTGGGCAGTCCCCAGGTGAGGGGATTGGTTCCCAGCATGTTCTCGACGCCGCCGGTGGGGGCGATGGAGGGACGGGCGTTGGTGCCGGTGACGCCGATCATCCCCGCGTCGGTCGCCAGCGTCGCGTAGTAGCCGGCGATGCCGTAGTGGGTGGAGTTGCGGACGGCGACCATCCCCATGCCAAAGGTGCGTGCCTTTTCGATGGCGAGCTTCATGGCGTGGACGCTCACGACATGGCCCAGGCCGTTGTGCCCGTCCAGAACGGCGGCGGTCAGGCGGTCCGTGACAACTTCGATCGCCGTGACGGGGTTCAGGATTCCCGCATCGATGCGGTCGAGGTAGATCGGCTTGAGACGCCCGATGCCGTGCGAGTCGATCCCCCGCTTGTCGGACTCGATCAGCACGTCCGCGACGATCCCGGCATCCTCCGCCGGCACGCCCGCGGCCACGAGCGCATCGCGCATGAAGCGCTCCAGCGTTTCGAATTCGATTCGCGGGACTGCCGCACCTGTGTCGTTATCATTCATGCCCGGTACTCCTGATGGGTTCAGAGTAGTTGATTCGGGCAGGGATGGCAACGTGGGATTGTTCGCCCGGGAGGGATTGTTCTACTTGACACCCAAAGCCGTTCCTAGCAACATCATGCTGTTTTGGGACAAGTCCCGTCTGGTGTGCGGAATGTCTCCGGAGATCGATGGAAAAGGAACCAGCGCATGGCCTCAAAAAAGAAAAGACCGCAGACGGAGCCGGTTGAAGTCGTCAAGGATGCCGTTGTGGCGGATGCGGCCACCTTGGTTCTGGCGCGCGAAATCTATCCGGATGAACTGCCGGTCATCCCCGTCGTGGGGCGCCCCATGTTTCCGCGGTTGAACGCGCCGGTCGTCATCGACAATCCCGAACTCATCACCTTGCTGACGGAACGGGTGAAGAACAAGCAGAAGCATGTCGCGGTGGTGCTGCGCAAGGACCCGCCGGCCGGCGTGGAACCGGCCGCACTTGCGCCCGCCGGGGAGATGTGCCGCGTGGGGGTCGTGGCGGAGATCGTCCAGATCAACCAGCCCAACGAGAACCTGATTCATGTCCTGGTGGCGACGCATGAGCGCCTCCGCATTCTCAGCTACGTCTCCGAGAAGCCCGTGCTGATCGCCAAGGTCGAATATCTCCTTGAACCCGACATGAGCGACAATGCCGAGCTCAAGGCCTACTCCATCTCCGTCGTGCAGGCCATCAAGAGCCTCGTGCAGCTCAATCCGCTTCACAAGGAGGAACTGGGGCTGCTGATGCAGCACGGCAGCCTCTCCGAGCCGGGACGGCTGGCCGACATCGCCGCCGCGCTGACAACCGCTTCCGCCGTCGAACAGCAGGAGGTGCTGGAGACGGTCAACATCCGCGACCGCCTCGACAAGGTCCTGTTTCTGCTCCGCAAGGAGATCGACATCTCGCGCATCCAGGTCAAGATCGGCAGCCAGGTCGACGAGAAGATCTCCAAGACGCAGCGCGAGTTCTTCCTGCGCGAGCAGCTCCGCGTGATCAAGAAGGAGCTCGGCATCGAGAAGGAGGGCAAGGCTTCGGAGGTCGACCGGCTGGTGGAGCGCGCGGCGGCGCTCAAGCTTCCCGAAGAAGCCAAAACGCGCATCGACGAGGAGCTGGAGAAGCTGAAGCTGCTCGAACCCGTTTCTCCCGAGTTTTCGGTGACGCGCAACTACCTCGATTGGCTGACGGCGCTCCCGTGGGGCATCTTCACGCCGGACCAGATGGACCTGAAGCGGGCGGCGAAGATGCTCGATGAAGACCACTACGGCCTGCAGGATGTGAAGGAGCGCATTCTGGAATTTCTGGCCGTGGGCGTGCTCAAGGGGGGCATCTCGGGCTCGATTCTCTGCTTCGTGGGGCCGCCGGGCGTGGGCAAGACCTCGCTCGGGCGCTCGATCGCGCGCGCGACGGGACGCAACTTCTACCGCTTCAGCGTGGGGGGGATGCGCGACGAGGCGGAGATCAAGGGCCATCGCCGCACCTACATCGGCGCGATGCCGGGCAAGCTCATCCAGGTGCTGAAGAACTGCAAGAGCGCCAACCCCGTCATCATGATCGACGAGATCGACAAGATCGGCATGAGCTACCAGGGCGACCCCGCCTCCGCGCTGCTGGAGGTGCTGGACCCCGAGCAGAACGCCGACTTCCTCGACCACTACCTCGATGTCCGCTTCGACCTGCGGAACGTCTTCTTCATCTGCACGGCGAACCAGCTCGACACCATCCCGCGCCCGCTGCTCGACCGGATGGAGGTGATCCATCTCGCGGGCTACATTCTGCAGGAGAAGATGGAGATCGGGAAGCGCTACCTGATCCCCAAGACGCGCGAGGCGAGCGGACTCAAGCCCGAGCAGATCAAGCTCACCGTGCCGGCGTTGCGCCGCATTGTCGACGGCTGGGCGCGCGAGTCGGGGGTGCGCAGCCTGGAGCAGCAGATCGGCAAGATCATGCGCAAGACGGCGCGGAAGATCATCGAGGCCACCGCCAAGCGCGTCACCATCGATGTGAAGGACGTGGAGGGCATGCTGGGCCGCCCGACCTTCTTCGACGATCCGAACGTGACGCGCCCCGGCATCGGCGTGGCCACGGGGCTCGCCTGGACCAGCATGGGCGGCGAAACGCTGGTGATCGAGGCGATCAGCCTCCCGAGCGAGCATGCGGCGTTCAAGCATACGGGGCAGCTCGGCGACGTGATGGTGGAGAGCGCCGAAATTGCCTACTCCTACGTCCGCAAGTACCTGAAGGACAACACCGAGGCCTCGGCCCGTCTGGAGCACAGTCAGGTTCATCTGCACGTCCCCGCCGGGGCGACGAAGAAGGACGGCCCCTCCGCGGGCATCTCGATGGCGACGGCGATCTACTCGCTCGCCACGGACCAGCGCGTCCGCCAGCGGATCGCCATGACCGGCGAGCTGACGCTGACGGGGCGCGTCATGCCGATCGGCGGGCTCAAGGAGAAGACGATCGCCGCGCGCCGCAGCGGGATCAAGACGCTGATCTTCCCCGAGGAGAACCGCAAGGATTACGAACTGCTGCCCGAACACATCCGCAAGGGGCTCACGCCCCACTTCGTCCGTCAGTTCACGGAGGTCGTGGCGATCTGCTTCGGCAAGTAATCGTCTGCCACCACGAGCAGATGGCGATCCAGGCGGCCGACGCAGCGGCGTCAATCCTCTATGCCGAGCGGAACCCGGGCTTTCTGGCGAAATTCTATGGCGACATGGGAAGCACTGGACCCCGCCGTCCCCGGCGGTAAGCGAATGAAGCCGTCGTTCCGGCTCATTATTCGCTACGGCGGAGGACCGCCGGGTCCAGCGCGGTTTCAGGGACGGAGACGGCATGCGATGACGGGGCCGTGGCAGGCTTGTGCCCGTTGTGCCTGATGTGGCCATAACGACCGCTCGCGCCCGGCTCGATGCGTCCGCAAAAGTAGCGCGGGACGTATCGGACCGCGCAAACGCATCCGA
>CAZQKI010000185.1:0-8962 GCA_964592855.1 uncultured Lentisphaerales bacterium
GACCATCAATGGCACGTGTCGCGTACCGAAAAACTGCGGCAGGTCCTGGCGCGGGGGCTGTCCTTCCGACCGGACTTTGGCGAAGTCGCGGCACGCTGGGAATCGTGGTGGCGCTTCGAGGCCAGTCGGCCGCTGTTGCGCGTGTCCGCCCGGAAGACACAGGCGATCCGTTGGGATAGCGGGTTCGATCTGCTGGACCAGCCCGCCGCATGGGTCAAGTTGCGCCGGCAGCAGGTTGCGAACACGCTGTTCCTGGGCGAGGAGGTCCCCTCGGCGCGCGTCAACATCGGACCGGTGGCGCTGGCCGCCTTCCTGGGCGCCCCCCTCCATTTCGCGGCGCAAGAACAGACTTCGTGGCAGGATCCGATCATCGAGGATTGGGCCAACCCGCCCACCTTCAAGCTTGACGCCGGCAATCGGTGGTATCGGCGTGTGACGGAACTCATGCGCCTGCTGGCGGAGGATGGCGCCGGCAACTATCTGGTCTGCTTCCCCGATGTCTCCGGCGCGATCGACACCCTGGCCAATCTGCGCGGCGGCGAGCGCCTCTGCATGGATCTGCTGGACCACCGCGAGCGCGTGAAGGAGGCGGCCATGGCCGTGATGCCGGCCTGGGGCGAGATGTTTGCGACGCTGTCGGATGCCGTGCTCGATCAGGGCGCGGGCACGACGCAGTGGCTCGGGTGCTGGTCGGAGCGGCCCTACGCCGTGGCCACCTGCGATTTCAATGCCTTGATCGGCTGCGATGATTTCAATGAAACCTGCCTGCCCGCGCTGCACGACCAGGCGCTGCGGAGCGGGCGTTGCGTCTTCCATCTTGACGGTTACGCAGCGTCGCGCCATGCCGAAGCGCTCGCGGCGGACGATGCCATCGCGGCCATTCAGTTCGTCCCCGGCGCCGGCACGCCCTCGGCGCTGCCCAAAATCGGCATGCTGCGCCGGATCCAGGAGGCCGGCAAGCCGGTGGTCATCTCCTGCCTGGCAAGTGAAGTCGAGGCGCTGTGCGATCAGCTCGATCCGCGCGGCCTGGCGCTGATGCCCTGGGACGTCGGCAGCCCGGAAAAGGCGGAGGCGCTGATGTCCATCGTCGCGCGCTGATGCCCGCGCGGAGGCGCGGTATCCTGTCGCCTCAAGTCGGTTGTTCTGCTTCTGAGTGGCTCAGCTTCACGGAAGCTGCATAAAGCTCACGACTAGTCGTCGCCGGTGTCGTCCACCGGAAGGGGGAAAGGGTCGGTTGACGACGACGGATCACGAATTTCTCCGGTCGATCCTTTCTCGTTCCTCCCGCCCGAACATGCCAACGAATAGCGTTTTATCCCTCGTGCGGCAAGTGTAGGACGGTTGCGACTTGGTGACAAGCGGTGTTTTGCCGCATGCCCCTTGCCGCAGACCGGGCAGCAGGAGACGTGGATGCGTGAAACGTGAAACGTGATTTGTACACTTTGTCGTACACTTTGTCGTACACTTTGTCGGTTGGCGCTTAGTCCAACCGCTTAGTCGCCGCAGGATACGGGCATCCAAATGTTCCGCTCAGTTTCCGGCGGTGGGGGTGGCGGCTGCGCGCCGAGCGTCTTGCGGATCGCGGCAAGCGCGGGTTGCTTGTTCCTCGACGCGAGCCAGCCGTAGGCGCGGACCTTCTGGAACCCGGATGGCAGGACGTGGAGCAGGAAGCGGTCGATGAAGTCGCCGACAGGGATCGTCTAGGTCTTCGTCGCTTCCGCGTAACCGCACACCAGCATGTGCTGGCGGAACTTTCTCCCTAACTCTCCCATGACTGACTCCCTGTTTGATGACGGCCGCCGCACAGTGCAGCAGCCAAGGGAGTCCGTCTACGCTTACGCCACAAATAAAAACCGCTCGCGTCGGAGTCTCACTCCGCGTAGCGGTTCCGCTACGAACCGCAGATATCCCGCTGCGCGGGCGCACAACCCGTCGAAGTTAAGCCTGCAAAGACATCGTGCCTCCGACTCGGCGTCTGAAGCTGCGCTGGACTCCGCTGTCCCCGGCGGTAGGCGAAAAGAGCAGTCGCCTCGACCTTCCATTTCTCTACGGCGGAGGACCGCCGAGTCCATTTCGTCCCTTTGCACCCGCCCCCTCGGCCTCCGGCAAATAGAACGAATTGGACTCCGCCGTCCCCGGCGGTAGGCGAAAATCCATGACGCTACGACGCCCTTTTCACTACGGGCGAGGACGCCCGACTCCAGATAACCTTTTTCGCGAGATGAATAGTAGTGCCCTTCAGGCACCCAAACGGCGCGGTCTGATACGTCCCGCGGTACAGTAGGACGGGACCTATGGGACCGTCCACCGTCGGATGCGTCTGCGCGGTCCGATACGTGAACGGCAACGCTTTACCTTAGCAGTTCCTGCACATCCGCCCACGTGAGCGACTGCATGACGTTTTCATCCGTGGTGCCCAGAGTGGCCTGGATGACCGCCTGCTTCCGCTGCTGCATGGCCAGCACCTTCTCCTCGACCGTGTGCTCCGTGATGAGCTTGATGCTGCAAACGGTGCGCTTCTGTCCGATGCGGTGGGCGCGGTCGGTGGCTTGATCCTCGACGGCGGGATTCCACCACGGATCGAAGTGCACCACCATGTCGGCGCCGGTGAGATTGAGCCCCGTCCCGCCGGCCTTGAGACTGATCAGAAAGACGGGGATGTCGCGCTGGAGGTTGAAGCGCTGGCACTCCGCCAGCCGTTCGTGGGTCTCGCCGTCCAGATAACAGTAGGCGATGCCGCGCTTCTCCAACTCGCTCCGCAGCAGCTTGAGCATGCCGACGAACTGGCTGAATACCAGCATGCGGTGGCCGCCGTCGATGGCTTCGTCGAGGATCTCGAAGAACTGCTCCATCTTCGCCGAAGGGGCTTCGATGGTGCCGGGGCCGCGCAGTTCGGCAGGCAGCAGGTCCAGATGGCAGCAGACCTGGCGCAGGCGCAGCAGGATGGCCAGCACCTCCATGCGGCAGCGTTCGAAGCCCTTGGCCGCCACGAGGTCGCCGATCTTCTTGCGGAAGTTCTGCAGCAGGATGTCGTAGATCCGCGCCTGATCGGGAGTGAGGGTCGAGAAGGAGATTTTCTGGATCTTCTCGGGCAGGTCCTTGGCGACATCGCGCTTGAGGCGCCGCAGCAGAAAGGGCTTGAGCTTCCGGCGCAGCCGCTGCTGCGCCTGTTCGCCCTCGCGCTCCCCCTCGGCGATGGGCTGCTCGTAGTTCTCCCGGAAGGCGTCGTAGATTCCGAGGTAGCCGGGCATCAGGAAATCCATGATCGACCAGAGGTCGGCCACGCTGTTCTCGACGGGCGTGCCGGTCAGGACGATGCGGTTCTCCGCGCGGATCTGCTTGGCGGCGACGGCGTTCTGCGTGGCGCGGTTCTTGATATGCTGCGCCTCGTCGAGAATCGCGGCGGAGAACTCGATCTCCCGGTAGTGATCCAGGTCGCGGCGCAGCAGGGCGTACGAGGTGATCACGACATCGTGGTCGGGGATATCCTCCCAGCGGTCGTGGCGGTCGCCGCCCGACATCACGAGGCACTTGAGGCCCGGCGTGAACTGCTCGGCTTCGCGGGCCCAGTTCTCGACCAGGCTGGTCGGCCCGACGATCAGCGCGGGCTTGCCGCGCGCCGCTTCGGAGAGGCGGGGGAGCTGGAGCCAGGAAAGGGTCTGGAGGGTCTTGCCCAGACCCATCTCGTCGGCCAGGATGCCGGCGAACCCGCTCTGCTCCAGGAAGCGGAGCCAGTAGACGCCCTCTTTCTGGTAGGGACGCAGCACGGCTTCAAGCGAACCCAGCGGTTCGGGGGCGATCCGCAGGTCGCGGTTGAGCTGCGCGGCGCGCTTGCGCCAGTCGGGCGGCTCCTCGACATCGATGCCGTCCAGCGCCGCCAGGGAGGATTGGACATAGGGGGCGTAGATGGCGGGGAGCTGGAAGTGGCCGGGAGCGCGTCCGTCGCGTCCCTCGCAGTCCTGGAAGACCCCGCGCATCGACTCCACGGCGTCGCGGTCGATCAGGACGGTGCGGCCGTCAAATTCGAAATAGCTGTCCCCACGCAGCATCGCCCGCTGGATTTCGCCCGCCGGGACCCGCTTGCCGCCGGTCGCCTCGTAGTCGATGCCGACATCGAAACTCTCCCGTCCGTCGGCGACCGGGATGACCGAGACAATGGGGATCGTCATGTCGAGGTTGTCGAAGTACTCCTTGACGCGGCCCTCGATCTCGATGTGCCACCCTTGACGGCGCAGCACCGTGATTTCGCCGCCGAGGAAGTTGAGGACGGCGCGCGTCCCCAGAATGTGCCCCAGCGCGTCGCCGCGTCCGCCGGCAAAGCCGGCCTTCGCGATGCGGGCCAGGGCGCGCGCCTCGGCGGGGAGATTGCGCGTGAGGTAGTGCAGCAGGTCGTCGGGATCAGGATAGCACACCGCGCCGGGAATCTCGGGCGTTCCGGCCACCACCGTCTGCGTGCCGTAGCGGGCGAAAAGCTCCGCGGCGAGCGAAGCGGGGCTTCCCTTGATGTGAAGCAGAAAGGCTGGCTCGCCGGGTTCGGTCGCGAAGAGGTCGGCGGTGATGTCCGATTCAAAGGGAACCGCCTTGCTCAGGCGCGGCAGCTCGCTGGCGATGAAGGCCATCACGCCCGGGCGCGGGATGACGACCGGCTCGCGGTAGAGGCCGTGATAGGGCAGGGGCAGCACGGGCGTGACGGGCCAGAGGTGGCCCGCGCCCAAGGCCCAGCAGCTGTTGTGCTCGACGAAATACCGGGGGAACTGTCCGGCCTTGAGAAAGGGGAGCTCTGTGTGCGCGAAGAACAGGAGTTCGCCGTTCTCGTGGTCCAGATCCATCTGGACATGCAGGGGGAGGGTCTGGCTGTGGATGACGAGCTGCGTGCCGTCGCCCACGAAGAGGCTGCGGTTCTGGCAGACGGCGATGACGTTCAGAAAATCGGCGCGCCGCATCGGGAGCTGCGCCATCAGCCGCTCCTCCGCGATGTCCTCCAGAACGAGGAGGAGCGTGTCGTCGGCCGGCGAGAGGGCGAGGGGCTTGCGTTTGCCCAGCGCATCCGGCGCCACGGGGTTGGCGATGCCCTCGACCTGCAGGGCGCATTGTACCGTGACCTCGCCCGCATCGAACTGGTCCGGCCAGTTGGCGGGAAGCTGGAGCAGCAGCTTGGCGGGGGTGCCGTCGGGGCTGCGCGCGACGGCGTCGGCGAAGAAGGCCTCCTTGCGGTGGGCCCGGCGCTGCTCCTCGAGATAGCGCTGCTCGCGCAGGGGGTCGGACGAGCGGCGCATGAGGCTGATCGCGATGGCGGCGACATGGGCGCACACCAGCCCCTGCTCGCGGTTGGCATAGCAGCCGCAGGCGCTGTCCACCAGGCCGTTAGGCAGCACCTTGAAGCTGCATTTCATGGCGCCGTTCGGGCGGACCATCTGTCCCGTGACCGTGTCGCCTTCGCAGTCCGCACGCAGCACCTCGCCCCGTTTGACGCGGGCTTCGCCGTCGTCAAAGACGGCCTGTCCGCACCATCCGACAATCTGCTTCTGCGTCAGCACGAGCTTGTCCGCCATGGAAAGCCTACCGCTTGCCTTTCTCGGCGAGCATGGCGTTGATCGAAGCGGCGGCGCGCCGGCCTTCGCCCATCGCCAGGATGACGGTCGCCGCGCCCAGCACGATGTCGCCGCCCGCATAGACGCAGTCGAGCGAGGTGCGCCCGGTCTCATCGACGATGATGTGTCCGCGGCGGTCGGTCTCGAGGCCGGCTGTCGTCTGGCGGATCAGGGGGTTCGATTCGTTGCCGATGGCGACGATGACGGTGTCGAGTTCCACGGAAAATTCGCTCCCCTTGATCTCGATGGGGCTGCGCCGTCCCGAGGCATCCGGCTCGCCGAGCTCGTAGCGGAGGCATTCGAGGGCGCGGACGCGTCCGGTGTCGTCGCCGAGGATGCGCTTGGCGTTCTGGAGCATGTCGAAGACGACCCCCTCCTCGCGGGCGTGGGCGACCTCTTCGGCGCGCGCGGGCATCTCCTTGGCGGTGCGCCGGTAGACGAGGTGCACGCTTTCCGCGCCCAGCCGCAGGGCCATGCGGGCGGCGTCCATGGCGACGTTGCCGCCGCCCAGCACCGCGACGCGCTTCGAGCGGAACATCGGGGTGTGGGCGTGGTTGCCGTCGTAGGCGCGCATCAGGTTGGCGCGGGTCAGATACTCGTTGGCCGAGAAGACCCCGACGAGGTTCTCGCCTTCGATCTCCATGAATTTGGGGAGGCCGGCGCCGGTGCCCACGAAGACGGCATCGTAGCCGTCCTTGTCCAGAAGGTCCTGGAGGCGGCGCGTGCGGCCGACGACGAAGTTTGTTTCCAGGACGACGCCCATGGCGGTCAGCGCGTCGATCTCCGTCTGCACGATGGCTTTCGGCAGGCGGAATTCGGGAATGCCGTAGACCAGCACGCCGCCGGGCTTGTGAAAGGCCTCGAAGAGCGTCACGTCGTGGCCGGCGCGCCGGACATCCGCCGCGACGGTGATCGAGGCGGGGCCGCTGCCGATGACCGCGACGCGGCAGCCGGTCGGCGCGGGGAGGGCGGGGAGGGTGGGGGTCGACGTGGTGCGGTCCAGGTCGGCGACATAGCGTTCGAGCCGGCCGATGCCCACGCCGAGTTCCAGATTCTTGAGCGCCTTGCCGAGCGTGCAGGGGGCCTGGCACTGCGACTCCTGCGGACAGACGCGGCCGCAGACGGCGGGCAGCAGGCTGTTCTCGCGGATGATCGCGATGGCGTCGGGCATGCGGTCCTCGGCGATGGCGCGGACGAAGTCGGGGATGCGGATCCCCACGGGGCAGCCCCCCACGCAGGGGGCGTTCTTGCACTGGAGGCAGCGCTGCGCCTCGACGCGTGCCTGGGCGGCGGAGTAGCCCAGCGCGACTTCCTGCATGTTGGCGCGGCGGACCGCGGGGTCCTGACAGGGCATCTCCTGCGCGGGAATGGCCATGCGGTCCCGCGGGGTCAGCTTCTTGCCCTGCAGCCCGGCAAGTTCGGCAATGGCTGCCCGGTCCAATTCGTGTGGCGTTTTCGTCATGTTTCTCCACCTGTCGGCTGGATCATTCCGGCGACCTGCGCATCCAGGCGGCAATGGTGCGCTTCGTGTTGGGCGTCTTCCTGGGGCTTGTAGGCGCGCAGGCGCTTCATCATGTTGTCGAAGTCGACTTCGTGTCCGTCGAACTCGGGTCCGTCCACGCAGACGAAACGGGTCTTGCCGCCGACGGTCACGCGGCAGCCGCCGCACATCCCCGTGCCGTCGATCATGATCGTGTTGAGCGAAACCAGCGTCTTGATCTTGAACGGGCGCGTCGTCTCGGCGCAGAACTTCATCATGATGGAGGGGCCGATGGCGACAACGCAATCGGGGGGTGGGCTCCGTTCGCAAAGCGCCTTGAGCGGCTCCGTCACCAGCGCCTTCCGCCCGTAGGAGCCGTCGTCCGTGACGATGATGACCTCGTCCGCGATTTTCCGCATCTCATCCTCCATGACGATGAGGTCGCGGTTGCGCGCGCCGATGATGACGATGACGCGGTTGCCGGCGGCCTTCATCCCTTGGGCGATGGGGTGGAGCGGGGCGACGCCGATGCCGCCGCCGACGCAGACGACGGTGCCGAAGCGCTCGATGTGGGTCGGCTGGCCCAGCGGGCCGAGGATGGCGGGGATGGAATCGCTGATCGTCTTGTCGGCGAGGAGGTGGGTCGTGCGTCCCACCGTCTGGAAGACCAGCGTGATCGTTCCTGCGGCGGCGTCGGCGTCGGCAATGGTGAGCGGAATGCGCTCGCCCCAGTTGTCATCGACCTGCAGGATGATGAACTGGCCGGGCTTGCGCTCGGCGGCGATGAGCGGCGCCTCGACCGTCATTCTGAAGACATCCGCCGAAAGCTGCTTTTTTTCGAGAATACGGTGCATGAAAACTCCCCGCAAGGGCTGCTTCCCTCTGCAGGCGGCATTATGCGCGATTGCCGCTTGCAATTCAAGCGCACAGCCATGTCCGGGCCAAGAAGGAGACTGGACACGGACACGGCAAGCTGGCATCCTTTCTCCATGAATATTTTCGTCATTGGCGACAGCATCTCCATCCACTACGGCCCGGCGCTGGAATCGGCCCTGTGCGGGACGGGCATCAACTATGCGCGCAAGGCGGGCGTCGACGCGGCCAAGCAGAACATGGACCAGGCGCTGGGTGCCAACGGCGGCGACTCCTCGCGCGTGCTCGCCTACCTGCGGCACTGCCTCGCGGAAGGCCCCGCCATCACGGCCGACGCGGTGGTCATCAACTGCGGGTTGCATGACATCAAGACGGACCCCGCGACGGGTGCGAAGCAGGTTCCCCTGGAGGACTACGGGAAGAATCTCGAAGCCATCGTGGAGTTGGTTTCCAAGACTCTGGGACGCCGCCTGATCTGGATGCGGACGACCCCGTGCGACGAGAACATCCACAACGCCCGCAGCAAATCCTTCTTCCGTTTCGCGGCCGACTGCGAGGCCTACAACCGCGCGGCCGACGCCATCATGGCGACGCACGGCGTCCCCGTGATCGACCTGTACACCTTCACGCAGAATCTCGGTCCCGAACTCTTCTGCGACCACGTCCATTTTCTCGAGCCCGTGCGGCACCGTCAGGCGGCCTTCATCGCCGGCTGGTTGCAGGGCTACCGGGCCGGCGTCGGGCGGTGACAGGGCTCGGGGTTCAGTGCGGCCTCTGGCGGCCAGCGGTGGCCAGTTTGAAAAAACGGGAGAACGCTCAACGTTCAATGTTCAATCTTTCGAGTAAGTGTATGGAAATTGCGGAGCACACACTTCGTGCACTTCGTCGTACTCTTCATCCCCACCCTTACTCGGATACGCTTAGTCGACCCTCTTGAACCGGCCTTCGGCGTCTGAAACCGCGCTGGACCCCGCCGTCCCCGGCGGTAGGCGAAAAGAGCAGCCGCCCCGACCTTCCA
>CAZQKI010000186.1:0-5905 GCA_964592855.1 uncultured Lentisphaerales bacterium
AGGCCGAAGATGCCGGTGATATGGGCCACCGAGCCGTTGATGACCGCTTTGCGACTGCACCACTCGTGGTTGAGCAGTTCGGGGTCGCCGGGGCCGGCGTCCGTGTGCGGACACAGGCATTGCGACGTGCCGCATGAATGACTCTCCCCGGCGTTCGCCAGGACTTCGTCCGAATAGACCGTCGGGATCGGCTTCGCGGTTACGAGCTGCTGCCGACGCATCTGCCGCCGGAGCGCCGCGCCCAACGGGCAGCCCTTGACGTCCCAGAGTTCCGCCACGCGCACGCGGGTCGGGTCGAGTTTCGACGCGGCGCCCAGCGACGAGAAAACCTGCGCCCGCGACCGCGACGCCGTGGCGAGCAGCAGCGCCTTGGCGCTGACACTGTCGATCGCATCGACAATGAAGTCGTAGTCGTCGAACGGGATGCCGGCGGCGCTGTCCTGGTCGTAGATGCGCTGCACGGACACAATATCGGCCTGCGGGTTGATGTCCAGCAGGCGGTTGCGGAGCGCCTCCGTCTTCACCTGGCCGATGGTGGAACAGGTCGCCTGGATCTGGCGGTTGATGTTGGTGATGCAAACCCGGTCGGAATCCATGATCGTCAGGTGCCGCACACCGGTGCGGACCAGGCTCTCGGCACACCAGCTTCCGACGCCGCCGAGGCCGATGACGAGGCCCCTGGCGTCCGCGATCACGCGCATGCGCCGGGATCCGAGCAGCAGCGCGGTGCGATGAAAGATTCCGTGTTCCAAGGGTGGACACGCCGTGCTGTCGGGGATCAAAGGAGTTGCTTGCATAAAGTCTCGCGGGCCGGTGGGATAAAGCGGTCTCGGTATTCTACCACAGAATCTCCGGCACGGCATTTGCAGATGCATCCCGCTCCCGAAGCGTGTATCATGGGGTTTGGCTGGGCATGCGGACGGTTTTTTCGCTTTTGCCGCGTGCATGCTCACGCAAAGCAAACAATTGATTGCTAGAATACCGGGCAGCCATGAGCAGGAAGCAACCCGACCCACAACCGGCGTGCCGCCAGATCGCCGTCATCGACATCGGCACGACGTTCATCCGCATGATGATCGCCGAGCAGTGCGGAACAAAGGACATCCACATCCTGGAGAAGACCGTGCAGACGGTCGCCCTCGGATGGGACATCGTCGCCGCCCGGCGGATTTCCAACACGACGGCCGAGCAATGCGTCCGGATTCTCAAGTCGTTCCGCCGGCTGCTGGAGGAATACGGCATCCGCGACGATTCGATCAAGGCCGTGGCGACCTTCACGCTGCGGCTGGCCGACAACTGCGAAGGCTTCCTCGACCGGCTCTCCACGACGTCGCGCATCACCTTCCACCTGCTCGATCCCGGACAGATCGGCTACTACTACCACCTCGTATTCCGCGCCCTCCGCGACGGCCGGATCGACTGGGAGAAGGGCGAGGCCGTCGTGCTGGAGATCGGCGGCCTTTCCTGCGGCATGCTGTGCCGCAAGGCGGGCGAGATCCGCTTCGTGCAGACGTTCGGCGTCGGCTCGCTGCAGCTGCGCCGCCAGATGGAGGAGGCTTCGCTCAAACCGCAGCAGTATTCCGAGCTGGCCGATGGACGGACGCATGAAATCGCCGGGCAGATCCGCAAGAACATCGACAACCTGAAGACGTTAAAACTGCTGTTCATGGGTCGCGAAATGCGCCATGCCGCCGCCCGTCTGCGTCCGGGCCGGGGCGCCGGCGACGGATCGGCTTCGGATGTCATCGCCCTGTCCGTCAAGGATCTGGAGAAGCTGCTGAAACAGGTGGCGGCGACGTCGACCGAGGAGCTGGTCCGCCAATGGCAGCTCTCCTACCCCGACGCCGAACTGCTGGCGCCCTCGCTGAGCATCGCCATCTCGGTGGCGAACGCCCTGGGCCTCGCCAAACTGTACGTCAGCAGCCTGTCGTTCAGCCACGGCCTGCTGGAAGAGGCCGTTTCCGGCACCACCTGGACGACCACCATGCGCAAGCACGTCCTCCGCGTGGCCCGGGAGACCGGCGAGAAATACCAGTACGATGCGCGGCATGCCGAACAGGTGTCGCGGATCGCCCTGGCCCTGTTCGACCTCCTGCAGGAGGAGCACGCCTGCACCCCGCGGCAGCGGCTGCTGCTGGAAGTCGCCGCCCGACTCCACGACATCGGCGTATTCGTCAGCGTGCATGCCCACAACAAGCATGCCATGTACCTGATCCGCAACACCGAGTTTGCCGGGCTTTCCGGCGAGGAGATCGAACGGATCGCCGTCATCACCCGCTACCACCGCAAGGCCATTCCCAAGTCGACGCATCCCGAGTATCAGGCGCTGCCCGTCGGGGACCGGCTCGTCGTCAGCAAGCTGGCCGCCATGCTGCGGGTCGCCGACGCGCTCGACCGCGTCCATGATCAGAGCCTGGGGCGGATCCGCTTCGAGCTGAACGACAACGCCCTGATCTGCATTCCCAGCCGCCAGGTGGTGACCAGCGCCGAACAAGTCGCCCTCGGCGAAAAGGGCAACCTGTTCGAGCTGATGTTCGGCCGCAAGTGCTATCTCTACAACCCCGCCTAGCCGGACATTCCCCATGAAGACGAAACCACGAACGGACAAGCTTTTCTTCAACCGGGAATTGAGCTGGCTCGCCTTCAACCAGCGGGTGCTCGCCGAGGGATGCGATGCCAGGCTGCCCCTGCTCGAGCGCCTGAAATTCCTCGCCATCACGGCCTCGAACCTGGACGAGTTCTGCATGGTCCGCGTCGGCGGCCTGAAGCTCCTCGTCGCCGCGAAGATCCGTCGGACCGATGCGGCCGGCATGACGCCCCTGCAGCAACTGGAGGCCGTCACACGCCGGATGCGGAAGATGGTCGAGGACCAGTACCGGCTGTTCCGCACGCTCCGGCAGGCGCTGGCGCAGCAGGGGCTCGTCATCCAGACGGACATCGAGGCGCTGACGTCCGAGCAGCGCAACTGGCTCCTGCGCGAATTCACGGAGAACCTCCTGCCGGTGCTCTCGGCGATCGGCGTCGACGACGACCGCCCCTACCGCCCCTCCGGCCTGCTGCTGCACTGCGCCGTGCGGCTCGAACCGGCCGTTCCCGGCGCGGCGGCACGTCTGGCCCTGATTCCGCTGGGGCCGAAGCTGCCGCGCTTCATCCGCGTGCCCGACACGGCCGACCGCGCCGTGTTCGTTCCCGTCGAGCAGGTCGTCGCCTGGCAGGTCGGCGCCATTCTCGAAGGCGCGCCCGTGCGCGAATGCGTCCCGTTCCGCGTCACCCGCAACGCCGACAACGAATTGCGCGAAGATCTCTCCGCCGACCTCCTGGCCGGCATGCAGGAACTGCTGGACGACCGCCGCGCGACCGCCTGCATCCGCCTCGAGATCGACCCGTCGGCCTCCCGCACCCTCGTGCGCGCCCTGCTGCGGCATCTGGACCTCCAACCGGCCGACGTCCAGGCCGTCGACGGACCGGTTGAGCTGCGCGCCCTGCTGGCGCTGGTGCAGGCCGAAGGCTTCGACGCCCTGCGCGACGAGGCGTGGGAGCCGGTCGTCTCGCCCGATGTCGACCTCAAGGCCCCCCTGTTTCCGCAAATCGCCGCGCGCGACATCCTGCTGCTCCACCCGTACGAATCCTTCGATCCCGTCGTCCGCTTCGTCGAGGAGGCGGCCGGGGACCCGCAGGTGCTGGCCATCAAGCAGGTCCTCTACCGCACCGCGCCGCAGAGCGCGATCATCGAGGCGCTCATCCGGGCGGCGCAGGTCGGCAAGCACGTCACGGTTCTGATCGAGCTCAAGGCGCGCTTCGACGAAGCCCGCAACATCACGCAGGCGCAGCGGCTCGAGCTGGCCGGCGTCCACGTGGTCTACGGCGTCCGCAACCTGAAGACACATGCCAAGATCTGCCTCGTCGTGCGCCGCGAACCCAAGGGGCTGGTCCGCTACGTCCACGTCGGCACGGGCAACTACAACGAGAAGACGGCCACGCTCTACAGCGACGCGGGGCTCTTCACCTGCCATCCCGACTTCGGCGCCGACGCCTCCGACGTCTTCAACGCCGTCACGGGCTACTCCCAGCCCCAGACGCTCCGCCGCCTCGTCATGGCGCCCTTCGCCCTCCGCGCCACGCTCCTCAAGCTCGTGGCCAACGAGACCGGCCGCGCCCGGAACCGGGAGAAGGCGCAGATCAACCTCAAGCTGAATTCCCTGAGCGACGAGCTGCTGATCGGCGCCCTCTACGAGGCCTCGCAGGCGGGCGTCAAGATCCGCCTGAACATCCGCGGCATCTGCTGCCTCAAGCCCGGCGTCCCCGGTCTGAGCGACAACATCACGGTCGTCAGCATCGTTGACCGCTTCCTCGAGCACGCGCGCATCTTCCACTTCCGCGACGGCGGCCGCAACCCGGTCTTCCTCGCGAGCGCCGACGGCATGCCGCGCAACCTCGACAAGCGCATCGAACTCCTGATTCCGGTCCTCGACGCGTCCTGCCGGAGCAAGCTGATGGCGGCGCTGAAATTTTACTTTGCCGACAACCAGAAAGCGCATATCCTCTCCGGCAACGGCGACTACCGGCAGTTGTCGCCCGGCGCCAAGGACCCCGTCGTCCGCAGCCAGCAGCGGCTGCAGGCGCAGGCGCAGGAGGCGGCACGCCTGCAGGAGCAGGACAAGCCCACCATGCTGGAACCCTATCATCGGCTGCGGAAAACGGAACAGACCCCATGGAAATGACGAAAAGCACGCGACCGAAGAACGGCAAGGCCACGCACGGCATCGGCATCCTCACGGCCGGCGGCGACTGCCCCGGCTTGAACGCCGCCATCCGGGCCGTCGCCAAGTCGACCCTGCACTACGGCATCCCCGTCGTCGGCTTCCTCGATGGCTTCCGGGGGCTGGTGGAGAACCGCTACATCCCGCTCGACGACCGCGCCGTCAGCGGCATCCTCACCCTCGGCGGCACGATCCTCGGCTCCAACCGCGACAAGCCGCACAAGATGGAGATGGGCGGCACCGTCATGGACATGACCGATGTCGCCATCGCCAACGCCCGGCGGCTCAACCTCGACTGCCTCGTCTGCCTCGGCGGCAACGGCACCCAGAAGAACGCCTACCGTCTCGCACGCAAGGGGGGACTCAACATCATCACGCTCCCCAAGACCATCGACAACGACGTCGTCCTCACCGACGCCTGCTTCGGCTTCGACACCGCGCGCAGCATCGCCACCGAGGCGATCGACCGGCTGCACACCACCGCCAGCAGCCACCACCGCATCATCGCCGTCGAGATCATGGGGCATTCCGCCGGCTGGCTGACCCTCGGCGCGGGGATCGCCGGCGGCGCCGACGTCATCCTGATCCCCGAGATCAAATACGACATCCAGGCGATCGCCGACTTCCTCCACGCCCGGCGCCACAGCGGCAAGCGCTTCTCGATCATCGCCGTCGCCGAAGGGGCCGCCGCCATCGGGGCGCCGGATGAACATGATGAAGACCGGGACGAAGACGACGGCGTTGAACAGAAGCGGAAAAGCGGCCGGAAAGGGAAAGCGGCGCAGGCGAAGCGGGAGGCGGAGCTGTCCCGGCAACCACTGCTGATCCGCGAGTCGAAGGTGAGCCGCATCGTCCGCGAGATTCAGTCCATGACCGGCATCGAGGCCCGCATGACGCAGCTCGGACACGTCCAGCGCGGCGGCACCCCCACCCCGGCCGACCGCGTCCTCTGCACGCGCCTCGGCGCGATGGCGGGCGAACTGATCGCCGCCCGCAAGTACAACGTGATGGTCGCCGTCAAGGGCGACACCTGCGTCCCCGTCCCGCTGGAGGACGTCGCGGGGCATGTCCGCACCGTGCCGCCCGATCATCCCTGGGTGCAGACCGCCCGCCTCATGGGCACCTGCATGGGCGACGCCGGCTGA
>CAZQKI010000186.1:6005-8854 GCA_964592855.1 uncultured Lentisphaerales bacterium
CTTAGTCGACCCGCTTGAGCCGGCCTTCGGCGTTTGTGCGCGTGCGGTCAATGACAAATCCCACGCTTAACCCGGAAGTGTCCTCGTCCTCGTCCTCGAAACAGAAATGACTCTTCTGGGTAATGAGAATCGAGAGATGGATGGAGTTCTTGTGTGGTTGAAACCACCAATGATCGGGACGATGATCGGGACAAGGATGGGAGCGAAGATGATCGGGACAAGGATCGAGACAACGATGGGAATAAGCTAGAGCGAAGGGATACCCAGTACGTGAACTTTTTTGTCGCCGCGCATCCGCATAGATGCTAAGGAAGAACGCTCACAGATTCTGCGCATGCTGTCGGCGTGAGTGCACAGGGTATTGGCAGGTATCGAATCTTTGTCCCGATCATTGTCCCGATCGCTGATTTTTATCCTTGTCCCGATCCTTGTCTCGATCATCGTCAAATACCCGTGATGGGGATTGACTTCGATATTCTGCGGTTCAGTATTCGTAAATCTGCGGTTCGATTGGATTGCGGGCTCCGCCCGCATCAGACAATCTTCACTTCGTTCAGCCCCGGGATCGGCTTCGGAAGCTTGAGCTTCATCCCTTTCAGCGTCTCGACCAGGATCTGCGAGACGGCCGCGTTGCGGAACCACTTCTTGTCGGACGGCACGATGTACCACGGGGCCTTGTCGCTGTCGCACGTCCGCAGCGCGGCCTCGTAGGCCTTCGTGTAGGCGCTCCACAGCTTGCGCTCCGTCAGATCACCCATCTGGAACTTCCAGTTCTTCGCCGGATCGTCGATGCGCGCCTGCAACCGCTCCGCCTGCTCCTGCTTGCTGATGTGCAGAAAGAGCTTCACGATCGTCGTGCCGCTCTCGGACAGCAGATCCTCAAACTCGCGAATCTGGTTGTAGCGGCGTTTCCAGACCGCTTCGGGAACGAGGTTCTTGACCCGGACGATGAGAACGTCCTCGTAGTGGGAGCGGTTGAAGACGCCGATTTCGCCATGGGCCGGCGTGGCCGCGTGCACGCGCCAGAGGAAGTCGTGGGCCAGCTCCTGCGGCGTCGGCGCCTTGAAAGCCGTCACCCGCAGCCCCACCGGATCCAGGCCCGTCATGACCTGGCGGATGACGCCGTCCTTGCCGGCGGTGTCCATCGCCTGCAGCACCACCAGCAGCGACCGCCGACCCTCGGCATAGAGCTCGTAGCCGAGCCGGCCCAGCGCTTCCGTGTTCTTCGCCAGCAGGGCCTCCCCCTGCTCGCGGTCGAGTCCGAGCGTCTCAGATGTATCCAACCGGCCCAGATCGGGGTTCTTCGGTGCCCGGAGGGCTTTGCAATAGGATTTCATTTCAGCAGAATCTCCTTCAAATTCGGCTCAGCGCCCATTGGCCGCGGCCTTGCGACCGGCAACCGCGTCGCACGCCTCCCAGCGGGCGAAGATGCCGCAGGCCTTTCCGCCCTGCGTGCCGAGGACGATCTCCAGGCGGTTTGTACCGTGACGGAACTTGACCGGCACCGTGGCGAGGTCGGGGAGGGCCGGGTTCGTCGCTGCGCCTTCATGCACGACCTGGCCATTCAGGCGCGCCACCACGGCACCGTCGTAGCCCAGGTGGAGCCGCGCGGTGTCGATGGGGCCGACTTCGATATCCGTGCGGAAGACGATCGCACCCGGCCGCCGGCCAATGCGCGCCGAGGCGTCCACGAAACCGTAGGCGCTGCCGGCGGCTTCGCAGGCCTTGACCGTCCGCCAGCCGGAGGCCCGGTCGCACGCGTCCGGGGCCGGCGGCGCGTCGACGAGCAGATCCGACACATGCCACTTGCGGATGTACTCCGACGTGAAGACGACATCCGCCAGATAGATGTCGGGGTGATCCCACTGGGACACCTTCGGATCGTCCCCGGCGGTATGGCCGGAATAATAGGAGAGGGCGAACCGCCGCGGGTTCAACGGATGGCGGGCCACGCCCATGTAGGACTGATCCGAGCCGGGGCCCGAGGGCAGCACCACCTGCAGCTTCGGCTTGTCCTTCTCGACCTTGAAGACGCCGAGGTGCGTGACGCCCGACGGCAGGAACCACCGGCCCGAGATCCAGATGTCGTCGCCAACCAGCCACAAGGCCGGCCCCATCAGGGGGACGTTCAGTTCGACCTTGCTCCAGTTCGTGTACGGCGGCGCCGACCGGAGGAGGAGCGGCTTGCGCCTGGCGTTTTCGCGCCGCATGATCATGGCGACGGAACCGTCCGCCTTGAAGTCGAAGCAGCATTCATTGGGTTTGTCGGGGCCTTCATGGATGGTCCGCATCCGTTCCCAGCGCCGGCCATCGCGGCTTTCGAACCAGGCCACGTGGCTATTCCGGTCTTGTGCGCGGAAGCCGTAGCCGGCGCAGAAGAAGCGTCCCTCGCGACAGCGCGGCCGCCACATCACGTAGCCGTCCGCCCCGGCGTACGGGGTCCAGGCCGACCAATGCAGTCCGTCTTTGGTCCAGGCCGAGCCCGACCGGGGACCTTCGGGGGTCGCTTCGAACCCGGCCACGAACAGGCGCCGGTCGCCGTCGGCGTAAAGGTGGGCGTCGCGGGTGTCGAACTGGCCGCGGATCACGGCGACGGTGTCGAACCGCACCCCCTCATCCCGGCTGCGGAGCACGACCAGGCGGCCCTGGGAACACACGTGGGCATCGCCCTGCCGGAACGCCACGTAGAGCGAGCCCTGAAACCAGGCGGCTCCCGTGAACGCGTTGTGATTCTTGTCCGCCGTCAGGCGGCGAATGGACCGCACATTGAATCCTGCCATGTTGAGCACCCTTTTCCTTGCCGGAGATGAGCGTACTTGCCCGGCCTGGAAAATGCAATGCGTTTAATC
>CAZQKI010000187.1:0-8849 GCA_964592855.1 uncultured Lentisphaerales bacterium
GCAGCGGAATCATAATCCGTCGGTCGCGGGTCCGAGTCCCCCAGCCGCCACCATTTCCGAACCCCTGAAAACACGCGTAAACGCCAATGTTTTCAGGGGTTTCTTTTTTCTATACGGTCGTTTCCCTCCGATCCCTTCCTGTCGATCCCGTCTCGTTCCGTCTTGCATAGGCTCCGCTTTTCTTGTACGCTCCCAAGAACGCTTTCGGGTTGAAAACCATCGGGGATCACGCGGGAATGCCGATCTGAGTGCGGCATTCCCCACGAGGAACTCGGGATTATGTGCGAAAAGTGCGGTTGTTCCGATAGTGCCGATCACGGGCACGAGCACGGCCATCGTCATGACGATGACGCCGGGGCCTCGGTTGCCTTGTCCCTGAACGACCGGCTGGCGGAGCGGAACCGGGGCTTTTTCATGGCCAAACGCGTCTGCGTGGTCAACCTGACCTCCTTTTCCCGGTCCAACGTCCATGCCCTGGCGGAACGGACCGTTTCGGAATACGGCAAGCGACACCGGGTGAAGGTTGTCACCGGCGCAGACCTGGCAAGCTTAGGCGCCGTCCACGATCACCATCATCACCATCACACAGATGGTTCCCACGGGGTCATTCACGAAGAAAACCCAGCCATGGACGCGCATGCGATCGGTCATGCCTTGCACGGTCTGGACCTCGATCACCTGGACCTCGTGCTGATCGAGAACGGCGGAAGCGCCGCCTGCCAGGCGGTTTATGACCTGGGCGAGACGGCCCGCGTGGCGGTGTTTTCCGTCCGCGAGGGCGAACTCAAGCCGCTCAAGTTCCCCCTGCTGTTTTCGAATGCCGGCGCGGTGGTGATCAATGAAATGGATCAGGCCGCCGCAGCGGGGTTCGACGTAGCGAAGGCCCGGGCCAACCTCCAGCAGGTGGCGCCGGAGGCCGCCGTGCTGGAACTCGCGCCCGGAACCGGCGCCGGCATGGACGGCTGGTATGCTTTTTTGGATGAACTTGTGAAAGTAAACGGTCAACATCAAGGAGAATCGAGTCATGGCTAAGCAGAGTATTGTCAAGGCGATCAAATCGGGACGGGTGCTGGTGTCGGATGGCGCGTGGGGCACCTTCCTGCAGAAGAAGGGGATGAAGCCGGGCGAATGCCCCGAATTGTGGTGCGTGACGCATCGCGCGGATGTGCTGGACATCGCCAAGGGTTATATCGCAGCCGGGGCGGACATGATCGAGACGGACAGTTTCGGCGGCACCCGCTGCAAGCTCAAGCACTTCGGACTGGCGGACCGCACGGCGGAACTCAACCAGGCGGCCGCAGCGATTTCCCGCGAGGCGGCGGGTCCGGACAAGTGGGTGATCGCTTCCGTGGGCCCGACGGGAATGATGACAGCCATGGGAGATGTGACCGAGCAGGACCTCTACGAATTCTTCAAGGAGCAGGTCGTGGCGCTCGCCGCCGGCGGCGCCGACGCCATCTGCGTGGAGACGATGAGCGCGCTGGACGAAGCCGCGGCCGCCATCCGCGCCACCCGCGAAAATACCAAGTGCGAAGTGATCTGCACCTTCACCTTCGAACGCACCGTCAAGGGTGAATACCGCACGATGATGGGCGTCTCCCCGACCGACGCCGCCCAGGCGTGCGTCGCAGCCGGCGCGCACGTGATCGGCGCCAACTGCGGCAACGGCATGGAGCGGATGATCGAGATCGTGAAGGAAATCCGCCAGGCAGCCCCCCAGACCCCGATCCTGGTCCACTCCAACGCCGGCTTGCCGAAGAACGTCAACGGCGCGGATGTGTTCCCCGAGACTCCGGCGGACATGGCCGGCCGTGTGGCGGCCATTGTCGCGGCGGGCGCTAACATCGTCGGCGGCTGCTGCGGAACGACCCCCGCGCATATCGCGGCGATCAAGCAGGCGGTGGATGGGCTGAAGAAATAGGCATGTTCCTGGTTCTTTGTGTAGCGAGTTCCTGGTTCTTGGTTCTTTGTTCTTTGTTTACGGTTGAGGCGCGAATGACAGCGCGTTGAGAACCAGATAAAAAAGATCACGAACAGAACCAGAAAACAGGAACCAGGAACAACGAACCAGGAACCAGGAACAACGAACAACGAACAAGGAACAAAGAATGAGTTTTGAACCTAAATTCATGGCGACGGCGATCGGCAGCATGCCCTTCGACAACGCCGATTTCGCGGTGGATGTTTCGCTGAAGAACATCGGTGAGGCCCCCATCTGGCCCCAGCTTCCCAAATTCGGGATGAACGAGCAGATGGAGGTCCAGTACTCCGAGGGGATGCCCGGCGCCGTCTACGACCGCGAGAAACAGCGGATGTTCTTCGACACGGCCGCCGATTCCTCCGAGGGCTTCGCCAATTTCTACGAGAAGTACATGGCCGTGGCCGAAGGCGGGGACGATCTGGACTTCATGGCCATTTCGCCGGAATTCTCCCGCGGCATCTACGCGATGGAGAAGCGGCTGAAGGCCGAGGGGAAGAAGCGTCCGGTCGTCAAGGTCCAGACCACCGGGCCGTGCAGCTTCGCGCTGACGCTGGTGGATGAGAACAAGCGGGCCATCTACTACAACGACGAGTTCCTCGACATGATCGTCAAGGCGCTCGCCTTGAAGTGCCGCTGGCAGATCCGCAAGTTCGCCCCCTTCGCCGAACGGATCATCTGTTTCATCGACGAGCCGATTCTCTCCGCGTTCGGCAGCTCGACCTATGTTTCGGTCAAGCGCGACGATGTGGTCGCCCGCATCAACGAGCTCGTCGAGGCGATTCACGCCGACGGCGGCCTGGCCGGCGTCCACTGCTGCGGCAACACCGAGTGGAGCATCCTGATCGATGCCGGCGTGGACATCATGAACTTCGACGCGTTCGGGTTCGCCCCCACCATCCTGATGTATGCCGACGCCATCAAAGCCCACATGGCCCGGGGCGGCATGCTGGCCTGGGGCGTGGTCCCGACCTCGACGGCCATCCGCGATCAGACCGTGGACTCGCTGGCCGCCAAGTTGAACGACGGAATGAATGCGCTGGCAGCCAAGGGGATGGACCTCCAGCAGATCGCGCGGCAGGCCCTGGTCACGCCTTCCTGCGGCACGGGTTCGATGGATCCGGCCGACGCCATGAAGGTTTTCGAGACCCTCTGCGCGTTGTCGAAAAAGATGAAGCAGCAGTTCAAGTTCGGATAGTCATGGCCGACGTTCATTGCCCGGGACAGGATCAGCGGTATTGGCGGCCGGAAGACATCTTTCTGGTCACCTGCCCCCATTGCCAGGCCGAGATCGAGTTCTGGAAGGATGAACCGGTGCGGATCTGTTCCGGGTGCAAGCGGGAGGTCCGCAATCCGCGCATGGATCTGGGCTGTGCCAAATGGTGCAAGCAAGCTTCTAAATGTCTTGGAAAAGAAATTAAGGGTTCTTAGATTGAGGGTTCTTAGTTCGTTGTTCTTGGTTCTTAGTTGAGGAAAGAGAGTGGGATTTCATTGTTCTTGGTTGGGGAAAAGATAGTTTGTTCTTGGTTCATTGTTCTTGGTTGGAGCGAAGACGCCTGTTCCAACAGAGGCATTCTCCGCCAGTCAATAATGCGAACTCGAGAGCCAATAGATGTCGAACCAAGACCAGCAAACCAGTAAAACAGAACCAGCAACCAAGAACCAGCAACCAAGAACCAAGAACCAGCAACCAAGAACCAGCAACAAGCAACCAAGAACCAGCAACCAAGAACCAAGAACCAGCAACCAAGAACCAGCAACAAGCAACCAAGAACCAGCAACCAAGAACCTTGAGCAACGAACGAACGAAAATGAAAATAGCCGTATCAGGCAAGGGTGGCGTGGGGAAGTCCACGCTGGCGGCGGCGCTTGCGCTGCTGCTGGCGCGCCGGGGGCAGACGGTGCTGGCCGTGGATGCCGATCCCGACGCCAACCTGGCGGCCTCGCTGGGCGTCCCCGCGGACGAGCGGCGGCGGATGATCCCGATCGCCCGCCAGGTCGCCATGATCGAGGAACGCACCGGCGCCAAGGTCGGGCGTTCCGGACAGATCTTCAAGCTGAACCCGGATGTGTCGGATATCGCCGACACCTTCGCGTGGCGGCACGATGGCGTGGCCCTGCTGGTGCTCGGCGCCGTGGAGCGCGGCGGCGGCGGCTGCGCCTGCCCGGAGAATGTGCTGCTCAAGGCGCTGGTGTCGGACGTGGTCCTGAACCGGGACGAGACGCTGGTCATGGACATGGAGGCGGGGATCGAGCATCTCGGGCGTGGCACCACGCGGGGCGTGGATGTCATGATCGTGGTGGTCGAGCCCGGCCAGCGCTCGGTGGACACCGCGCGGCGGGTGTTCGAGCTGGGCGGCCAGATCGGCCTGCGCCGGTTCCGCGTGGTGGCGAACAAGATCGCGACGCCGGCGGACGAGGCTTTCGTACGGTCGGCCTTCCCCGGGGAAGAGCTGCTGGGGATCATTCCCTACACGGAGGAATTGCGGGGCGCGGACCGCGAGGGCCGGTCGGTGCTCGATGGGCTGTCGCCAGCGTTGCTGGCGCGGTTCGAAGCGATATTATTAAACGTCTCGGAATTGTTTTAGCCAGGATTGCAGGATTTGCAGGATGTTTCGTGTAAGGACCACAATGCGACACTTGGTAAATATGCTTCAAGCGGAGAAGACCCCATGAGTTCAACGGCGATCGAACGGCAGAAGTACCTGGCGCTGATGGCGCACGTGGAGGAACTCGAAGACCAGGTCGACGCCCTTGAAAAAAGGAAGGCGCCGGTGGCAGAATTGCGGGCCTCGCAGGAGAAACTGGCTGCCGCGCGCACCGAACTGACGCGCGTCAGCGACGGCTGCGGGAAGGTGAAGTCGATTTGATGAGTTTCACCATCGCCATAACCGGCAAGGGCGGCGTCGGCAAGACGACACTGGCGGGATTGACCGTGAACCGGTTGATCGCGCGGGGCTGTCGCCCGGTCCTGGCTGTCGATGCCGATCCGAACACCTGTTTGGATGCGGTGCTGGGGGTTGCCATGCGGCAGACCATCGGCGGGGTCCGCGAAGAGGCCCGCCAGCTTGCCGGCAAGGGGTTGTCGGCCGGCGTGTCGAAGCAGGAGCTGCTCGAGCTGAAGATCTCGGAGAGCCTGGTCGAGGGCCCCGATTTCGATTTTCTGGCGATGGGCCGTCCCGAGGGGCCGGGGTGCTACTGTTACGCGAACAACGTGCTCAAGAACGCCTTGGGTGAAATCGCGAGGAACTACCCCTACGTGGTTCTGGACAACGAGGCGGGGCTGGAGAATTTGTCGCGCCGGATCGTCCAGAAGGTCGATTTGCTGGTGATGGTGGCCGACCCCTCGCGCCGGGGGCTGGAGACGGTGCGCCGGCTCCATGCGCTGGCCCGGGAGATGGAGATCGCCTTCGATCGGCTGGCGATCGTGGTGAACCGGCTCCGGCAGGCGGACCTGCCCCCGGACGTGGCGACCCTGCGTGCGGAAACGGGCGCCCAGTTCGTGCTGGGGTTGCCCGACAATGCGGCGGCGGCCACTCTGGCGGAGCGGGGCGGGGCGGTGTCGGAATTGCCGGCTGATAACGAACTGGTCCGGCTCGTGGATGGATTTCTGAACGAGGTTTTTAAATGAACGGTACGAGAAAACGAGGAACAGCATGACAACCGAAACCAAGCCGGGGAAGCGTCCGGCCGACCGGGCAAGGGACGAAGCGTCCATTGCCATCATCGAAAAGGCCGGGCGGGAGTGCATCGACACCTGCTTCAGCCGCATGGACACGCAGGCCAACCAGTGCACCTTCGGCAAGAAGGGCCTGTGCTGCAGGATCTGCCACATGGGGCCCTGCCGGATCACGCCGAAGTCGCCCCGCGGCGTCTGCGGCGCCGATGCCGACACCGTGGTGGCCCGCAACTACCTGCGCGAAGTCACGGGCGGAACCGCGGCGCACTCCGATCACGCCCGTCACCTGGTCCTGCTCCTGAAGAGCATCGCGCAGGGCCACGGCGGGGGCTACGCGATCAAGGACGAGAAGGCGCTCCGCTACTCGGCGCGGCTCTACAAGATCGAGGAGGCCGGGCGGACGAACGAGGCGGTGGCCCTGGACCTGGCGAACCTGTTTCTCGGCGAGTTCACCTCGCAGGAGGAGACGCTCAAGACCCTGCAGCTTGCGCCGGCCAAGCGGATCGCCATCTGGGAGAAGCAGGGCATCCTCCCCTTGGGCGTCGACCGCATGGTGGTCGAGTCCATGCACCGCACCACGATGGGCGTGGATCACGACTACCGGAACCTGCTGCTGCATGCGTTCCGCACGTCGCTGGCCGACGGCTGGGGCGGGTCGCGGGCGGGGATGATCGTCTCCGACATTATTTTCGGTTCGCCCACGCCGGTGCGCAGCACCGCGAACCTCGGGGTGTTGGACGAAAAGACCGTCAACATCGTGGTGCACGGCCATGAACCGGCGCTTTCCGACATGCTGGTGGTGGCGGTGAACGACCCGGAGATCAAGGCCTACGCCAAGGCCGCCGGCGCCGAGGGTGTGACCCTCGCCGGCTTGTGCTGCACGGCGAACGAGATCCTCATGCGCCACGGCATCCCGATCGCCGGCAACTTCCTGCAGCAGGAACTGGCGATCATCACCGGCGCGGTGGAGATGATGGTCGTGGATGTGCAGTGCGTGATGCCCAGCCTGCCCGATGTGGCGGCCTCCTACCACACCGAAGTCATCTCGACAGCCGATATCGCCAAGACGGTCGGCGCCGCGCATATGAGTTTCGACGAGCACGATGGGCTCGGCTCCGCCAAGGCGATCATCCGGCGGGCGGTCGACAACTTCAAGAACCGCGATCCGAAGAAAGTCTTCATTCCGCAGGTCAAGGAGCCCATGGTGGCGGGGTTCAGCGTCGACGCGATCAAGTACATGCTGGGGGGCACCTACCGCGCCTCCTTCCGGCCGCTGAACGATGCCATCATCGCGGGGCGCATCCGGGGCGTCGTCGGGATCGTCGGGTGCAACAACCCGAAGTCGAAGACCGACGAATACACGAACGATCTGACCACGGAGCTGATCAAGCAGAACGTGCTGGTGCTCAAGACCGGCTGTTCGGCCATTGCCTCCGGCAAGCGCGGCTGGCTCACCCCCGAGACGGCGATCCAGTATGCCGGCGCGGGATTGCGCGAGGTCTGCGAGGCGGTGGGGATCCCCCCGATCCTGCACATGGGCAGTTGCGTGGACAACTCGCGCATCCTCGAAGCCGCCACGGAGATTGTCCTGGAGGGCGGGCTCGGCGACGACCTCTCCATGGTTCCCGCCGTGGGTGTGGCGCCGGAGTGGATGAGCGAGAAGGCCGTCGCCATCGGCACCTATTTCGTGGCGTCCGGCGTGGATGTGGTGCTCGGGCACCCCTTCTACATCGAGGGGTCCGACAACGTGACCAAGTTCCTGAACGAGGAGACGAAGGGATTGTTCGGCGGATCGTTCCATGTGTGCGGCACGGCCCAGGAGGCCGCCGCCTTGTGTCTGGCGCTGCTGGACGAGAAACGCGAGAAGCTCGGCATCAACAAGAAGGCCGAACGCAAGATGCTCGACATGAAGGATCGGAGAGGGACCAATGTCTAAGTTGATCTGCAGCAGCGCCATCGACGGCGCAATCGAGTGGGTGGCGAAGGCCGAGTCCAAGCTGGCGGAGGCGATCCAGGCCAAGGGCGAAACCTGCCCCGTGGCGTTTCCGTCCACGGCCTACTACCTGCCGGTGATCTACTCGTTCACGGGCCAGAAAGTCAGCACCCTGGGCGAGATGCGCCCGATTCTGCAACAAGCCAAGGCGCTGCTCCCGGCGCGGCCGACGGAGAAGGTCTGGTTGCCCTATCTCGGGAACACGCTGGACGCCGGCGTGGCGGCGCTCTTCGCCTGCGAGATCATCGAAGCCTGCAAGACTGTCGTCGGGCCGAACCCGGTGGACGGCATCTGGCTGGGGGCCGCCAACGACGTCATCATGCGCGAACGCGGGATCGAGTTCGTGGACGGCACCGCGCCGGGGTTCGCCGCGATTGTCGGAGCCGCACCCACGCAGGAGATCGCGGTACAGATCGCCCGTGAACTGCAGCAGAAGAACCTGTACGTGTTCATGGCGGGCTGCACCAACGGCGTCCAGTTCGCCGAGCAGTTGGAGGCGGCCGGCGTGCAGCTCGGTTGGGAGACCCGCCTGGTGCCCTTCGGACGCGATGTGTCGGCCGCCATTTATGCGCTGGGCTTCGCCAATCGCGCGGCGCTCTCCTTCGGCGGCGTGAGGCCCGGGGATTCGCTGGCCAACCTGCGCTACAACAAGGACCGGGTGTATGCCTTCGTCCTGGCGCTGGGCGAGGTGACGCCGGACAAGTACGCGGTCGCGGCGGGGGCCATCAACTACGGGTTCCCCGTGATCGCCGACACGGACATTCCGCAAATCCTCCCCACGGGCGTTTGCACCTACGAGCACGTGGTGTCGAATGTGCCGTACGAGACGATGGTCGAGCGGGCGCTGGAAGTGCGCGGGTGCAAGGTCAAGATCACCCACGTTCCCATCCCGGTGCCCTATGGCGCCGCCTTCGAGGGCGAGCGCATCCGCAAGGCGGACGTCAAGGTGGAGTTCGGCGGCAACCGTTCGTCGGCCTTCGAGTTCGTGACCTCCGTCGAGCTGGATCAGATCAACGACGGCGAGGTGGTCCTCATCGGACCGGACATCGACACGGTCCCGGATGGATCGGTGATGCCGCTGGCCATTTGGGTCGAGGTGGCCGGGCGCAAGATGCAGGCGGACTTCGAGCCCATCCTGGAGCGTCAGATCCATCACCTGGTGAACGGCGCCGAGGGCATCTGGCACATGGGCCAGCGCG
>CAZQKI010000188.1:0-8843 GCA_964592855.1 uncultured Lentisphaerales bacterium
GCGCTGGCCGGGCGGAAGCGCGGGGTGTTGCAGGTCGGCAACGGTGCGGAACAAATCCGGGTGCGCTTTTTTGAGGCAATAACGGCGGGGGTTGTCCATGAGGTAGCGCGTGTAGGCGCGCAAGGAACCGCGACGCCACACGATACGGTCGTTGTAGCCGGGGTTCCAGAGCGTAAGGGCGGCGTCGTTGTGGCGGTCGCGCATGGCGCTGGTGCATTGGGACTTGAAGGCGCGGATGGGGACGCCGACAGGTTTCTCCATACGCTCGGTGACATGGAGAATGCCATGGAGGTGGTCGGGCATGATGCAGCGTGTGGAGATGGCGATTTGGGGGTAGTCCTGCGGGATGCGGTGCCAGAGGTTGTGGACCCGCCAGCCATCGGCGTTGAGTTCGCACGCGTTGTTTTCGCAGACCCCGAACCATGGACGGCGTTCATGCGTGGTAACCGTGACCATATAGAAAAAGGGGTCGCGGTAATCGTGGTTGAAGCAACGGCGGAGCATGCTGTGCTGAAGCACCCCGTGCACGGGGTGCACAGAACCGGATAGGCCTTGCACCTTTTCAGTCCTGTGTAGGGCGTTTACGCCGTCACCGGAACCTGTGCTCATGGCTTGCCCTCCTTCTGCGGCCACCCCGTTTGCGGCTATTCGACCGCCGGACAGCGGGGCACCAGATATTTATCGATGAGGATGCCGGCCACGCGGTCCGACAGACGCTGGTCCGATTGCCGGCCGGCCATTTCCTTGAAGCTGCCGTCGTAAAGCACTTGCCCGCGGGTGACATCGAGCACGGCGAAGTCCACCTGGCTGTCGGCCAGGGGAATCTCGAGGCCCATCACCGTTTCGGTCTTGCCCTGCCGGGAGGGGTCGGTGGTCAACACGGCGGCCACCACGATCTGCGCCGCCAGTTGCCGCCCGGCCAGGCAGGCCGCCTCCGGTCGCCGCGCGTCGATCAGTTCAGTGACTGCAGCAGGCGTCGGCTGGATTTCCAGCGTGTTCAGCAGCGCCTCGCCCAGTTCACGCCGCAGCAAACCGCTGAGCGCGGGAAACGGCTGCGGCGCCGCGCCAACCTCGCGCCGGGCGCAGAGCAGCGCGACGGTCCGTCCGCTCCAGCGGTCGTGCAACGGCCAGGTGCGCGGCGGCTTGGGCAGCGTCTTCAGCCGACTGGCCGCCTGGCTGCGCCACGGCTCGGCCGTTTCCGGCCGCGCCAGTTCGCCATAGGCCTGCCGCGCCGCGGCAAAATCCTTCTGCGCGACGCAGACCTCCCCCAACAGCAGCAGCGTCTCATCCCGCTCGCCGGCGGCGGCGGGTGTGGCCGCGCTGCGGTCCAATGCCGCCTGGAGGTTGGTGCGGGCCGCCGTGTAGTCGCCCTGCTGCAGGTGGTGGCGCGCAGCCAGACGCGCGGACACGACCCCGGCCACCGTCTGGACCTCCGCCTCGATCTGCGCCAGCAGGGCCGCCTTTTCGGCCAGCGGATAGCTCACTTGCACCCACACCGCCACCGTGCCGTCCGACGCGTCCTCCTGATAAACCGCACCAGGGGCAAGCTCGACATTGCGCAAGTTCAGCCGCTGGGCCCAGGCGGGTCGCTGCGGCTCGGGCACCCCGACCCGGGCGAGCATCTCGTCGGCAATCACGGCGCGTGCGGCGTCGCAGGCCTTCTGGCGCGCGGCGACCGGGTCGGGCTGGCCGGCGGCCGCGCCGACCCGGTAGAGGCAGATGCTGTCGTCGCCCTTCGGGTGCGCAATCCATTCGGGACGGCGGTCGGGATCACCCCGCAGGCCCGACGCCAGAAGGATGACAGCCCAGAACAGCGGCGGTAGCTTAGAATTGCGCATTGAAGATCGGGCAGAACATCAGCGCCTCGCTCTGCGTAATGATGTTGATCACTCCCAGTTGGCATCCGTCGAGGGTGTTGCAGATGTTGATCAGTCCGAACTGGAACCCGCGCAGGCCATCGGCCTGGTTGAACAGCCCGAGCATCGTCCCCTGCGAATCTTCGCCCCGCAGGATATTGATCGCGCCCAACTGGCAGCATCCGGCTTCCGAGGTGGCGGCGGAGTTGAAGAGCCCGATTTGCAGTCCGGCCAGATCGCCGGCCAGATTCACGCCGATCAGTTGCACTCCCTCGACACGTTCCGTGACCTCGTTGACGGTGCCGAGGTCGAGGCCGCGAAGCGCCCGGTTGCGGCCGAAAATCAGGTTGATGCGCAGCCCCGACACGGCGAAGGTCTCCGGGAAGATCTGCACCGGCGTGACCAGCGACAGCTGCAGACCGGTGGCCGGCCCGATATCCAGACCCGCGACCGTGTTGCGCACCGTGACGGGCGCGGTGTTCCGGCCCAGTTGGGCGGCACCCGCCGTTGCAACCGCCAGGCCAAGCCCGGCAAACATGATCAAACGCGTCATCTTCATCTTCTGCCTCCCGTTTTGATCCGCCAAACCCTGTTGGCGCGATTGCTTGACCCCTGTCGATCCCCCTCCGCTCCGCACTCAGCGGACGTTCTTGCGGATCTTCTCCTCGTGGGCGATGTCCAGCAGTCCGTTTGCCGTGTTGGCCAGTTCCCAGACGAACCGGTAGGTGATCTCACGCCCGCCGCCGCGCAGATCGCGCTCCAGCGTCGACACGCGGCCGAAGAGAATGCCGTTGACCTGCGCCAGGCGGCCCAGGGTCTGAAGGTCCTCAAGGTCCAGCGGATTGCGGTTCATCCAGTTGAACTGCATCAGCTGGTAGATCTCCTGGACGGACGTCCCGCCGGGCGTCATGGCGTCGAGCGCCGACATGAAGCGGAGGGTCCCCTCCTTGTTGAACAGCACCGACAGCGATTTCTGAAACTGCACGATGCGCACATCGTAGGGACAATCCCGCGTATCCACCGGCCCGAGCGCCACGACATAGCCCTTGGGCAGGCCGCGCTGGAACATCTCCCGCGCCACGCCGGCCGCCATCAGGTCGTAGTCATGATCGTCCAGGCCGACGGTCATCACCCCCTCCTCCTCCGCCGGCACATAGCCGGACTGGGGGGGGCGCGGCGTGTGGCAGCCCCCGGTCAGCGCCAACACCAGACCGCCCAGCATCAAACATTCAGCTCTTCTGTTCATCGCTCTCTCCCGGAGGGCGCTCGGCCCTCCACATTGCGTTGCGCACCCGTGCCACTACCAGCGCGTGCTCTTGTGGCTGAAGCGGATATCGAGAATGAAATCGGCCGTCTGGCGGTTCGGCGCCACGCCCGAGAGCAGCTTCTGCTCGCGCGACCCCGCACTCTGCGTCGTCCAGACCGAAAGGCCGGAGGTCACCTCGATCCCGTTTGCTTCCAGCCAGCGGTAGCGGTACTCGAACTGGCAGCTTTGCTTGAGATTCTCCAGCGTCACCGTGGCCCGCAACAGCCCGTTGTCCATGCGGTCGACCGACGTCTGCGTGACCCGGAACCGCCGGCCGAAGATCGTGTCGTTGACCTTGACCTGGGTCTGCGGATAGCTCTCCACCACGATGCCCGCCGAACTCAAGTGGCGGCAGGCGGGCAACAGGCAGGCCAGCCCCACGCCCAGCGCCAGCGCACATGCATGCTTCTTGTTCATGTTGTTCCTTGAAGTTGCCGGGCGGCCGCGGCCGGGCCGCAGCCGCCCGCACGGTCAATCGATGCGGGGAGCCGGAGGCTCGGCGGCCGGCGCGCGCAACGCGGGGTCCGTCAGGGTCGGCGGTTCGACGCGGCGGCAGAGATAGAGCCGCTGGAACGGCGCCACGCGCTCGATGATCGCCGCCTTGCTGGTCTTCTGATCCACATCGGTCACCTGGAGCAGGCCGACGTAGGCCTCCTGGTAGCCGAGGTTCTCCTTGGTGTCGGGGTCCACCATCACTTCGCCCACGGCAAAGACCTTGAGCTTTTCGCCGTTGATGATGGCGCCCTGGCCGCGGTTGAGCATCACGGTGTCGCCGTCGATGCTCATGATGCGGATCGGATAGGCCACGTCCACGATGTTCGCGGCCTCGCGCAGGGCCGACTCCCGGAGGGTCTCGGCGATCAGGTCCAGCATGCCCAGACGCACCGCATCCGGAGTGTCCGTGCCGCGCACGCGCTTGCGTTTCTCGACCTCCTTGATGTTCGAGGCGACGATCTTGCCCGTGCTCACGCTGACCGTCCGCACGGCCGTGGCCAACTTGCACTTCAGCGTGTTTTGCGCCCCGCCGACATACGGCACGACCTTCGTTTCACGCTGGCCGTCCAGATAGCGGATTTCCGGCACGACCATGAAGTCGGCGCCGAGCATCTGCCCGATCTTCGCGACCTTGGCCGGGTCGGCATAGTCCGACTCGCCGAAATCGAGCTCCTTGATGGCCGCGCGCAGCTCCTCGCGTTCCAGCAAGTCGAACTTGCGCGCGTTGACCAGCGCATCGATGATGAAGCTGGTGTAGCCCGGCGCCTCGATCACACCCGGATCGGTGATGCCGAAACGCTCGTTCAGTTCGCGGTCGACGCGGCGACGCGCCTCCTGCTGGAAAATGGCCGGCACGACCATGACGCGCGCCTTGCGGGCGGCATCATTGGACGGCGCAGCCGCTTCCCGCGCCTCCGGCGCCGCGCTTCTGGGAGGCGGAGCGCCGCCTTCCCGTTCGGTCGAAAGGATCTGCACTTCACCCCCGGGTCCCTGGCGGATGACCGTCGCCGAATCGCGCTGCCGCTCATCCTGTCCCCGGGCTCCCGGCAAGCCGACCGATGTCACCATCAGCCCGACCGCCAACGCCATCGTCCACCGCATGCTCGTTCCTGCCATATTACCCCCGCAATGTTAGACTTGTTTGACTCCGACAACCCAACCCCGTTCACTCAGAGTGCCGCCGCGGCACCCCCCGTTTCCACCGGCGCTGCGGCCGTCCGCAGCATGTCCGCCGCGGCCTGCCGTATCAACCGGATCAGCACGTCCATGTTGCCGCCCCCGCTCGCCTGTCCGGCTTTGTCGACCTCGCCGGTTTCGACGTCGATCAGTTTCAGCACCACCTGATAGGTGGCGCCGAGGCGGCTGGCCGTGCCGATCACCATCTTCTGTGCATTCAGAATGCGTCCGAACTCCGCCGCGCGCGTCGAACTGTCGCACAGTTCGCTCAGCTGCAGCTTATGCTCGGCCAGCAGTTTCGCCATGTCGTCGCGCGTGACCAGGCGAAACCATTGGCTCTGCTGCGCACAGGCAAAAAGCGTCTCCGTCAACATCGGCATCCAGTTGGAACTCACCCCCGTCTGCGGGGACATCTGCCAGATGGCCGTCACGGGCGGTTCATAGCCGGCCGGCGGCGGCGCGATCATTTCATCGCCTGCGGGGGCCTGGGCCGCGGCGGTCATCCCGTCCGCGGCGCCGAGACGCTTCACCCGCACCGCCTCCGGGAGCGCCCCCCAGGCTTTCAGCATCTCCGGCACCAGCTTGTCAAGCGTGGCGTTCAGCGCCAGGCGCAACGTCTTGGCCGTGCCGGTTGCGTCCTCCAGCGCGATCGCCGTCGACGCGTCCGTCGCCGTGGCCAGCAGCCGCGCATCCGCCGTGCAGACGGCACGGAGCGTGACCGTGGCCATGTAGGATTTCAGGTTGCTTCCGGCGAGCTGCGCCGCCAGCCGCTTGGTCTCGACCGTGCCGCTGATCACCACGTCCGCCCCCAGTTGCAGGCCCGCCATCAGCGCGCCCTGCTCATCGCCATTCTGGATCAGCAGCGCCCGCAAGCGGTCGCGATTGGCCTGCACCGTACCGGGATCCACGACCGTCACCTGACGGGCGAGCAGCAGCGGCACCGCCAGCGCCTCGGACAGGACACCCGCCTGGCCGTCCGCCGCCTGCTCGTTGAGGATCACCATGACCTGCGGGGGCGGGATCGGCGGCGGCCGCGGCGCTTCCGGTCGTGCCACGGGCGGCGCAGGGGCGGTGGCGCAGCCCGCCAGCGCCAGCAGGGCACAGCCGGCGAACAGCCGCACGCCCGCCGCTGGTTCCATCCGCCTGGGATTGTTCCTGATGTTCATCGGCTGAAAACCGCCTACCGGCGCCAGCGCCGATAGAGCGCGGCCACCATTTCATGCGCCACGGTGCGCATATGCTCGGAAAGCACGACACGCGAATTCGTGGCGCGCTTGGCCAGATCGACACTCCAGATCACCTCACCGCTTTTGCAGTTGATCAGCCGCGCCGACATGGCCACCACCGGAAAGTTCTCCTTGCGGTAGGGGTGCGTCGCATATTCGTCCACCGTGCCGATCACCACCGCTTCGGCGCCGAGCATGCTGCCGATCTCCGTGGCCTTTGCCGCCGACAGCCCGGCCAGCGCCAGCTCGGATTCGCTCAGCACCTGCGCCATGCGGGTCCGCTCCACCAGCGAGTAGCGCCCGGTGCGCATGATCTCGGTCAGGAAGACGTCGGAAGCCGAATTGCCGACCAGCTCGGACTCCGCCTTGAACGGCATGACTGCAATCTTCTTGATGGGGTCCACCGCGCCGCTGGCCATGGGCGCCACAAAAACATTGGCCTTGGTGTCGGTGTCCAGAAAGTACGCCTCGTCCACGGTGGCGCACCCTGCGGCCAGCAGAGCCAGTCCGCCCAGCGCCCCTGCGGCACGCCACGCCAGATGATTTCGCTTCATACACGACTCCTTCATGTTAATTCGGCCTTGAGAATGCTCCAGCCCTTGTCCTGCAGCACTTCGATGGTGGCGGCCATCACCGTATCGACCGTTCCGTCGATCAGGCACGACTGCATGGCGATCCGTGCGCCCAGCAAGCGCTTCGTTAATCGTTTTTAATATACACGACTTGCCGGAACGGCACAATAGACATTTGGAAAATGATGCGTGAAACGTGAAACGTGAAACGCGACATGATGTCCCTTCGATCCCGTCTCGAATCCGGATCTTGGCTGCCGCAGCCAATAGGCAAGCGTCTCCATCGTCCAGCGCTATCGTGGCCCGCTATCGTCTCTCATCCTCGTCGTCGTCCTCGTCCTCGTCCTCGTCCTCGTT
Source organism: uncultured Lentisphaerales bacterium (assembly GCA_964592855.1). Taxonomy (GTDB): domain Bacteria; phylum Verrucomicrobiota; class Kiritimatiellia; order RFP12; family JAAYLN01; genus JAAYLN01. Next base: position 6,989 of record CAZQKI010000188.1, read on the forward strand.
CTCGAAAACCCCAGCGAAATCGAGTACGAGGACGAAGGACGAAGACGATCACCGTCCATGGAACTGAATTTTTCAGCGGAATCGGATGTTGAGACGTGACCCCTATTTTTTCGAGGTCTTTTCGGCTCGCAGGGCATCCAGTAACCGCCCCAGTTCTCCAACCGCATACAACGGCAGCGAGATCAGGTCGTAACGGACATGGGTGTCGTTATTGGCGGTGGAAAGCAGATGTTCGACGTGCTGTCTGCCTGGCGGATTCTGGTCGAACCGGATGGCGACGCGTGTCTTCTTCTGTGCAACGAACTGATGCAGCGAACGGAGCGCTCCGGCACTCCCGGCTTTGACCTCAACCGGGAAGAGCTCGGGGCCGCGCGACACCACGTAGTCCACTTCCGCGTTGGCGGCTCGCCCCTCGCGCAGCCAGTACGCGACCTGGGGCGTCTCCGCGCCGGCAGAGGCATAGGCCAGATGTTGTCCGATGAACTGCTCGGCAACGGCGCCTTCGTTCACGAGATGCGTGTCGTCCATGCGGCTCAGCGCGAGCCAGTCCACGCCGCACATGTGGTTCATCAATCCGATGTCCAGGAAGAGAAGCTTGCAGATGGCTTCGTCCACGTCCGCATGCAGGGGCACGCCGGAACAGGTACTGGCGCAGACGCGCGAACAAACGCGGGCTTTGACAAGGTGCTCGATTGCCGCCTTGACATCGCGAGCGCGTTCCTCGCGAGAGAAATTCACGTACTTGACCTTCTGTCCGACCTGGCGCGGAAGCTGCCGGAACACGTGCTGGAACAAGGCCAGTTCACGTTGCCTCGCATACTTCGCGAAGTCGTCCTCATAGGTGCTGACAATCCGTCGATGGACGGCAGCCGCCTCCTCGAGCGAGCCGGTCTCCGTCAGAGCCAGAACCGCCTCCGGCATGCCGCCAACAAACAGATACTGGCGTTGGCGCTGCAGCAGCTTCAGGTGGGCCGACTCGGGCAGTTTCACGTCCGGTGCAACTTCATCGAGGTATCGGCAGAGGGCCGGTTCGATGGCTTCCAGAAACTCCCTGAACGACATCGGCCCCAGGTGATGGTAGTCGATCCGGCCTACGGGCATGGAGAAGCCATGCGCGGCGAGTGCAAATTCCAGCAACGAACCGGCCGCGATGACCGGGACGGCGGGCAGGTCCTCGTAGAGATAGCGCAGGGCTTGAAGGGCGGAAGGCGTGGCCTGGATTTCGTCAAGAAAAAGCAGCGATTTCGGGGCCGTGATCGAACGCCCCACCAGCGCCTCGATTTCCGCGCGAATCAGCGCCATGTCCAGAGAGGCAAAGACCTTCTCCAGACGGAGGTGGCGCTCCAGATTGACCTCGTTGAGAATCAGGCCTTGATGTTCAGCAAACTGCCGAACGAGGGTGGACTTGCCGACCTGTCTGGCACCACGCAGCACGAGAGGCTTGCGGCGCGGCGCCGAAAGCCAGGTCGACAACTGACGTTCATCTTGCCTTTTCATAGTATGCCCCTATAAATAGCCATAGTTTGGCCGAAAGAGGGGGCAATGTCAACCATAGCGTGGGGCCATAGCGCGGGGCCAGTAACCCAATCGAACCGCAGAATTAGGAATTTGGGTTCACGTCTCAACAATCATCTTTCCCATCCGCTTCAGGTCTTGTCTCAAACTCAATTCAGTGGAAGCGGTTCACGAGAACCGGCGACGAGAACGGAGCACGAGGCAAGCGCCTCCATCGTCAAGCGCTATCGTCGCCCGCTATCGTCTCTCATCCTCGTCGTCGTCCTCGTCCTCGTTCTCGAAAACCCTAGCAGCCTGTCGGGTTTAGGAGCAAAGGAGAGATGCCAGAACCGCACCGTTT
>CAZQKI010000189.1:0-8827 GCA_964592855.1 uncultured Lentisphaerales bacterium
TTGCTTAAATAATTAGAGGGGGGATTGCGCACCCGTCCCCGTATGCGGTATAGTGTCTTGCTTCACAGATTTTTTATCTCTTCGATATCCATCGGGCGATGTGCTCTTGGGAGATTCAAGGCATGAGCAAAGTGCTGCAAAAAAAGATTTTTGGCGTTTTGGCGAACGCCGTGTTCCTCTTCTGGGTCATGGCTGTTTCGGCTGCGCCCGCCGACAAAGGCGAGTGGCGGTCGGCCAAGGGTGCGGTCCTTGACCAAACGGGCAGGCCCGGACCCAAGGTGTCGGCCTCCCGGCAGCGCGGGGCCCGCGGCAACGTCCAGGTGCTGACCTATCGGTTCACGCCCCCGGAACTGGTCACGGACGCGGCTGGAATTTCCGACATCCGGATGGCGGGTGCCGAAACCGCCGAGAACCCCGGCGAGCCCGTGCTCCCCGTGCTGGGCATCCGCATCGCGATTCCGCAGGGCGAGACGATCCTCTCGGTCAAGACGGTTCCCGGCGCGGAGCAGCTTCTGGCCGAGGGCGTCGTCCTCCGCCATGGCGAGGCCGCTTATCCGCTCAGCCGTCCCGAACAGGCCCGGGTCCGCACGCCCCGGAGCACGAAGATCTATGGAGCCAACGACCGTTTTCCCGCCGGTTGCGGCGAGCGCGGCGGTCTCCAGCGCAAGCGCGGCGTCGAATTCGAGACGATGCTGCTCCATCCCGTGGCCTACGAACCGAAGTCGGGACGCGTGGTCTGGATCGAGGAGATCGTCGTCGAAGTCACCACCGCGCCGGAGGCGCGGCGGGCCGGCCGGACGGGAGCCGAGACGCTCCGCTCCCGCCTCCGTTCGGGCCGCGACCGCGCGGCGGCGCTCGAACTGGTTGACAACCCCGCCGTCCTCGATACGTATGCCGCGGAGTCGGCGGAGACCCCGCTCCTCCTCGCGACGCCCGGCGGCGTCGTCCCGCTGGGAGAGGGCGATCCGGCGCTGCCGTGCGTCGCCACGGCGAACGGGGGGACGGGCTATGTGCACGTGGTCGTGACGACCGAAGCGCTGCGGCCCGCCTTCCTGGAACTGGTGACCCTTCGCAAGTCGCAGGGGTTCAGTTCGGGGCTGGTCACGCTCGAGACGATCCTGGGCGCCTATCCGGGGGCGGACACGCAGGAGTCGATCCGCAACTTCATCCGCGACGCCTACAACGTCTGGGGAACTGAATACGTGCTGCTGGGCGGCGATTCGGCGCAGCTCCCGCCGCGCCTGCTCTTCGTCGAGGCGAACGGCGGCGGCGAGACCGACCGGCTCCCGAGCGATCTCTACTTCCAGTGTCTGGACGGATCCTTCAATTCCGATGGCGACGCCGACTGGGGCGAGGCGGACGACGGCGAAGCGGGCGCCGATGTGGACCTCTATGCCGAGGTCGCCATCGGCCGTGTGCCGGCCGAAACCGTTCAGGAGGCCTCCAACTGGTTGATCAAGACCAAGACCTACGAAGCGGACCGCGGCACCGGGCCGAACGACTATGTGCGCAGCGCGCTCTTCGTCGGCGAGCATCTGGGCTTCGGCGGCATCTCCGAATATGCCACGGGGATGATGGAGCAGGTCCGCCTGGGCAGCTCGGCCGACGGCTACACGACCAAGGGCTTCGCCCCCTTCGACATCTACACCGACACGGAAACGCTCTACGACGCGCCGGAATTCTCGTGGAGCACGGCGGACATCGTCGGCCTGATCAATGCCAACGCCTTCGCCGTCATCAACCACCTCGGCCACAGCAACACCGACTACAACATGAGGATGGGCAACGCCGACGCCGATGCGCTGGTCAACGACAAGCCGGTGTTCATCTATTCCCAGGGTTGCATTTCCGGCGCTTTCGACCGCGACTGCATCGCCGAGCATTTCACCACCTCCACGGACAACGGCGCCTTCGGCGGCGTCTGGAACGCCCGCTACGGCTGGGGGAGCTATGCCTCCACGGACGGCCCGAGCCAGCGCTTCAACCGGCGCTTCTGGGACGCCTGCTTCGGCGAGGGCGTTCCCTACCTCGGCACGGCCAACCGGCTGTCGCACGAGCGCAACGCACCGATCATCAACCGCAACTGCATCCGCTGGTGCTTCTACGAAACCAATCTCTTCGGCGACCCCCTCCAGGAACTCGACGGCTTCAACGTCCGCATGGATCTGGACCGGGAGGCCTACCAGTCGACGGCCGACGCGGTCGTCACGATCAGCATGCCGGCGCTCTACGCCGGGGGTGCGCAGACGGTCCGCCTGAGCCTCAACAGCTCGGGAGCGGGCGGCATCGACGTCCCCTGTCCGTTCGTCGGACTTCAGAACCGCCAGGCGCTCTACCGGAGCGCCCCCGTCAACCTCGCCCTCCTCGGCGCCGCCCACGGGAATACCCTCTACGCCATCTGGGCGGCCAAGAACCGGACGGATCAGGCGGCGATCGACGATCAGCCGCCGGTCATCACCGATCCCCTGGTCGAGAATCCCGACGACGGCCAGGTCCGCGTGACGTGGCGGACCGACGAACCCGCCCGCGGCGGCATCGCGGTCGGGGTCACGGCGCCGCCCGCCGGCTTCGCCGCTGCGCACGCCAGCTATGCGACATCCCACGTGTCGTCCGTCGACGGGCTGCCGCCGTTCAGAATCTTCGCCGTGGCCGTCTGGTCGGAGGATCTGGCAGGCAACCGCGCCGAGCTGCCGCTCGATCCGGGCAGCACCGACATGAGCGACTATCTCATCGTCGCCACGGTTGAACGCGAAGTCCGGGCCCGCTTCGACCTGGAGCGCGATGCCGTCGGCTGGACCGCGCAGAACCTGACGACGAACGCCTGCTGGGAATACGGCACGCCCACCTACGGGCCGGCGGTCGCCTCCCGCTGCTGGGGCACGCGCCTGAACGGGCGCTATCCCGACGGCGCCCACGCCATGCTGTTCTCGCCGGCCGTGCAGGTCGGACTCGGCCCGGTCATCTCCTTCCGCCAATGGTACGACATCGAGCGGACGCCGGACGACTTCGTCCAGATCCAGAATGCCGACTGCGGCTACATCGAAGTCCTCTCGGACGGCGTGTGGCGCGATGTCGGCGCCTACGTCGAGCCGGGCCTGACGCTGGGCACGGTCGCCGGCACGAGCGGCGGATGGCAGGATGTCCGCATCGCCCTCCCCTCGCAGTTCGCCAACCAGCCGCTGAGAGTCCGGTTCCGTTTCGTCTCCGACACCGTCCGGATGGGGATGGGCAACCCCGCCGGCTGGTACATCGACGGCTTGACCTTCAGCGATTTCCCTGCCAACGGGCTCAGCCTCGCGACGCTCGGGATCGACGACGCGGCGCCGGGCGGCAATGCGAACGGCTGCGCCGAGCCGGGCGAGAATTTCCAGCTCAGCCTCAGAACCTTCAACTATTCGGCCTCCCCCGTCGCCATCCGCGAGGGCTCCTTCGTGCTCCTCGCCGGCGGCGCCGCCTCCGGGCTGGTCACGCTGACCGGCGGGTCGCCGGGTGCGCTTTACTACGGGACCCTCGCGCCCGGCACCGTCACGGCCTCGGCGCCCTTCGGCGTCTCCGTCTCGCCGCTGACGCCCCCCGGCACCGTCGTCACCGTGCTGCAAACCCTCATCGGCACGGATGGCACGATCTACGAGAACCGGAACACCTTCACGGTGCGCAAAACGGGCCCGATCACCGGGTGGGTGCTGGACGCGGTGTCGCATGCGGGGATTCCCAATGTCGCCATGTCCGCCTTGCAGTCGGACACGGCCTACACGACGACCACCGGCGCCGACGGTGCCTTCGCCTTCCGTGTGACCGACTCCAACGTGACCTACCAGGTGACCGCCGACCTCGGCAGCACCCACATGATGAAGCAGGTGATCGCGCCGACCAACGGCCTGACCTTCCTCATGGGACGCCCGCTGCTGGAGACCGAGCCCGCCTTCATCGACATTACCACGCTGCAGGGCCAGGACGGGACGAACGCCAGCTTCACCGTGCGCAACCGCCCCGAGGCCAGCGGCACCTTGACCTACACCGTATCGCTGGAATACGGCCCGGGTGAGCCCGGCGGATGGATCGTGATCACCAACGGCGCCCCCCTGGTCGGCGCGCTGGCCCCGGGGACGGAGCAAGTCTACCGCTTCTACGCCGAATCCTCCGCGCTGCCGCCCGGCTTCTACACCGCGAACATCCACATCGAGGCCGTCGCCGCCAATGCGACCTCCGCCGACATCCCGGTCACCCTGATCGTCGAGGATGTGCTCATGCTGGCCTACCAGGGGCACCGCATCCAGGACATCTCCGGCGGGGTCAGCCTCGGCGACGACGACGGGTTCCTCGAACCGGGCGAAACAGCGGAAGTCTTCGTCACCATCGTCAACACCAACGCCTACAGCGCCGCCTTCTACCTCGATGCGGCGGTCTCCGTCCTGTCGCCGATCGACGGCACCGTCACGCTGATCTCCAACCTGTTGAGCTGGGTTGTGGTTCCCCCCGGAGCGACGGCCGAGTCCGACATCCCGGTCGGCGTGGCGTGGGACCCCTCCATGTCGGCGCCGTTCGCCGAATTCCAGGTCGACGGCACCGACTATATGGGGCGCGGCTTCACGTTCAACTTCACGATCACCAACACCCTCTACCACTCCGTCACCGGGCGGGTCCAGACGATCACCGTCTTCCCGCTCACCCCGACCGGTGTCGTTTCCTCGATCGCCGGCGCCATCGTGACGGCCGAGGCTGCGGATGGCACCGTCCTGAGCAGCGCCGTCACCGGCGCGAACGGAGTCTACAGCATCCACGGGCTGCTGGCCGACGACCCCTACTGGGTGCGCGTGTCGGTGGCGGCGGGCTTGGCCTATGTGCCGCCCGCCGGCGAAAGCCTCGTGCCTTCGGCGGACGGCGCCTTCGACCCCGTTCTGGGCAGGCTCCAGCGCGACTTCATGACCGTCAACTACGGCACGAACTCCCCCCACCTGCGCCTTTCGCACGTCGCCATCGACGATGCGCCGCCCTTCGGCGACGGCGACGGCGCCGTCGACCCCGGAGAAACGCTCAACCTCACCGCTTTCTTCTTGAACGACGCCTATCTCTCGGCGCTGAATGTCACGGGGATGCTGGCCAACGCCGTCTTCGAACGCCCCGACTGCATGACGGTCGTCGACAGCTCGGTCGAAACCCCCACGAACCTCCCCGCAGGCGTGGTCACGCCGCTCGCCGCTGCCTTCCAGGTCACCGTTGATCCTGCCGCCGTCAAGGGCGACTACCAGCGGTTCTGGGTCACCGCCGCCACGACCAATGCCCCTCTGCTGGTCTGGCCGTTCGATTTCCGCCTGACGGTCGATCCGCTCTACAGCGTGAGCGGCACGATCACCTTCAGCGACGGGAACACCGCCGCCAAATGGGCCGCTACCCGTGTGACCGCCATCGACGATGCGGGCCGGACCGTCTCCACGGCGACCCCCGATTCCGCCACGGGGGCCTATGCGCTTCGCGGCTTGCCCGGGGGGGCCTACACCATTCAGGTCGCAACGGTTCCCTTGGGCTACGAACGCCCCGATCCGTTCCTGGTCGCCGAGCTGGACGCCGACTTGGCGGATATCGACTTCACGGTCGACCCCTGGCGGGTGGGGGTGACGCCCCCCTCGATCACGATCACGCTGGACGAGGGCGCCTCCACCAACCGGACGCTGACCCTCCAGAACAGCGGGCCCGATCCGGCCGACCTCGATCTGGACATCCGCTTCGTCCGCACGCCGGCCGACATCCTCCCGGCGGAGGCGGCGCCGGCGGCGCTCGCCGCCGGTCTGCCGACCGACTGGACGCAGCTCGACGCCTCCTACGATTCCTCCGAACTGGAAATCCTCTTCCGCGACGGCGTGACGATGGCCGAGCGCGAGGCCTACCTGCAGCGGCACGGGCTCGAGGCCGTCTTCCACTTTACCCGCATTCCCGCCGTGCTGGCCCGCACCGCCGCCGGCACGCTCGCAACGCTGGGCGGCCCGGCCGCTCTGGCCGAACCGGACGTCGTCGCGCATATGCAGCCGAGCGCCCGCCTGACCCGCAACGCCCTGCCGGCTGATCCCCTCTTCGGCGAGCTGTGGGGCCTGCACAACCGGCGGCAGACCGGCGGCACGCTGGGTGCCGACATCGGCGCCGAAGCCGCGTGGGCGCACACCACGGGCGACGTCTCCGTCATCGTCGCCGTCTGTGACACGGGCGTGATGATCAACCACGAGGATCTCGAGGCGAACATCTGGACCAACCCCGGCGAAAGCGGGCTGGATGCCAGCGGGAACGACAAGGGCGCCAACGGCATCGACGACGACAACAACGGCTACATCGACGACATCCACGGCTGGAACGTGGCCTACTGGACCAACGATGTCACCGACGTCGACGGCCATGGCACGCATGTCGCGGGAACGATCGGCGCCGTCGGCGACAACGGCCTCGGGGTCTGCGGCGTCAACTGGCGCGTGCAGCTCATGCCCGTCCGCATCTGCGACGACTCCGGAAACTTCGTCACCAGCGCCTATCTGGCGAAGGCCCTGGAATACGCCATGGACAACGGCGCGCGGATCAGCAACCTGAGCTGGGGCGGCCCGAACCCGTCGCTCGTCCTCTACGAAATGATCAGTTCCGGCATCGCCGACAACCACCTGTTCGTGATCGCCGCCGGTAACTCGGCGGAGAACATCGACGACATTCCCGCCTATCCGGCCTCCTACAGCCGTTATCTCGGCAACATCATCACGGTCGCCGCCGCCGACCACGACGACCGCCTCGCGACGTTCTCCTCCCATGGCGTCAACTCCGTCCATCTCGCTGCGCCGGGCGTCGACATCCTCAGCACGATTCCAAGCGAGTTCCGCCCCGGCGTTTCCGCCGACGGCTTGCCGGTGGCTCCCGGCGACGGCTCGTATGCCTCCTTCAACGGCACGTCGATGGCGGCGCCGCACGTCGCGGGGGCGGCCGCCCTCCTCGCCGCCCTGGCGCCGGGCGCCACCTACGACGTGCTCAAGTCCGCCCTCCTCGCCGGTGTCCGCAAGGATTCCGCGCTGGACGGCTGGGTCAAGACCGGCGGACACCTCGATCTCGCGCAGTCGGTGCGCTGCCTCGGACGCAACTGGCTGCAGTTCGGCCATCCCGCCGCCTCCGCCAACGGCCTGCACCTCGCGCTGCAGTTGCCGGCCGCCGCAACCACCAACCTGAATCTGACGGTCAACGACCCGGCGCATCTGATCGCCGGCGAATACCAGGCCACGATCACCGTCGCCGACGACGAAAGCAACCGCCGCGTCGTTCCCGTCGCGCTGACGGTACGCCCCCGCGCGCTCCCCGTCATCGAATCGGTCGAAGTGCTGAACGATGCCGACGGCGACGGTTATGCCGAAGCGGGCGAAACGGCCGCGCTCCGCATCGTTCTGCGCAATGCCGGCTCCTCCTCCATCGACGATTTGAAGGGCAAGCTGGGGGCGACAACCCGCAACTACGGCTACCTGTCGGGGCTCGACACGGCGTTTCCGGACGGCACGTTCGGCGTCACCTTCCCCGCGTTGCCCGCGACGAACGCCACCTTCATCCTTTACCTCTACGACGGCACGGTGCCGATCCGGACGCTCACCGTGAACATCCCGCTGTTCAAGGTCTACTCGATCGCGGGTCGGGTGGTCGGCCCCGGCTCGGTTCCCGTGGCCAATGCCATCGTCGAAGTGACCGGACCCCATGGCGCGGCGACGACGACGGCGGCGGACGGAACCTTCGCCATCGGCGGTCTCCCGCTGGCAACGAACTACGCCTGCCGCGCCATCGCGCCCGGGTTCGCCCGCTGGAGCCAGACGGTGGCGGCGCCGGTCGCCGGGCTGCAGATCGTGCTGAGCGCCCCGCGCATCGCGCTCTCCGCCAACCGCATCGCGGTCGCCGTCCAGCAGGGGATGTCGACGCAGATCGTCTTGAACGTAGCCAACACCGGGCTCGGCGGCTACGCCTTCGAGGTTGCAGAAGCGCCCGCGAAGCGGATCGGCCTCTTCGCCGACCGCGGCGGGCTGGGTTCCCTGGTGGCGCCGCTGCGGCAGATGGGCTTAACGGTCGACCGTTTCACGAACAACTTCAGCGTGGTCCACTATTTCGACCCCTTCTACAATGCCAACGAGATCCGGCAGTTTGTCCGTTACACGTGGGACGACGCGCTCCTCTTCCCCTACGACTTCATCATCGCCGACCTGGCGGGACCGGACGGTTCCGGACGCCCCGTCCCCGCAGAGGAAATCGCCGCCTACTCCCGCTATCTGGAACGGGGGGGGAAGGTCCTCTTCACCGGCGTCAACCCGCTCTCGCGTCCCGACAACCTGGCGCTGGCCGATCTGCTCGGCCTCGCGTCGAACGCCTGCGACCGCGTCGCGGAGGCGGAGGGGCAGATGATGCTCGCCGTCAATGCCGGCGCACCGTTTGCCGTGCTCGCCGCCGGCGACCGGGTGGCCGTGGCGCCCGGGACGCAGGATGTCGCGGAACCCTCCATCATCGGCACGGCCGGGACCGTGGCTGGAATGACGGCCTCCGCGAAGATTATCCGCGAGAAGGTCGGCGACAACGGACTGGCCATGCTCTGGACGGGCAATGCCGACTCGGCCGACTGGGAGACCGAGGGGGCGCTTCAGGATCTCCTGCGGAGCTTCCTCTGGGATGAGCTGGTGGCGCCGTGCCCCGTCAACTGGCTGGAGACGGCGTCGGCCGCGGGGACGGTGCCGGCCGGGTCGTCGATCACCCGTACGGTGCTGTTGAACGGCGACCGGCAGTTGATGCCCGGCGTCTACGGGGCCAGCCTGCTGCTGCTCGGCCGTGCGGA
>CAZQKI010000190.1:0-8771 GCA_964592855.1 uncultured Lentisphaerales bacterium
CGCGCGACCCGTTGCGTGCCGCACAATCGTTTGCCGTAATCGTCGGCAGAACAGGTCGATGACAATCTTTAATCGAGCGTCACCCAGGCCTGAAGGCCTTCGCCAGCTTCCGGCTGAAGCCGGGACTCCGACCTCAGCGTCTGCCTTGGAAACCAACGCCGGCGCACCCGCCACCCCTTGCCGGAGTCCCGCCTTCAGGGACTGTTGATTTATCTGAACTGCATATAATCTGGAAATCAGGAAACTGGACCTCTTTTCCTGCTTTCCTGCTTTCCAAATTCAAAAAATCGTGTTGCGGTCGAATCAATCAACACACCCTTCAGGCGGCAGCGACAAGGCTGCACCGCAAGTTTCATACTCGATCCAACTGCCCCGGCGCAGCCGGGCCAGCGGCCTCACTGGTCTGAGACACCACACGCGGTGTTGTTGCGCATTTCGCTAAAGTCCAGTCATTTACGTTGATTTTGCACTCGAATCACTTTGAGCGGTCCGATACGTCCCGCTCTACTGCTCACGCCCGGATCGATGCGTCCGCAAAAGTAGCGCGGGACGTATCGGACCGCGCCGCTTGGAAGCACTGAAGGGCGCTTATCGGCGGGAGAACCTGATCAGAGAAAAAAAATAGCCGGTTCAGCTTGATCTTTGTCGCGATCATTGTCTCGATCTTCGTCGATCTGAATCTTTGTCCCGATCTTCGTCGGTCGACAATGATCGGAACAAGGATCGAGACGACGATAGGGGAACGACAAGGATCAAGACAAGGATCGGGACAAAATGGAAGGTCGGGTAGGCTGCTCTTTTCGCCCACCGCCGGGGACGGCGGGGTCCAGTTCGGTTCTATTCGCCGGAGGCCGGGTGCCGGGCGCGCAAAGGGACGAAATGGACCCGGCGGTCCTCCGCCGTGGAGAAATGGAAGGTCGGGGCGGCTGCTCATTTGCCGATTCTGGAGCATCCGACAAAGCTCGCGACAAAGCTTTGGGACTAGCCTGGCGGCAGGGGCTCGGCTGCTCAGCAAGTCTCCAACTCGATCCAACTGCCCCGGCGTAGCCGGGGCAGAGGCCTCACTGAACGCTGAACCCTGTTACCTGAACCCTCGGGGTACGGCAACGAATTTGGCGAACCCGAAGGACTCGGGCGCATCCATGTAGCAGTTGTGAGACGGCACTTGTTTCTGCTAGATTCATCCATTGCGAGCGGAATATTGAATGCAGGAACTGAATGCCGCCGTCCATCGGCTGATGGACGGCGGACGCTATGTAACCGGCATGCTGGCGGAGAAACTGGCCGCCTATATCGGCGTTACGGCCGGCACCGCAACACCGGACTCCCCTCGGGAGATTGGGGGAAGGCAGTTCGATGTGCTGTTGCGCCTCGGCCAGGGCGACACGGTGAAGGTGATCGCCGCCGACATGCAGCTGAGTGTCAAGACCGTTGGGACTTGCCGGTCGCGTCTGCTGGAACGACTGGAACTCAAGTCGAACACCGAGTTCGTCAGGTATTGCCTGATGCATGGGCTCGTCCGTTGATTCAAGGGGGGGCGTACGCTTTCTCACAGCACCCCCAGTAGCTGTTCCAAGACAACTCGATCTTTCCGGTCACCGGCTGAATCTGCAGGAATAAGTGGCCGGGCTGGCCGTCCCCGTACAACCAATCCTCACATGCGGTTTATCCACTAGCAACGAAAGGATTATTAAAGAATTCGACGCAACAGTCAACAAATTTTGTCGATTTTTTCAGTGCGGCTGCAAGATCTCCCGCATCTTGTACGCGAGGTCGTCGCGCGTGAACGGCTTCGTGATGAAATGCTCGCCCGCGCCCAGCAAGCTGCGCTCCGCAACCACATCGGGCGTGTATCCCGACATGAACAACACCTTGATACCCGGCTTGACCGCAGCGATGCGCTTCGCCAGTTGTCCCCCATCCATCTCCGGCATGACGACGTCAGTCAGCAGTGCATGGATGTCACCCGGATGCCGGTCGATCATGTTCAGCGCTTCCCCCGGAGTCGCGGCCGTCAGGACTATGTAGTTGAGAAATTTCAGAAACTGGCCGCACGTCACGCGCACCGATTTCTCGTCATCCACCAGCAGGATGGTCTCCCCCCGTCCTCTTGGCAATTCTGCCTGGCTGTTGACGGTTGTCGCCACGCTCGCTGCCTCTGTCTGCGGCAGATGGATCGTGAACGTTGAGCCCTGGCCCGGTTCGCTGGCGACGTGGACGAAGCCGTTGTTCTGCTTGACGATGCCGTACACCGTGGCCAGCCCCAGTCCGGTGCCTTTGCCGACACCCTTGGTGGTGAAGAACGGCTCGAATACCAGCGCCAGCGTCTGCTTGTCCATGCCGCAGCCATCGTCGCTGACCGCCAGGAACACATACGCGCCGGGAAGGGATTCCGGGTGCGTGGCGCAGTACGCGGCGTCAACGACGATGCTCCCGGTTTCCACGGTAACCGTGCCGACACCGGCGATGGCATCTCGCGCATTGACGCACAGATTGGCGAGGATTTGGTCAACCTGCGACGGGTCGAGTCTCACCGGCAACATTCCCGCGCCGGGCTTCCAGGCCAGCTTGATATCCTCGCCGATCAACTGCCGCAACAGATTGAGCATACCCTCCACGGTTCTGTTGATGTCCAGGATCTTCGGCGAAATGGTCTGCTTGCGGGCGAAGGCCAGGAGTTGCCGGACCATACTGGCCGATCGCTGGGCGGAACTCGTGATTTCGTCAAGGTACTCCCGGATCGGATGGCCGGGCTCGATCTGCTCCCGACACATCGCGGCGTAGCCCATGAGGCCCATGAGCAGATTGTTGAAGTCGTGCGCCACGCCCCCCGCCAGGCGGCCCACCGACTCCATCTTCTGGGCCTGCTGGAGCTGCGCTTGGAGCTGGACCTCGCGTGTTACATCGCGTTTGGCAGCGACGTAGTTGACGATTGCGCCCGAGGCGTCACGGACCGGCGAAATGGTCGCATCCGCCTCGTACAACGTTCCATCCTTGCGCTTGTTGACCAGGTGGCCGCTCCACGTCTCTCCAGCGGTCAGCAAGGCCCACATCCGACGATAGAACTCCGCATCGTGCTTGCCGCTCTTGAGAATGCGCGGGTTCTGCCCCAAGGCCTCCTGCCGGGAGTAGCCGGTGACTGTCTCGAAGGCCGGATTGACGTACTGAATCCGCCCTTGCGCATCCGTCACCACGACGGTCTCGGCCACCTGGTTGATGGCCATCGCCAACCGTTCGAGTTCAGCCTTGGACCGGGCCTCGTCCTCGATGATGCCCAGCATCGCCCGCCGCGACTGGTTGGCTTCATCCAGCAGCACGCGGATCCGCTCCGTCACTTGTTTCTGCAGAGTGACATCCCTGGCCGTACCCTCGAGTCCAACCACCGTTCCGGTTTCGTCTCGCAAAAGAACGGCGCTGGTCGTGTGCCAGCGCCAGGACCCGTCGGCGTGCCGTACGCGGTACTCGACGCCCGATTGTGGTTGTCCCGTTTTGAGCACGGACTTCAGGAAGACCATGCAGCCGGGCAGATCGTCGGGATGGACGAACGGCTGAAAGGGCTGACCCACCACCTGGTCCACCGGATGCCCCAGGAGCGCGGTCCAGGCCGGGGAGACGAACTGGAAGATCCCCTCGGCGGTGAGCGTATAGATGATGTCGTGGCTGTTTTCGATCAGGCGCCGGTACTTCGCCTCGCTCTCCCGTCGCGTCGCCTCTGCCTGCTTGCGCACGGTGATGTCATGGATGATGGAGTGCAGGAATTTGCGCGGGCCGAGTTGGATCGCGCTCGATGAAACCTCCACCTCGCGCACCGAACCGTCGGCCAAACGGTGCTGAAACTCGAACTGCCAGCCCAGTTTCTGCGGGATGGATGCCATGGCCTGGCGGACAACGGGGGCGGGCAGGGTGTTGATGTCGGTGATGTTCATGGACAGGAGATGCTCTCGCGGATAGCCGTAGAATTCGGCGGCGACAGCATTGGCGTCCAGGATCGCGCCATCGATGGGGTCGATCAACAGCATCACCGAGGCGTTGTTCACGAACCGGCTGCGGTAGGATTGTTCACTGAGGCGCAGGGCCGCATCCCGCATATGGAGGTTACGGCGGTTTCGCTGGAGCAGGATCGCGAGCAGGCCGAGCAGGATGCCGATGGCGGCGAGGACGGTCGGCAGGGCGGCGCGCAAGGCCACTTTCTGTTTCCACTCGCGCGCGTCGATGTCCATGCCCAGCATCGCAGAATTCGGATCGGACAGGGGCACGAAGGCGCTGACCCGGGCGCCCCAGCAGTCGGAGTAGGGTCCGCGCACAATGGGCTGGTTGGCCGCGAAGGCGGCATGCAGTTCTGCCGGCGCCTCGTCGTAGGTCTGGCCCGGGGGTCTGTGGTCTTTCGAGTCGAAGGGGTCCGAGTCGATCATAAAGATGACGACGCCGTCGGGCCGGCGCTCCATGAGGTAGAGAAACCGGCAATGCGGGGTGGCGTTCCGGATCCACTTCAGCAGCTCATGGACATGCAGGTAGTCGGGGGAGGTGTAGTCGGCCGCAGTACCGGTCAGTTTGGCCACGCGCTCGGGGCAGAGGGAGTGGGCGACCAAGCGGGTTTGCAGGAGCAAGTCGGCGCGGAGGATGCGGTCGGCGCGGCGGGCGGCGAGCAGCGTGGCGCCAGCGATCAGGGCCACGGCGACCGCGCACGCGAGCAGGCGGAGGGCGAAGGGGGAAAGGCGAGTGGTTTTCATTCTGTCTTTTTCAGTTCAATCCCATTCTGCAATCCCGGCGGCCGAGGCCGACCGCCCTACATCTGCAATCCCGGCGGTCGAGGCCGACCGCCCTCCAAAACGTCTATCACCACCGAATCGCACGCAAGACGCCTCGATGAGGCCATTCTTCCCAATGGCGCACCCATCCTTTCCTGACCGGGTTCTGCCGCATGTAGGAAAGCTTCTCCGTGTAATGGTCCGCATCCCGCATCTGAGTGTCCCATACGTCCATTTGCCATTGCCCCTTCAACGCCGGATGATGTTGACTGGCCAGTCGCTTCCAATAGCGACACCACGTTTTCACGTTCTCCGGGTGCGGTACGCCGGGCACACAAAACAGATGCAAGTGATCAGGCATGCACAGAAACTCGCCCACCTGCCATTGGGTGGCATCCCGCCAGGCCAGATGAAGGGCCTCCACCGCGGCGGCATTGTCAAGCAGCGAACTCCGACTCATGATGCACACTGTACAGAACACGACGACAGGCTCATTGAATCGTTCAACCGGCGCGTGGTGCGCGGGATATTGCCTTTGGGGCAAAACGTCTGTGCCTTTAGCGGTATTCATTATGCGACGCCTGATTTCTGGAGGGCGACGGGCCTCCGTCGCCGCAAACCAGCGGCGGTCGAGGCCGACCGCCCTCCATCTGCAATCCCGGCGGCTGAGGCCAGCCGCCCTCCATCTGCAATCCCGGCGGTCGAGGCCGACCGCCCTCCATCTGCAATCCCGGCGGCTGAGGCCGACCGCCCTCCATAAGGAATCACCGCATTTCCGCGCATGGAGGGCGGTCGGCCTCGACCGCCGTGCCCTCTGTCACGCCCTGACTCCTGACTTCTGCCACCCGCCCCCTGCCTCATGTCCGTTCCTTCCCGGAATCCGGCGCGCCGGTTTCCTGACTGGGATAGCGCACCGGTTCGCCGAGGCGCCGGCAGGCTTCGTTCACCTCGCGCTTGAGTTCCTGCACCCGGGCCTCACGCCTCAACGTGACCACCTGCCAGCGTCGGAGTTCGTCCAACTGCTCGTTCAGTTTGGCGTCCGCTTCCTTGCGCGCGGTGATGTCGGCGAAGGCAACGATTACTTGGCTGATCTGACCGCTGGCGTCGAGTTGAGGATAGACACTGTACTGCACCCAGTTGGGCTCGGCGCGGCCCGGCAGGCGAATGCCGACGATCTGGCCCGCGAACGGTTTCTCCGAGATGCGCAACCGATTGACCGGATAGTCCTCAAGCGCCAGCGCCGCGCCATCTTCGCGCAGGAAACACCAGGCGGGGTCGGTCGCGGTTTTGCCCCGCATCTGTTCCAGCGTCAGGCCCAGGAGCCGCAAGGCCTCGGGATTTGCGAACAGCACGGCGGTGTCGGCGGCGTGGACCACGACGCCGGATGGCAGATTTTCAAAAAGGAGGCGGAGATGCGCCTCGCTCTCCTGTCTGGCATCGTTCTCTTTCCTCAAGTCTTCGAGCAGGTTCAGGGCGGCCGTATGGGCCTGGTCAAGCTCGCGGGTCCTTGCCCCCACCAATTCGGTCAGATCCGCTTTATCGGCCCGTTCGCGGTCACTCGCCTCCTTGATCTTCTGCATCGCCCGAATTTGAGTGGCCAACTCGATTTCATCGATCGGCTTGGAGAGGAAGGCCTCGGCACCGACTTTCAGCGCGCGGACGCGGGCCTCTTTATCCCCCTTGATCGCCGTCAGGAACACCACCGGGATATGCCGGGTCAAGGGGTTGGCTTTGATCTGCCGGCAGGCCTCGAAGCCATCCATCCCCGGCATGACCACATCCAGCAGGATCACATCCGGGTCTTCGGCCTGGGCCAGTTCGATTCCTTTGCCGGCCTCCGTGGCCGTCAGGACGAGCGCCTGCGGAAAGGCTTCCCTGATCAAGGCCTTGACGCTGGTCAAATTGTCTTCGTTATCGTCAATGGCGAGGATCTTGAGCGGGCTATTCTCCATACAGCACCTCCCGGATCGTGCGCATGAACTCCTGATGATCGATCGGTTTGGGAATGTAGCCGTCAAAGCCATGCGCCAGGATGGCTTCACGGTCGCTGGTCATGGCGCTGGCGGTGAGGGCGATCACCGGAATGCCCTGGCAAGCGGTATCCTGGCGGATCTCCTTGAACGCCTGGATGCCATCCATCCCGGGCATCATCAGGTCGAGCAGGATCGCATCGGGCAGGGTATGCTGGAACATCTCCAGCGCTTCGTGTCCGATGCGAGCCACCAGAATGCGGTAGTCATCCGGTGAAGCGCACGAGGTGGCCTGCATTCTCTGCTCAAGCGATTTCGCGAGGAAGGAATCCGCGTACACGGAAAGATCCATGCCGTATTCCTGCTTGAACAGTTGCTTGATCCGGGAAAACCTCATTCTGTCTTTCCCTCGACAATCTTATACGCTTCCGGCTGCCCGGCTTGCTTCAGGAGCGCGTTGACTTCCTTTTTGAGTTCGATCATCGCCAGTTCCCTCCCAACCGTGAGCCTCTGCCAGCGTTCCAATTTGTCCTTTTCTTGCTGAAGCGTCTCGAACGCAGCCACCTTTTGCTCCTCGGCGTCCAGCCGCTCCAGTTCGGCGGCGGCGCGCAGACCGACGGTCTGCAGAATGGCTTCGGCTTGTGAACGGTTCGCCAGCGGACGGCGCGAGATCACGGCAATCAGGCCGATAGGCTGTCCGGCAAGGCCGAAGAGCGTCACGCCAACATAGCTCTCCGCCCGCAGATCCTGAAGCACCTGGTCACGGGGGAAGAACTGGCAGACGCTGGCAGGAAAACAACAGACCGTCTTGCCTACCACATCCCCGCAGGGGGTATCTTTCAAAGCGTAGGTCACGTTGTCCTCGAAATGACCATCGCAGTAGACGGCCACGGTCCGCGCGTTCAAACCGTCGCCTTCGAGCCGGTCAATGCACACAAAATCCATTTCGAGGCTCTGCGCGAGATATTCGGCCAGCGTCTGGAAGAACGGCATGTCCGTCGAGTTTCCTCCAGTCCGCGCCAGAAAGGTCGACACGGCCTCACGCTGCTTGCGCTCGCTGATGTTACTCAGCACCACACGGCACAATGGTGCGCCGTCTTCCGCCTGGGCGGCGGTGGCCGCCAGATGCGCCCAGAGGAATGCGGCGTCCGGCTTGATCAGCCGCAGCTCGCATTCCTGGGGTTCGCCCGTCTCAAAGAGCTGCTTACGGTGCCGGTAGTAGAGGTCCTGGTCCTCTTTGAGAATGAAGCGGGTCATGGGCTGCCGGACCAGCGCGTCGCGGCTCACGCCCAGTATGGCGGCGGCGGTGAGGTTGGCTTCCTGGACCAGTCCCTTCTCGCCGACGGTGACGTAGCCCACCGGGGCCAGGTCGTAGAGGTCGAAATAGCGCGCCCGCCCGGCTTCGATCTCGGCCTGGGCCTTTCGCAGCTCGTCGTTCTGCATCTCCAGCTCGATCTGGTGCACCCGCAGTTCGTGGAGGAGACGTTGGGTTTCCGCGGGCGAGGTGGCCGCGAGGGGTTCCGGCGACAGGGCGAGTCTGGCCTCGGCCTGTTTGCGCAGATCGTTGGTCATGGGGTCTTTCTCTGTTTTTTGGGTTTCGTCGGACTTGCCGAACCGGTCGGACACGTCTGACTCGACTGCTCGTGCAGCGCTCGGAATTTCTGCTCGAGTTCGCGCCGCGCATCCTCCGCCAGCTTGCGCTCCGTGATGTCCACGAAGGTGATCACCGCGCCCTCGATGACGTTGTCGAGCGTGCGGTAGGGCAGAATGCGCATGGCGTACCACTTGCCCTCCGCGGTCTGCACCTGCGCCTCCCTGGGAAGCAGGGTGTCCAGCACGGCCTGCACATCCTGCGGAAGGCGGTCGTAGCCCTTCAGGTTGGAAACGATGTGGCCGACGGGCCGTCCCACATCGGCAAGGATCAGGTTGATGAGGCGGGTGGCGGACGGGGTGAAGCGCAGGATGCGCAACTGGTGATCCACAAACACCGTGGCGATGCCCGTGCCGGCCAGCAGGTTGTTCATGTCGTTGTTGACCCGCGACAGGTCGGCCA
>CAZQKI010000191.1:0-6179 GCA_964592855.1 uncultured Lentisphaerales bacterium
GAAGGCAATGACACTATGGGCGCCTCGGGCAAGGTCAAGCGAGGCACCGGCGTCATGGTCGTGAATGGATCCCCATTTCTCCACGATTGTGTGATATCGAACAATGTTCAAGTGACTGACAACGGAACAGGGGCGGGGCTATACATGAACGCGGGCAACGGTGTGGTGTCAAATTGCATGTTGATCGCCAACTCAAGTTCGCGCTACGCAGGTAATTACGTGAACAACGGCACCGTCACGCACTGCCTGATCAGCAACAATTATGCACGGAGTTCCGGCGGAGGAATTACACTGGCCAATACCGGATCCAAGTTATTGTTCTCGCGCATTATCGGCAACCGCACGGGACATGAAGGCGGAGGCGGTGTCAATGCCAACCGGGGCCTTATTGATAACTGTGAGATTCTTTTCAATATTGCATCTGCCAGTTCCGGTGGCGGAATCCAATACAGCGAAGGAAACATCAGGAATTGTCTGGTCGCCGGAAACGAAGCCGGCAAGGCTGGTGGTGGATTGTCCGGTGCCGCCAAAACGCAGTACGTCCGCAACTGCACGATCATCCGCAACAAGGCCGGCACCAACGGCGGAGGCGTGAACAACGCCTCGACGACGGCCAACAGCCTGCTGAACTGCATCATCTCCGGCAACTCGGCTCCCGTCTCGAACGACTATTACTCGGCCACGACGGCGATCGGCTACTCCTGCGCCCCGGAACTCCCCCATGGCGTGAACGGCAACACCACGAATGCGCCGGCGTTCGCCGCTCCGGGCTCGGGAACGGGGCTGACCGCGGTGCTGGGCGATTACACGCTCGCGTCGACATCGCCCTGCATCGACACCGGCAACAATTCCGCCGATGTCATCACCACCCGCGACCTGGCCGGCCTGTTCCGTGTGCGGCCCCTGGGCGGGCAGATCGACATGGGATGCTACGAGATGCCGGGCGGCGGGCCGCTGTCGTGCCAGTTCGCCGCCACGCCCGCCGTCGGCATCGGCCCGTTGTCCGTCGGTTTCGACGGGACAGCCGACGGCACGAACACCGCCGGCGCCGTCTACCGTTGGACCTTCGGCGACGGGAACGTCAGCGGATGGTCGTCGGATCGCCTCATCCGCCACACCTATGCCGCCCGCGTCACGCCGTATTCCCCGACGCTGGAGGTGACCAACACCGCAGGCTCGACCGCGTCCCGCACGCTCAACATTCAGGTTCACCCGGCCACCGTCTACGTCGCGACCAACGGCGCGCATGCATCGCCGTTCGATTCCTGGGCGAAGGCCGCCACCAATCTGCAGGCGGCGATCGACGCCGCCGGCAGCGGCTACACGGTCGAACTGGTCGTCAGCAACGGCGTCTACACGGCGCCGGCCGAGATCGTGGTCGGCAAGGCCCTGCCGATCCGAAGCGTCAACGGAGCGGCCGCGACGGTGCTCAAGGGGGAATATCCAACCGTCTATCACCGCGTCATCCGCTTCACGGCGGCGGCCGGCGGCAGCGGACTGGACGGCTTCACCATCACCAACGGCTACCTGACGGGCGCCGAAGGAGCGGGATTGTACGTCGACCGGGCCACCGTCAAGGGAATGCTGTTCCGGAACTGTCTGATTGCGGGGAACGTGAACGCCAATCGCTCCGCCGGCGGCATGGCGCTGCTTTATGAGAACGCCGTCGTCAGCAACTGCCAGTTCATCGGCAACAGCCAGGGCGGCGGCAGCTACCGCGGCGGCGGCCTGCTGGTGTACCGCGGACTCGTCGTTGACTGCCTCTTCGCCAACAACACGGCGATCGGGAGCTACGGCGGCGGCCTCGCCGCGACCACCTACGCCTCGACCATCCGCAACTGCCGCGTCATCAACAACCGGGCGCTCCGCGGCGGCGGCATCTACAATGAGATCGCGGCCGTCCAGAACTGCCTGATCGCCGGCAACGAGGCGACGGTTTACGGCGGCGGCGTCAACTTCTTGTCGTCGTCGCGCTTCAGCAACTGCACGGTGGTTCGGAACACGGCGGGGACGGCGGGCGGGGGCGTCTACCAGCAGGGCGGACTGGCCACCAACATGATCGTCGCCTATAACCGGCTGACGTCGTCCGCCGCCAACGACATCGCCGGCACGGTGACCAACTTCGCCTACTCCTGTTCGCCGAAACTGACGGACGGCGTGGCCGGCAACCGGACGGCCGATCCCCGCTTCGTCCTGGCGGGCAGCGGCTACGGCCTCGCCTGGGTGCCGGGCGACTACCGCCTGCGGCTCGGTTCGCCCTGCGCCGACACGGGCGTCTACGAAACCTGGATGGCCACCGCCGTCGATCTGCAGGGGCTCGCGCGCATGCAGAACGGCAAACCCGACATGGGGGCTTACGAGGGCGTTGTCCTGCCGCCGGGGACGGTCCTCATGGTCCGGTAGGGCAAACCCGATGACCCAGAAGAAAAAACGCAAAAACCCAGAGCGTTCCGACCGTGCGACCGGGACCGGGAGATCCAAGCCCCAGTCGGTTCTCAAAGTCGCCGCAGTCAAGGGCGCACCCGGCTGGCTGCTGGATGGAGAGCCGTATGTCCCGATCCTGGCCCAGGCGGGCCGTGGCGGATTGGCTGACATTCAGGAGGGCAAGCTACGGTTGCCGGCCGAGGTGCGCGTCCGGACAACCGTGCCGGCCGGCCTGGGGAGCCGTTTTACCTTGGCCTGTACGCTGTCTTGCGACAGCCCCGACACGGGCCAGGCCGGGCCCTATGTGCTGCTCGATGGCCGCAATGCCCAGGGCCGGCCCAAGCGCTATTCCATGAAGCTGGACGCGCGCCGGGCGGGGTTGTGGGCCGCGCATTCCCAGATTCTCACCCCGGCGGGAACGTGCGTCATCGGCGCACCGGTCCGGCAGGTTCACTGCAAACCCGTGCGCCTGCGCCTCGCAAAATGCGGTGCAACGCTCGCGTTCGAGGTCAACGGGACCGCGGCGGGCGAGTGGACCGATCCGGATCCCATGGCCAGGCTTGACCAGATCTGGCTGGTGGGAGCGGCCGCACCCGTCGTGATCGAAGCGCTGACCTTGACGAATGGCTCCGGCACGGTCGTGTTCCGGGAATTGTTCGACGATGCGCAGGCGGTCAGGCGGCGGTTCTTCGGCGACTTGAAGCCCCTGGGTCCGCTGCCGGGTTCATCGTTTTTCGCCGCCGGATGCGACGTCTACACGACCTGGGAACATGGGCCGCAGTTGAGTCTGGTCTGGAAGGCTGACGGAACCTACGACTGGTCCGAGGTGGACGGTTACCTGCGCAAACTCGCGGCGCTCGATCCCAGCGGACGGATTCAGTTTAGATTTTTCTTCGACGCGCCGGCGTGGTGGGCCCGGCAGAATCCCGATCAGATGGTTCACGTGCGGCAGGCCGACGGAAAAACGGCATCTACGGGCATTGTTTCCTTTGCGTCCAAAACGTTCTGGGCCGAGGCGGAGCAGGCGGCACGGGATTTGGTGCGGTATTGCGCTCAGCACCCCGAGGGGTGGAGGTTCGTCGGCGTGTTGTACTCGAGCGGGCACTGCGAATGGTTCCCGCACTGGGGCGCCGGCTACAGCGACTACAGTCCCGCCTTCCTCGACGGGTTTCGCGAGTGGCTGCAGACCCGCTACGGCACGGTCGGGAGACTGCGCGCAGCCTGGAAGGACGCTGCCGTCACGTTCGGTACCGCCACGCTGCCGACACCCGCCGAACGTGTGCAGGGCGACTTCTACGAGTTCTACGATCCCGCCAAGGGGCTGCACCGGCAGGATTTCGGTTTGTATTACAGCGAGGTGGTCACGCGTCTCATCGAACGGTTGGCCCGGGCATTCAAGGAAGCCTCCAGCGGCCGTGTCTTCACGCGTGTGATGGCCGGGTATCAGCCTGGAGGCCGCGGGTTCCGCTACCATGCCGGACCGCATGCCGATTTCGCCGCAGTCCTCAAGTGCCCCTGGCTGGACAGCTTCTTCATGCCCAACGACTACCGCGGCCGGGGCGTGAACGGCTTCACCGGTTTCGAAATCCCCATCGCCTCGGTCCTGCTCCATGGCAAGACGTACATCACCGAGGTGGACGACCGCACCCACCCTGTCGAGTCGTTCCTGTTCGGAACCGCGGAGTCTCCCTGGCACACCGCGCAGGCACTCAAGCGGACCGTGGCCGCGGCCATCTGCCAGGCCTCGGGCGCCGAGTTCAAGGACTGGGCCGCCGGTTGGTTCGAGGATGATGAGACCCAGTCGGTCATCCGCAAGTTGAACGTGATCGCCCAGGAATCGACGCGCCACGACCGCACCCCGACGGCCGAGATTGCGGTCATCCTCAACCCCCGTTCCACCTGCCATGTGCGGGACGGTTCCCTGCTCTACGATACGCTCAACAACCAGCAGATGCACCTGTGCTATCCGCGCATCGGCGCACCGCACGACCGCCTGCTCGTGGACGATCTGGCCCTGGCGCGCGACTACAAGCTCTACATCGTACAGGACGCGCTCCATCTCACCGACGCCCAGCGCCGGCTGATCAAGCGGAAGATCTGCACGAAGGGACACACGGTGCTCTGGATCTACGCGCCGGGCGTCGTCGGCGAGCGGAGCGTGGGCGCCGAGAACATCAGCAAGCTGGTCGGCATGCGCATCCGTTGCCGCGAGACCTACGAGCACCTGCACCTCCATCTTCATCTTTCCGCCGGCGCGCATCCGTACAACCGCGGGATCCCCGCGGGGACGGGACTCAACACGTGGGAGGGCTTCTACCCGCTCTTCTACGTGGACGATCCGCAGGCGACCACGCTCGGCTGGGGCGGCGATGTCCACAACAGCAAGCCGGCGTTCGCCGTGAAGCCGATGGCCGATTGGACCAGCGTGTATTGTTCCGTGCCCGTGCTGCCGCCGACGGTGATCCGCAACATCGCCCGCGAGGCCGGCGTCCACATCTACTCGGAGATGGACGATTTCGTCGCCGCCAACAACTGGCTGCTGACCCTCTGCGCCTCGAACGACGGTCTGCGCACCGTCCGGCTGCCGCGCCGGGCGACCGTGATCGATGCCATGACCGGCGCCAGGGTCGCAAACGGTACCGATCGCTTCGATGTGACCCTGAAGTTCGGCGAGACGGCGGTCTGGAAAATGGAATCCAAGCGAGACGCAAAAAGCAAATCATGAAAAGCATGAGTGCATTTGCACGGCAGCCGGAGCGTGCGCAGGCCACACGCGCATTTGACGTTTTTCTGGCAGCGGCGGAAAGCGAGCGCGCGAGCCGGCTCGATGCGGCGATCGCGCGTCTGCGAACGCCCGCCGATGTGTGCCGGTGGCAAAAGGGCGTGCGCAGCCGTCTGGCGGAGTTGCTCGGCGATTTCCCTGAGCGCACGCCCCTCCGTCCGCGCGTCGTGGGCCGGATCGACAGGCCGAAGTTCACCGTGGAGAAGATCATCCTGGAAAGCCGTCCCGGTTACTACGTCACGGCCAATCTCTACCTGCCCAGGGGACGGACTTCGCCCGTGCCGGGAATTTTGATTCCATGCGGACATGCGGCGGACGGGAAATGCGCCCGCCCCTACAGTGCGGCAGGCATTTGCCTGGCGATGCAGGGCAACGTGGCCTTGATCTTCGATCCGACCGGTCAGGGCGAGCGCTCCGAATGCATCGATCCGGACACCGGCCGTCACCTCGTGCGGCTGACGGTCTGCCAGCACCACTGGACCGGCAAGCCCTGCCTGCTGACCGATACCACGCTGGCCGGGTACCGCACCTGGGATGGCATCCGCTGCATCGACTACCTGCTGACCCGGCCCGAAGTGGATCCCCGGCGCATCGGCGTCATGGGCAACTCCGGCGGCGGGATCATGACGCTGCTGATCACGGCGGTGGATGCCCGCGTGGCGGCGTGCGCGGCATCGCATCCCGGCGGGAGTTGCGAAAACATGCTCCTGCGCGGCTACCAGCCGCCGGAGCGCGATCTCCTGTCGCTGATTGCCCCGCGGCCGTGCCGCATCATCGTGGGCGAGACGTCCGGGGAAGAGGCGTACCATCGTGTTTCGCTCAACATCCTGAAGCCGTTCTATCAGGCGGCGGGTTGTCCCGAGCGGTTGGATCTGGTTCTGGTGGATGGCGTCCACAATCTGTTTGCGCCCAAGCGTGAAGCCTCCTACGCGTGGCTCAACCGTTGGTTCGGACGCGAGTCGGAGGACGGCCG
>CAZQKI010000191.1:6279-8720 GCA_964592855.1 uncultured Lentisphaerales bacterium
CGACGCGCCGGTCGTGGTTCACGCCAGCGAGGAGGGCAAGCCCAGGACGCTGGATGCGGACAGCCTGCCGGTCCTCCTGGCACGCAGCGGTTTTCGCGTGCTTTCCCTCGATGTGCGCGACACGGGCGAAGGCGCGCTCTGCGACACGCCCCCGTTTCCGGACCGTCACCGCAAGGGGATGTGCGCCTATATCCCCGAGCTGTGGCGGCACGAGCTTCTCGCCATCCGCGCGCTGGGCGTGGGGCGCACCCGGTCGGGAATGCGTGTGCTCGACATCCTGCGGGCCGGCGACTGGCTGAACTCGCGTGGTCTGCTCGGACGCGGATTCGCCGTGGTCGGCGAGGGGCGGCTGGGCATCGAGGCTCTCAAAGCGGCGGCCCTCGATCCGCGTGTGGTGGCCGTGGCCGCCGTGCGGACCCTTGCCTCCTACCGCCTGATTACCGACAACCCCTACTACAACCAGTTCCAGCATTTCTGGACGCCCGGTGCGCTGAAAGACTACGATATTCCCGATCTTCCGGCGCTGGTGGCGCCACGACCGGTGGCTTTTGTCGGTGCCGTGGACCAGATGACGCGGCCCCTCGGCAAAGCGGACCTTGCGCGGCGCTTCGTCTGGGCGAAGGCCGCATATGCCCTGGCGGGCAGCCCGGATGCCTTGATCCTGGACACGGAGCAGGATCAGGCCCGCATCAGCCAGCGGCTCGTCGACGTGTTGCATCGCGCGGGCATTCCGCGGAGCCCCCGTATGCCGCCGTCCAGACAGAGGATGCCATGACGATGAATAAGAACCCACGAAGTCCCCGGGGAACAGGCTCATCCGGGCTGAAGGTGGCGCCGGTGAACGGTGCGCCAGGCTGGCTGCTGGATGGGAACCCCTACGTGCCGATCATGGGCCAGCCGGGCGGCAGCGAACTCGGCGAGATCCATGATGGCCGCCTCCGACTGAAGCCGGGCGTGCGCGTGCGGGCTGCGGCGCCCGAAGGACTCGGCAACGCTTTCGCTGTTGCCTGTACGCTGACCTGTGAAGATCCGGTGAGTCCGAAAGCCTGCTGCTACCTCGTGGTCGAAGGCCACAAGGCCGACGGAGCGCTCAAACGGTATTCCATCGTCCTGGATCCGGTTGAGGCCGCCCTCTGCACCGTGCACTCCCAGTCGATTATTCCATCAGCCCCGGGTCCGATTCACCAGCGCGCGGGGAGCGGACCGGGCGCGGCGGTGCGACTGCGACTGGTCAAGCGTCGCGCGGTGTTTGATCTCGAAGCCGACGGCGTGTCACTGGGCCGTTGGACCGACCCGGACCCGATGACGGAGTTCGTTCAAGTCGTCTTCGCGGCGCATGAGGCGAATGGGACAGCCGACGACCTGGTGATCGAAAACGGGGCGGGCAAGATCGTGTTTCGCGAGGGCTTCGACGACGCGCAGACCGCGGTCGCCCGGTTTTCCGGCGACCTGGCCCCTGGGGTCGGGGCCAAGTTGCCCCCGTCCTCCTTTTTCAGCGCCGGCTGCGCCGTGTATACGACATCGGAATTTGGCCCCCAACTGCGCCGGGTCTGGAAAGAGGATGGGCGGTTCGATTGGTCGGAAGTCGACGCTTACCTGCGCAAGCTTGCGGCCCTCGATTCGAACGGGCGTCTTCACTGCCGATTCCGGTTCGACGCTCCCGAGTGGTGGATCAAGCGGCACCCGGACCAGATGGTGCAGGTGCGTCAGCGCAGTGGAGCCACGGAACGGACGAACGTCGTCTCGTTTGCCTCCAAACTCTATTGGGATGCAGCCGAGAAGGCGGCGCGCGACCTGGTTCGCTTCTGTGGCGAGCACCCCGAGGGCTGGCGTTTCGTGGGACTGCGTTTCAGTGGCGGTTGCTGCGAGTGGTTCCCGCATTGGGGAGAAGGCTACAGCGATTACAGTCCCGTGTTCCGGGCGGGCTTTCGCGAATGGCTGTGCACGCGCTATGGAACCGTCAAAACGTTGCGCGCGGCATGGAAGCAGGACTCGGTCACTTTCGAAACCGCCGAGGTTCCGTCGCCCGAGGAGCGCGTGCGCGGTGACTTCTATGAGTTCTACGATCCGGCGAAGGGCCTGCAGCGCCAGGATTTCTGCCTCTACTCCAGCGAGGCGGTTACACGCCTCATCGACCGGATGGCCAGGGCATTCAAAGAGGCCTCCCATGGCCGAGTCTTTACGCGCACCCCGGCCGGCTACCAACCTGGGGGCAGAGGTTTCCGCTATCACACCGGACCGCATGCGGACTTCGCCACCGTCCTGAAGTGCCCGTGGCTGGACAGTTTCTTCATGCCCAATGACTACCGCGGCCGCGGCATCAACGGCTTCACCGGCTTCGATATTCCCATCGCCTCGATCCTGCTGCACGGCAAGACCTACATTGCCGAGGTGGACGATCGAACGCATCACGTCGACTCCTTCCTTTTCGGAGCGACGCC
>CAZQKI010000192.1:0-3540 GCA_964592855.1 uncultured Lentisphaerales bacterium
AGGCGGAAAAAGGAAAGCGGTTCGTTGGACAGATTAAGATTAGGATTAAGATTAGGATTAAGATAAGATTGACGCATCAACAGAACCGGCATGCGCCCCCCGTCCTTTCATTACCATGAGCGAAAATGGCCGACGGGGTACAACAACAGGGGAATTGACATGACGATAATGGGAATCCGCAGACTTGCGGCCTGCGCCGCGCTGTTCCTCCCGCCCGTGCTGCTCGCCGGACCGGCGCGTGAACCGGAACGGACGATGATCTATCCGAACGGCGCGCTGATCCAGCTCGCGCTGATCAACGGCGACCTGGTCGCCTTCTCCGGCTGGACGCGCGGCTACGGGATCATGACCTTCGACATCGCCGATCCAGATCATCCCAAGCTCAAATCGGGCGTGGTGCTGCCCGGCTACGTCAACGCGCCCGTGCGCAAGGGCGATACGATGTACATCCCCAGCCTGTTCGGCCTCTTCGTCCTCGACGCCTCGGGCGGAAAACTGGCGCTCGAACGGAACCTCCTCCTGGACTTCTCGCCCAAAAGCGGGCCTGGCCGGAGCGCCCTCGTCGCCGGCGACAAGCTCCTGGTCGTCGGAAATTCGGCCAAGCGGCTGTTCGACATCTCCAATCCCTCCGCGCCCCTCCTCGAAAAATACGACTTTGCGCCCGACATCAAGAACATCCAGTCCGACGGCGAACGGTTCTTCATCTTCAGCAACGCCGTCCTCTCCGTGCTATCGGAAAAGGGTGCGTTGACTGAGCTCGCCACACTGGCCACGCCGATCAAATCTGTCATGACCGCCGGCGACGGGGCCAACCGGATGTTCCTGGTTCTGGACCGGAAGAACGTCCTCACCCTCTACGCCGCGACCGGCAACACGCTGACGGAAAAGGCCAGGGAGGAGAATGTGCTGGAACTCCGGAAAACCAGCGGCGGCATCTTCATGAAGACCGCGGACAAGCTTCGGCTCCTCGCGGACTTGACCCAGGGAACGCTGAAAGTCGCCCGGGAGTTCGCTATTCCCAAGGAGGTGTCCCCACAGTTCGAATTCGACGGAAAGTACTTCTTCGTCATGACGAACGACTACAACCGCGCCATCTCCATCCTCGACGCTTCCTCGCCGGAACTGCGGGTTCGCGCAACCATTCCCGTCTGCCGGAGCGACGGCGGACTGGAGGTCACGGACGATGCCATCTACCTGAGCAGCGGCAACGCGCTGCTGGCCTTCGACAAGCGGAAGCCCGACCCCGGCGGACGTCCCGACCAGGTGCTGATGGTCGACTTCGCGGTCACCCCCGATCCGCAGCAAAGCCGGAAATCCTTTGGCGCCTACAACCTCCTGAGCCCCTATGGCATCCGGCGCTTCGGCAACTACCTGCTCTTCTCGGGGGCGCTGATCGATATCCGCGAACCGCTGCAGCCGAAAGCCGCCGGAATGGCGACCGCCCCCTTCCTCGGCGTCTCTGTCGAGGGGACCCGCGCCGCCCTGGCGCAGGGCCGGCAGGTGTCGATCGCCGACATCTCGAAAATGCCCGAGGTCAAGACGCTCGGCACCTATGCCTGCCAGACCAACCAGGGGCCGATGCTGGACGTGATCCTCCGCGGCAACCGGCTCTATGCCATCGACACCCGCGCGCTCTACGTCTTCGATGCCTCCGACCCCGCGCAGATCAAGCTCCTCGACTCGAAGGCGGCCGACAGTCCCTGCGCCATCGCGTGCGTGGGCAACACCCTCTACATCCCGTCGGGCAACACGGGGGCGAAGAACATCCTGCTGGCCTACGCCACCGAGACCGGCGTCGTCACCGCCCTGGAGGGATTCATCCGCAAGGGCGTCACCGCGCTGGCGACCGACGGGGACCGGCTGTTCCTGGGCGACGGAACGGTCATCCGACAGTTCGACGTCTCCGATCCGCTCAAGCCCGTGCCGGTTGCCGAGTACTCCTCGGACCAGGCGGGGGGAGCGCCCGACCAGCCGGCCAACTTCACCGAGCTCCAGATCGATGGCGATCGGCTGTATGCCCGGAAGTATTCGCGCGTCAATGCGTGGAAGATTGTGGGAACGGTTGAGAAGTGATGCGTGAAACGTGAAACGTGAAGCGTGAGGCGTGATGAGTGAAAACGTGAAGAGGTTCTTGGTTCGTAGTTCTTGGTTCTTGGTTCGGGGATCTGGGGGAAGTTTCGCGCAGAAGGACGCGGAGACCGCAGAGGGAGACGGAAGAGGGCGTGAAACGTGATGCGTGAAGACATGAGGCGTGAGACAGAGAGGCGTGCAGACATGAATGAACAAATCCGAATTTCGATCGCACCGGCTGACCATCCATTCGTAGCCGGAGTCCCGCCTTCAGGCGGAAGCCAAGCAGGGGCTTCAGCCCCGGTGTCGCGACCCCTTGCCGCGGTTCTCGGTCTTCTGGCCCTGCTGCTGGCCGCGACAGGACTCTGCGCGGATGAAGCGTCGGCCTACGGCGCCAAGGACGACCTGCTGCCGGGCGGCGCGGGGATCGCGGTCAAGGGCGGCATCGTCTTCACCACGGCCGGGGCCGAATCGTTTGCGAAGGCCAAACGCCTCGTCGCCATCGATGTCGCCAACCCCGCCGCGCCCAAGGTGGTCTCCTCCGTCGAACTCAAGGGGTTTCCGCAGGATCTGGCCCTCGCCGGAAACATCGCCTATGTCGTCGACGGGATGCGCCTCGTCGCCATCGACATCGCCAATCCCGCGGCGATGCGGATTGTTTACGAGACCGCCGTGGCCGATGCGCCGGAATACGGGCCGCAGGGGATCGTCCTCGACGGGAACGACGCCTACCTCGCCTGCCGCCGCAAAGGCGTGGTGACGGTCGACATCTCGAAGCCGGAGGCCCCGGTGGTCAAGGCCGCCGTGGCGACGCCGTTCTCGCGCGGCGTGGCGTTGTGCCAGGTCGCCGGCAAGACGTTTCTGGTCAGCGCCGACGATACGCAGGGGCTGAACGTCATTCTGGGCAACCGGATCGTCGCCTCGCAGCGGCTGAAGCGCGGCAGCGCGGCGCGGGTCCGGGTCGATGGCGACAAGGTGTTCGTCGCGAATGGCGGGTCGTTTCTCGCCGTCTTCACGATGGCCCCCGACGGCAAGCTGTCGCCCCATGCCGAATTCACGACGGTGCCCGACGGCGGCTACTACGGCAGCTATGCCTACGACGTGCTCCCCGTCGGAAAATATGCGGTGCTCGCGGCGGGCGAGAACGGCATCCTGCCGGTCGACCTCTCCGACCCGGCCAAACCGTTCGCCGTCGTCGGCGCCGGAAAAGTCCCGGATGTGCCGCTGGTCCGCGCTGTCGTCCGAGAGGGCGATTGGCTGTTCGTGAACGGCGGGACCATGGACGGACGGACGCTGTTCTTCACGCTCGACGCGAAGGACTGGCCCGCCTTCAAGATGGCCGGCGAACCCTTAAACCTGTCGGAATGAGTGTTTTCGCGTTCGGGGTTCGGGGATACTGGTTCCTGGTTCTTGGTTCTTAGATCTTGGTTCTTGGTTCTTGGTTCTTGGTTCTTAGTTCTTGGTTCTTAG
>CAZQKI010000192.1:3640-8717 GCA_964592855.1 uncultured Lentisphaerales bacterium
GTTCTTGGTTCTTAGTTCTTGGTTCTTAGTTCTTGGTTCTTGGTTCTTAGATTGGGGTTTTGGAGAAGAGGCATGATAATGAGACCGGGCAGGTTGCATATTTTGTGCATTTTGGGGTTTCTGGCCTTGGGTGTGGCGGCCGGGGCGGCTCCGTATTCGCAGCAGCTCGACCTGACGCAGGCGGGGGTCACGAATGGAGCGTGGAAGTTCACGGAGATCAAGGAGGTGCCGGGCGGGCGTTTCCTGGCGGGCGGCGCGGGTGAGTCGCCTCCCATCCCGTTTGCCGTGACCGCCTCCGGCGCGCACCGAGTCTGGCTGAAGATTCATACCGACAAGGACAAGGCGGCCAATTTCCTGGTGATCGTGCGGGCGCCGAACGGCGAGGCGGTGCGCGCCGAGCGCCTCGACGCCCCCTTCCACCGGCTGGCCCCCGCCAAGCCCTACCTCGAACAGGTGCTCGTGCGCGAAGCGGGCTTCCAGTGGCTCCGCATCGAGCTGAACCTTGAATATCCCGGAACCTATGCGCTGGTTCTGTCGGGGGCCGTCGCCCGCGGCGGCGGGCGGAAGCTCGTCGCGGCCGCTTACGTCAGCAACGATCCGGCATTCGACCCGAAGCAGAATCCGGCGGTCTCCGCCGCGCCGCCGCAGGAGCCGTCGGAGCCGCCCCGGGGTCTGCAGCCTGTCACGGTACATCGGCTGCACACGGCGCTCTACTCGGGGGTCGCGGACGCCCGCAAGCAGTTCGAGGCGAATCTGATCCAGAACGGTTCGATCTATCTCGATCCCGCCGCCATGGTGCTGATGGGTGTCAACCGCCAGCAGGGGGGGCGCGGGTCCGGCGGCGCGGAGGGCAACTACGGCATTCTCACCACGGGGCGCGGCGCCAGCTTCGAATCGCACAGCCCGGAGTTCGTGAAGTCCGTGAAGGCCCCCGAGGGGCGCTTTGTGAACGGGGCCGGGACTGCGGGT
The DNA here is from genome assembly GCA_964592855.1 of uncultured Lentisphaerales bacterium. Classification (GTDB taxonomy): domain Bacteria; phylum Verrucomicrobiota; class Kiritimatiellia; order RFP12; family JAAYLN01; genus JAAYLN01. The sequence continues at coordinate 4,610 of CAZQKI010000192.1, forward strand.
GTCAATTTCAGCCTCAGCTACCCGCCGGCGATCGAGGACGCCGCGAAATACGGCCCGGCGGTCATGCTGCCGCAAGTCGGCGACACGGCGATCCTGTCCTGGAGCGTCGCCGGCGAGGCGGGCGGTTCGCTGGACTACAGCAGCCATTCGATCGCCGAATTCCGCGGCTGGCTGAAGCGGAAGTACGGCTCGATCGCGAAGCTGAACGACGCCTGGCGCGCCGGCTTCACGGATTTCGCCGAGATCGTCCCGGCGCCGAATGCCGAGACCAACACGGCCAACTGGCTCGAATTCCGCGACTTCTCCAGCAAGGTTTTCGCCGCGGCCGTGGCGCGGAGCGTCGCTGTCGTCAATGCCGTCGATCCGCAGAAGCGGCCGGCGACGGCCCAGTTCTCCAACCTCGACCTCTTCGCCAGCGACTTCGCCCGCCGCCGCCCCAACAATTTCGAGGATCTCATCCTCGTCGGCCTCAAGGAGACCGATCACGTCTCCTGGGACGGCTACTGCGCCGACGACTTCATGGGCGCCGAGGTCGATCTGATCGATTCGCTCGGACGGGGCAAGAAGATGCTGGTGCGCGAGTGGAACACGCACAACCAGGATGTGGCGATGGCGGCCCGGACCTACTGGACGATGTTCGGCAAAGGCGTCAAGGGCATCTCGCTGTTCCAATTCCACGAGGGCGGCGCCCACGACTCCTACCCGAAGTGGGCGCTGACGAACACCGACATGTCCCCGCGCGACAAGCTCGGGGCCTTCAGCGATGCCATGCACGAGATCCACCGTATCGAGAACATCGTTGTCGAAGCGAAGAAGGTCTGCCCGGTCAAGCCGGTCGCGATCTTCTACAACAAGATCGACATGACGCTTTCCAAGGCGCCGCTGGCATCCGCCTGGGGCGAAGGCATCGACAGCCCGTACCACGTCTACGAAATGCTGCGGGGCCGAGGCTATCCTGTCACTTTCATCACGGATCTGCAGATCCGCGACGGTCTGCTGAAGGATGTCGGCGCGGTGGTCTTTGTCGACGCGCAGCATATCTCGTCCGAGGCGTGCGACGCCGTCATCGATTGGGTCAACGCTGGCGGTGTGGTGATCGGCGACACCTGGCCGGGCGCCTACACCGAACTCGGTCACCGCCAGGACAAGCTGATCTCCCTCTTCGGCATCCGTTCGCGCGAGACCAAGCGGGTCGCGGCGATCAAGCTGGAAGAGTCGCCGCAGGGCTATGGAGAAATGACCGTTTCGGCGATCAACCCCGACACCCTTTACAACACCGTCATGGAGACCTGGCAGCAGTGGGATGCGACGCATCCCATTGCGAAGATGCTGGGCAACTGGATGTTCAGCGGCTATGGCGCGTGCGCGGTCAGTTGCACCGCGGGCGAGGTCATCGGCATGGTCTTCGGCGGTCATCCGGGTGTGGTGGTCAACCAGACCGGCAAGGGACAGAGCCTTTACGTCTCCACCATGCTGGGCTCGCTTTACGGAGGCTCATGCACCCGTTATGAATGGGATTCGACCCATTCCGATCTCTCGGCGCCGCGTCTGCTCGACGCCTTCCTCGAATTCGCCGGGGTGAAGAAGCTCGCCGTGGCCGGCGGGCTCACGGAGCGGCAGGCCGGCAAGCTGCGGGTCGAAGCCCCGCTGATCGACGGCAAGGGGAACGGCATCGTCACGCTGACGAGTTACAACGACGCGCCACTTCCGGCATTCCCGCTGAAGATCGCCTGGCCGGCCGGCGTCAAGCCGCCCAGGAAGCTCTTCGGCCTCGTCGGCGGCAGCCGGCAGGCCGCGGATCTGCCGTTCACGTTTGCCGACGGTCAGATCGCGCTGGAGGTGCCGGGATTTGTATCGCACGCGACGCTGCTGGCGGTCAGCGAATCGGTGCCGCTGCTTTCGCTGGAGTTTCCCGGCGCCCGGCGCGGCGTGGCGGGGCTCGTGACGCTCACACCGAATCAAGTGGCGAAAGTCAAGGTCACGGTACACAACGTGTCCGGCCGAGCGATCGAGGGGCGGATCACGGTGCGTCTGCCCGAAGGGTGGTTCTACGACCAGGAGTCGGTTCCGGTGGCGAAGATCGCCCCGTGGGCGTCGGCGACCGCCGAGTTCACGATCCAGGCGCCGCCCGTCTGCGCGGCCCGGCGGGTGCGGCCGATCTCCTTCCTGTTCGAAGGCGGCAACACGGCCTCGATGCCGACGACGGAGGCCGTCTGGTGGCAGGCGGAATGACGAATCCCACCTTCGGGTTTGTCGGCACGAGGGTAATCGGTTGGTGAGGAGAGGCGAGGGAAGCACATGCGGCGAGGGCAAATCGACAAAAGCGGGCTTGGCGTTGAAGCCGGGGCTGAAGCCCCTGACAGGCTTCCGCCTGAAGGCGGAACTCCGGCAGAGGGAATTGGTGCGCGAGTGTTGTTTTCCCAGGCAGACGCCAAGGTCGGAGTCCCGGCTTCAGCCGGAAGCAAGCTACGGCCTTCAGGCCGGGGTAGGGTCGACACACGGTTGTCCTGGCGCACTGGCATCGTCGTTCCATATTCCTTTCGCCCGCTCCTCCATACGCTTTCTTCGCCCACCCCCGCCACCAACCGATTAACCTGCAAACATTTACTTCACGCTCATCACGATGTACAATCAAACCATGAATGATGCATCCATGACGGGTGCCGCGATTGCCGTTGACGCGAACGAGCTCGACACAACCGCTCCGCTGGCGAAACGGCTCGGGCAGACGGTTCACGAGTCCGTGCTCGACCGTCGGCTGCGCGGCATCAGGAGCGAATTTCCCTCTCCGTCCGCCACCACGATCGAGGCGTGGCTGCTGGATGTCGCCAATGCGCGTGGCGCTTGCATCGTCCAGCGGGATGGCGCTCCCGGACGGGAGTTCGCCGCCCCGCCCCGCGAGGTGCTGAGGGACGAGGATCTGGTGACGGCCATTTGCATGCTCCAGCGGCGGGATCATCCGCAGATGCTGCGGGCGGCGGCGCAATTGGTTTCGCGCGGCACCCTGGACCTGACGCGGCTCCTGGCCTCCGCACGGCGTGAACGCGCCGGTGTCGTGCTGGGCGAACTGGCCCGGCAGGCCCTGCGCGTGGCTCCCGAGCATGCGGCGTGGAGGGTTTTGGCCGACGCCTTCCCGCGCACCCGTCCGCTCTGCTCGCCCGTGATCCACTGGCAGCGACTGGCCTGGCCGGTCATGTCCAGCCTCGGCTACAATGCGCAACGCTGGGAGCTGGTGCAATGACGAATGCTGAACGGCTATTGCTCCGTCTGGACGCGCTTCTCGACGCGCCGGTTGAATTGACGCTCTACGGCCGGGCCGCACTGGCCCTCGGCTATCCCCGGCCAAAACCGGAATTCGCCCGCAGCATGGACGTTGACGCCGTGCTCTGGTTGGGACAGGCGGAGCTGCTGGAGTGCAGCGGCAACTTCTGGAAGGCGCTGGATCGGTTGAACGCGGAGTTCGAGGCGTCCGGCCTCTACATGACCCATCTATTCGACGAAACCCAGGTCATCCTGTCCCCCGATTGGCGCATCCATCGCGTGCCGATTCCACTCGCTGCCGCGCGGCTTTCGGTCAGCCGGCTTTCGGATGCCGACCTGATGTTGAGCAAGCTAATGCGCTATGATCCGATTGATCTTGATGACCTCCGGTTCATCGTGACGGCATCCGGCCTCTCGCCCGAAGCGGTCGCGCATGCGGTTCGCGCGGCGCGCGTGCCCGACTCCGAAGAGCTTCGCGAACAATTCGCGCTCTGCAGGCAGTGGCTGATTTCACAAGCTTTGTGCGCGGCTGGTTAATGCGCGTTCAGGACATGAGCCGTTCGATGAAACCAACATTCCTCTTTTTCTCCGGCCTGCTTGCACTGTGGTGCAGCACCGGCTTCGCCAGCGGCGCAACGGAGGATAAAACGATGCGAGTAGAAACCCATTTCGGGCGCGGCGAATGGAACGCCGACGAATGGATCTTCGTCAAGAGCCCGCGCTGGAGCTATACCGGCGCGTGGGTTCAGGAGGCGGACCATATCCGCAACCGGACGCCGGAGGGAGTCGGCGAGGACCAGTTGATCGCCGACCGCTATTTTTACGCCTACATGAGCATGGTTCGCCG
>CAZQKI010000193.1:0-6666 GCA_964592855.1 uncultured Lentisphaerales bacterium
GGAGGCGGTTGGGGCGTGAAACGGCATGCGTTACAGTTGCTTCACAACGTCCTCGATGGCCATTTCGCCCAGGATGGCTTGCGCTTTTTCGAGGCGTGAGCGGTCGGACATCACGCAAACCGAGGCGTGGGGCAGACCCGCTTCGAGGGCGGCCAGCAGCGACCGGCGGACGGTGTCGGGTGTCGCCTCCAGCAGGCGGCGGCGGCGCGCGCAGCGCCGCTCGAAGGTGTCGCCGATGGCGTGGCGGTACAGGGCCATGCTGGTCGCTTCGCCGGGGCGCAGCGGCTTCTCGTCGCGCTTCGCCACGCCGATGATGCCGCGGTCGATGTCAGTCTGGCTCCAGGGGACCTGCTGCACGTAATCGACAATGCGGCGGAAGACCGCGATCGTCTCGGCAATGTGCGGGTCGCGGTACGAGGTGAGGGTGAACGTTCCCGCGAGGGCCTGGTGGCCGAAGCCGGCGCCGTAGGCGTTGCCCTTGAAGCGAATCTCGGGCAGCATGTAGTCCATCGAGACGAGATGGGCGCCCACCGCGAGCAGCGGCTCGTCGGGATGGGAGAGGTGCGGCGCGGGCATGACCATCGCGCAATGGGCGATCTGGAGCGACGCGGCGAGGCCCTCGACGCAGGGGGCGTCCGACGGCGCGAACCCGAACGGTGCGGGGGCGATGGCAGTGTCGGCCATGCGGCCCATCCAGAGGGCAAGCCGCGCGCGGATGGCGTCGGCAGGGGCGGGCGGCGCCGTGAGGCTGGCGGTCAGGCGCCGGCGGTTCAGCAGGAAGTCGCGGATGGCCTCGATGGCTTCCGCAACCTCGCAGTTGCCGCGCTCGAAGTCGGCCATCCACTCCTCGGACAGCGCCAGTTGCGGCAGGCCGCCGGCGACATGGTCCAGATGCTTGATGGCGTTCAGGTTGCGTCCCGCCTGGATGCGGACCGTGGTCGATCCGTTCTGGATCATCTCGGTGCGGTTTTCGGCGCGGATCTGGGTGAGGACGTCGCGCATCCGTTCGCGGTCGCGGGGGTTGATCCCGAAGAGCAGTTCCGCCAGGAGATCCAGCGCCGGGCCGGTCTGCTCCGTGAGCGTCTTCATGGAGACGCAGAGGACGGGGAGGAGGCGATCGGGATTGTCGACGGGGGCGTTGAAGGCCAGCATGGCATGGATGCCGCCGGTGCTGGCGCCGATGCGCTGCGCGATGGCGGCGTAGTCGGCGCGGTCGGTGCCGAACTTGTTGAACGCGTCGGCATAGCGCGGCAGGTAGGGCCACAGGCGCTGCGGCAGTCCCGTCAGATCGAATTGCAGGCGCAGGTAGACGATTCCGTTGGTGAGCAGGTCGTTGACCAGCAGTTCGCCGCCGCCGGGGAGCGACTCGACGTTGGTGGGGATCCGCAGCGGTCTGGCCGGGATGTCGGAGGGCTTCAATTGCGGGAGGAGGGCGACGGCCTCCGGCGGGTTGGGTGCACCGTTGGTGCGGTCCAGCTCCGTGGCGGCGTCGGCGATGGCCTGCGTTTCGGCGTCGGTCAGCGTGGTGCGCCGTTGGGCGAGCTGCGCGGCCAGCTCGGCCTCATGGCGCCCTTCGCACGCGGCGTCGGGGGCGAGGACGATGTCGAGACGGTGGGCATTGTCGAGCAGGTGCTCGCGGATCATGCGGTTGAAGATGCACGGATCCTGCGCGTAGGCTTCCCGCAGGGCCTGGTAGTGGTTCGCGGTGTAGAGGTAGGTCAGCGGATCGATGCCGGCCATCCAGGCGCCGACCACGCGGAAGATCGTGTGCAGGGGAAACATGGGGGCGATTTCGAGTGTTTCGTAGGCGGCCTGCTGGAAGGCGGTCTGGACCTGCTCGTCGGTGAAGGGGGTGTCGGCGATCGTGCGGAGGGTCGAGAAGACCAGCTCCTGGAAGGGGACGAAGCGGTCGGATTCCGCGCCTTCGAGTCCGACGTGGAACGTGGCCTCGCAGCCGGCGTCGCTGGCGCCGGACATGACGACGTCGGCGCCGAGGCGCGAGTCGATCAGTGCGCGATGGAGCGGTGCGGCATCGTGGCCGAGCAGCAGGAGCGAGAGGATGCGCAGGCGGGCGGCTTCGTTGGGGTCGGCCGTGTCGCCGACGAGCCAGTTCATCAGGAGGTAGGTCTTCTCGGTGTCGGGTTCCTGGGCGCCGATGGGATAGACGTCGCGGAGGACGCGGGGTTCGCTCCAGCGGGTCTGGCGTTCGGGTACCGGGGTCCGTTCGACGCGCGTGAAGGGGGCCAGGCGCGGCGCGAGGAAGTCGAGGTAGCGCTCGGGGGCGCTGTTCCCGTAGAGGACGATGTATGCGTTCGAGGGATGGTAGTGGGTGGCATGGAACTCGCGGAGCCGGGCATGTGTGAGGTCGGGGATGACCCGGGGGTCGCCGCCCGATTCCCGTCCGTAGCAGGTGTCGGGGAGCAGCAGGCGGACGGCGTCCCGGGCGAGAATGGCCTCGGGGTCGGAGAAGACGCCCTTCATTTCGCTGTAGACGATGCCGTCGATGCGCAGCGCGCCTGTGGGGTTGGCGGGATCGGCGGGGGCGAGGTGATGCGCCTCGCGGGCAAAGGTCTTCGGGGTCAGCAGCGGGTGGAAGACGGCATCGAAATAGACTTCGGCCAGGTTGAACAGGTCCTGCTCGACATTGCTGCAGACGGGATAGTAGGTGGTGTCGTACCCCGTCATGGCGTTGATGAAGGTGGCCATCGACATCTTGACCATCTCGAAGAAGGGCTCCTTCACGGGGAACTTTTCCGATCCGGCCAGCACCATGTGCTCGAGAATGTGCGGCATGCCCGTGTCGTCGGGCGGCGGCGTCGGAAAGTTGATGGTGAAGGCGTTTTCGGCGTCGTCGCAGAACAGGTGGAGCACCCGCGCCCCGCTGGACAGGTGCTCGAACTGGCAGACCGTCGCGTTGAGGCTCTCGATGGGGGTAACGGAAACAACCCGGAATCCCTGAAGCAGATCTCCGGGTTGAAAAGTGACTTTCGGAAACGACATGGAAACAATCCTCTGGCTTGCGAACAAAAGCCAGATGATACCCCGTGCCGGGCGAAAAGGCGAGTGAAGAGAAAGGCCTACTTGGCGGGGAAGGCCGACATCCCCTTGACAATGGCCTCGCCACCCTTCAGCGCCTTGCAGTAGGCGATCTTCTCCTTGAGTTCGGTGACTTCGACCGAGCCCGCCAGGGTCATGCTGGAGTCGATCACTTCGCCCGTGTCGTCATCGACGACTTCCTCGGCCTGGCCGACATCGAAACGCATGCCGACGGAGACGCCGTCGCGCGATCCGCGATTCAGCGCGATCTTGTCGTCCTTGACCAGCGCCACGGAGGCCTGCCAGGGAATCTTTTCCAACTGCTGGGTCAGGAAGGTCACACCCTGAGCCACGGCGTCTTCGCACGCCTTGCCGACGTTGTCGTTTTTGTGGCCGCCGCCGCCGCCGGTCAGACCGCCCAGAGCCGGCCCGCTATAGCCGACGTTCAGTCCCCGCTTGGCCGACTTGCCGACCACTTTGGTGGAGGCTTTGACCTGGCCTGTCCGCGAATCGACCAGATACATCGTGATGTTGACTTCGGCGTTATCCTTTGAGCCGCCGAGGCTGACGCCCTTGAAGCTCAGGCCGCCGCCGCCGCCGGAGGTGCTGTCCTGAACATGGGTGACCGAACCGCGGACCAGCAGTTGGGCCGGGGTCATCTTCCCCGTGGCGGGGGCCTTTTTGCCGCCGGACACGCGCCCGCTGGCGGCCAGATCCTGCTCCGCCATGGCGGCTCCGCGCATCTCCTCGTCGCCCAGCACGATGAACTTGCCCGAGGTCTGCAGGGCGTCGGTCATGATGGTCGTAAAGCCGTCGCCGATATCCCACTTGCCGCTCCAACCCGCTTCGTTGGCAAATTTTGAAACGGTGATCGAATAGCGGAGATTGCCGCCGGCCGCATCGGCGGCGACGCTCTCCTGGGCCAGCGCCGGATGCAGGCTTCCTGCCACAGTGATCGGCAGCGCCAGAAGTAATGCCTTGGTCAAGTTGCTCATGTTGTTTCTGCCTTCCTTCGTTCGTTTCATGATCCGCTCCTTCAGTTGTCTCCAAAACACGAGAGAAATGTATACCATCCGCGCCGCTTGCGCAAGTCCGCACCACACACGAAATCCCACGCGAAACCCTGGAAGCGCCGTCTGCAGAAAGGGCATGGCGTCCTCGCCGAACCGCGCCCGGGGCATGTTCAGGCGCGCAGCGTCCAGCCGTACAGGCGGGCGCGGCAGAGCGTGAATTTCAGCCGCACCGGGCCGCGTGTGGGCAGACTCAGGACGCGCTTGTCGTGTTCGCCCCAATAGCTGAGCGGCAACTCCACGCCGTCGGCCGGCCCCGTCATCGGGTTGATGCGGTCAAGGTCGTAGCCGGCCAGTTCCTGCCCCAGCAGGTCGCACACCGCCGTCCGGATGGTGCCGCCTTCGTCGATGACGGCGTTCAACAGCAGTCGTCCGCCACGCCAGTCGAACGGCGCGCTCAGCAGCATCCCCTCCCGCCCGGAACGGGTGCCGTAGGAGACCCAGCGGTCGCGCGGCAGCGAAAGCAGATGGATCTGGATGGGCCCGCCGCCTTCTCCGTGGGGCTGATAGTGCGTCCGGTTCGCGGCGCTGATGTAGAACCACATCTCGTCGCCGACCGTGATCGGCGGCGTGGCCATGGGGATGTACATGTGGCCGTTCAGTCCGGTGGGCGTACCGTCGGCCAGCCAGGGTGTCCGCTGCGGCTCGCGCCGCCAGTCGATCCCGTCGTAGCTGTGCATCAACTCGAGCGAAATGTTGCCGGAGACGGCGTCGTAGAGCCAGCCGAGCCCCAGCGTCAGGTCGTGCCAGGGAAAGGCGGTGATCCCGTACCATTGGCGGTCGCGGCCGCGAATCTTCGCCTCGTGCTGTTCGAGCCGCTCGGCCGGCGCATCGATCTCGTCGGTATCGAGGACGCCGCGCGGCACCGACCAATCCAGCAGATTCTCGCTTTCGACACGGGCGATCTTGCGGTTGGCGCCATGGGGGCCGGCCAGCACGGACGGGCGGGTGTAGATGACATAGCGTCCGATCCGGGCATCGAAGAAAAAGCAGGCGGAGGTGTCGAGCCAGCCGGGGATCAGCGGGTTCTCGGGATAGCCCCGCCAGTGGATGCCGTCATCGCTGTGCGCCAGGCCAAGCCCCCCGTGGCGGTCGGCGGGGCCTGACAGAAACAGGCAGGTGTAGCGCCCCCGGACATGCGGCAGTGCCTGCTGTTGGGCATCGAGCACGCAGAAGCCTTCGGGCCCCGTGTGGCCGGTCAGATCCTGTCCGGCCGCATCGATGTAGTGACGGCCCATGATGGCGTTGTTTTCCGTCGATCCGTCCAGCAGCACCGTTCCCACCGTCGGCAGACGCCATCTGATTCCGTCACTGGAGCGGGCCAGCCGCGTCACGTATCCCAGGTTGTCCTGCGGCCGGTTGGGATCCTGCTTGAAGCGGCCGTTCAGGTAGTACATCAGCCATTCGCCGTCGGGCTGGTGCAGCACCGAGCCGTAGGCCTGGCCCGGTTCGACGAGCGGTTCGGCCTGCTGCAACCGGGGTGGCTCAACGGCGCGGTCCAGCAGGTAGGTATCCTCGATCACGCGGGCGTCGACCAGCGAGAGGGATTTTGACGCGGCGCGTGTCGATCCGTCAGTTAGTTGCATCGTGGTCTCCCGTGTATCCAGTCATGGGGCGAAAAACAGGGGGTGGTTCACCGATGCCCTTCCAGCGCCGCCACCAGCCGGTCCAGCCGTGCCGACTCGTCGCCCCGCGTGATGATCGCCAGCGCACCCACGCGGATGCCCGGCGGGGCGGGGGACAGGGCGGAGTTGCCGACGCTCCATTCGAGCACCACAAAACCCTCGCGGGTGGGTACGAACCCCTTGGCGCGCAACAGCATGTCGGCTTCGGCATTCAGACAGGCGAGAACCGCTGCCGCCTCGCACCGCTGTCCGGGCCGGAAGCGGACGGTTGCGGAAAGATAATCGGGATCGCGGCAGCCGGCCAACTCGCCGTGGATCCGCAGCGCCTGGCTGGTTCCGGTGAAGGGCTGCACGGCGACGTCAGCCCGCGTGCAGCGCTGGATCGCCAGCCCCGGTTGGATTTCGCGCAACGCCTGTTCCGTCCGGGCGAGCGTCGCTTCGTCGTGCAGATCGGCCTTGTTGACCAGTGCCAGATCAGCAGCCTCGATCTGCGCCCGGACGGCCGGGAGGGTGTGCAGCAGCTTGTGGAGGCTGCCGGGGTCCACCAGGCAGATTACTCCGGCCAGTCGGAAGCGGGCCGCCAGCCCCGTATCCTGCAGCAGTTCCCCCGCCACCCGCGGGTTGGCCATGCCGCTGGCCTCGATGACGACGCCTTCAACCGGGGCTTCGGCGGTGTCGAAGCCATCGGCGATGCGCCGCAGCGCGCCGATGAATTCCGTCACCAGGCAGCGGCAGAAGATGCTGCCGCCCGGGATGGAGAGCACGTCGCCGGACGCCTCGCGCAACAACTGGGCATCCACGTCGACCGCCGAGAAGTCGTTGACGAGGTAGACGAACCGGCGCCCGGCTTGCCGCTGCATGAGGTGGCGGAGGAACGTGGTCTTGCCGCTGCCCAGGAAACCGGTCACCAGAATGACCGGAATCACGCGCGCGGC
>CAZQKI010000193.1:6766-8654 GCA_964592855.1 uncultured Lentisphaerales bacterium
TCTTGCCGCTGCCCAGGAAACCGGTCACCAGAATGACCGGAATCACGCGCGCGGCTTGAAGATCTGGGCTTGACTTCGACATTCTTTCGACATTCTGCGGTTCAGTATTCGTCGGGTTATGCGCCCGCGTAGCGGGAGATCTGCGGTTCGATCAGGTTGCGGGCGGAGCCCGCAATAGCCGACGCCGCCCGCGCGGCGCCGGCCGGCGTTCAGGCCGGGTCCAGGCTCTTCATCTTGAGCCGCGCCGCCGCCTCGATGGCGGCTACGAGCGTGTGCTGGTCGGGAATGATCGAGATGAACTTGACTTCGCCGTCGATGCAGATGGTCGGCAGGCTTTTGACGCCGAGCTTGACCATGATGCCGATCCCTTCGCGCACCTTGATCTTGTGCTCGTTGATGTAGCAGCGCACCGGCGTCTTCTGCGACGCCTTGTTCACCGCCTCCATCATGTACTGGCAGGGCGCGCAGGAGGTCGAGTCCAGCGTGATGACATCGATGACCACGCCGTGGGGCGCCACGTAGTCCGGCAGGTTGAGGTCCTTGAAGGAGTCGGTGCCGGCGACGGTCTGGGTTTTGCGCGCCACCTCGCGCTGATAGGGGTCGTGCACCAGGGCGGCCACGGCCTGGAGGTTGGCCGGAGGCACGGCGTAAGGCAGATCGCAGCCGGGCGAGAGGATGAACCCGCGGGTGCCGCAGGTGTCGAGGATCGACAGGGTCTCGCGGCGCGCGTCGTTCTCATCGCCGAGCAGCAGCACGACCGTCAGCTTGATGTTGCCGCCGAAGGCCTTGTTCTGCTCCCCGGCCAGCCGGCGCAGGACCGCCATGTCGATCTGCTCGTCGACGTGGATGCTGTCGGTGCGCGTGCGGCACATGACCTCGAGGTTGCGGGTCACATCGCCGCAGACGAACAGCGCCGAGAGCCCCTGCTTCGAACGGATGTGGTCGAAGACGTCGTTCACGGCATCCGACACGAACTCCTCGAAGTGGGCCGGCGAGATCTGGCTGGTCATGGGGTCCACCAGGGCGATCACATCGGCGCCATCGCGCAGATACCAGTCGGCCATGCGCTTGGCCACGCCGGCGCAGTAGGCGATGATGCGCTTGACCTCGGCGGGATCGTCGAACATCTTCAGGAAGATGTCGTTGCCCAGCAGGTGGAGGGCGAGGGTGAAGGGTCCGCAGATCAGTCCGTAGAGCGCCACTTCCGTGCCGATGCGGGCCTTGAGCTGGCGCAGCACGTCCAGCGCCACGGGAATGCGTCCGGCCTGTTCGACCAGCTTCGGCAGGTCTTCCAGGGCAATCCCCTCCGCCAGCGGGTGCGAGGAGACGGCGGGCGGCGCATCCTCGGCCCAATGCAGACGGCAGCCCAGCACTTCGGCCTCGATCTGCAGATCAAAGCAGACGGGCAGCCCGTCCGGCCGGTAAAGCTCGCGGGCCTTCAGCAGCCCCTGCACCTGCAGCCCCGCGGACTTCAGGCTGTCGGCCGCGCCCACGTTCAGCAGCGCCGCTCCGTGACATCCGACAAAGGGCAGCCAGGCCGCACGTTCCGTCGGCTGATTGCGTACCGCCCGCAGCAGTAAATCGCGTCCATTGATTCCAGTATTCATCGGTTCAAAAATCCTCGTTCACCGGTCCGTATTCCGCCTGTCTGCAGACCCATGGCCTGCGCGTTTCACCGAGTCAACCGGAGGTGAAAGTATGGCATTTCCGTCGGGATGCCGTCCATTATCTTTTGCGCGGGTGCGCGTGCGCGTCAACATCGTTGCCGCGCCCCGAGGGTTCCGGAGACAGGGTTTAGGGTTCAGTGAGGCCTCTGCCCCGGCTGCGCCGGGGCAGTTGGATCGAGTAGGAGACTTGCCGCATCGTCCTCGTCCTCGTTCTCGAAATT
>CAZQKI010000194.1:0-8541 GCA_964592855.1 uncultured Lentisphaerales bacterium
GGAGTGGCGGTTGCCTACTAAAGGAGAATCGGCTAAGATAAAAGCTTCAAACCGTGAGTCGAAGTCGGGAAAAATCGGCTGGGCACTGTTGTGGTTGATGGGCGTGCCGATCCCCATTCTCGCCATTTTCTTCCTGCTGCGGTGCTGCGACTAGACCTCCGAAAATGAACCGGGATACCCGGAATCGCCCATGAAGGCCCTGATCATTGACAACGTGCGGGAAGATGCGGAGGCTCGGCAACTTCTGCGGGACGCGCTGAACCGGCACTTCCCATCGGCCAGCTTGGACTACGTCATCCACGAGACTCAAGCTGGCGAGTCGATTGCGGACGTCGTCCGCCGGCGATTGTACGACGGGATCAGTCTGGTCGTGGCGGCGGGCGGCGACGGCACCGTCTCCGCCGTCTGCGACGGACTCCGGGGCAGTTCCATTCCGCTCGGTATCATCCCCGCCGGCACGGGAAACCTGGTCGCCCGGGAACTGGACATTCCGCTCGACCTGGACGCGGCCGTGGCGCTGCTGGCCGGCCCGCACCAGATCCGCCGCATGGATGCCATGCGCATCGGCGACAAGGCCTACGTGCTCAACATCAGCGTGGGCATCAGCGCGGCTATCATTGACGGGACTTCGCGTCGGAGTAAGCGCCATCTGGGACGCCTCGCCTATTTCGGAACGGGACTGCGAAAGGCGCTTTCATTCCGGCTCCGGTATCTCGTGGTGGAAGTGGACGGCAAGGCTCACCCGTACCGCGCCGTGGATGTGGCGATCATGAACGGCGGGTTGCTGAGCGCCCAACTCTATCCCCGGGGCCCGAAGGTCCGGATTGATGACGGGGCGATGGGAGTCTGGATTCTGAGCATGAAGAGCCCGGCGGACTATGTTCGCCATATCCTCGGCGTCATCGCTGGCCGGCGCCGCCATCCCCTGGCGAAATTCATTCCGGCTAAGCGTAGCGTGCGCATTCGCAGCGCCGCCCCGCTGCCGGTCCAGGCCGACGGTGATATCATCGGGGCCACGCCGATCGAGGTCACGGTAGTGCCCGGCGCGCTCACGGTGTGGACACCGCTGCACGGCAGGGTATAACCCCCATGGCCAGAGGTACATCCCCATCCCGTACCCGATGCACAGATTCTGAACGTGAAGCGTCGGCTTTAATCTGCACCTGAACGTCGTGCCCACTTCTCGATGCTCACGTCGCGCCCCCAAGTGGGCCCCGATTTCCACCGCAGTGCTGATCGGCCTTGACGGGACGCCAGGGGAATGGTACTGGTCTAAGAACCCAAACGCTCAATGTTCAAATCGCAAAGCGCACTGGCGGCGTTTGGCCGCCAGAGGGTCCGACTGAACGGGAAAAGAGAAAGCCTATGTTAATCAAGACGATGGGTGCGCCGCCGCCTGAAGGCGCTGTGATTCTTTTCGATGGATCTTCGCTGGACAACTGGACGAAGATGGACAAGACACCCGCCCTCTGGCGGGTGGACGACGGGGCTGTGCAGGTGGTACCGAAGTCCGGCGACATCTGCACCCGGCAGGTGTTTGCCGACCATTTTCTCCATCTGGAGTTCAAGCTTTCGGACATGCCCGGGGAATCGGGACAGCGGAAGTCGAACAGCGGCGTGTTCCTGCAGGGACGGTACGAGATCCAGGTGCTCGACAGCTCCGGCTGGGATGTTCCCGGACTGGGGGACTGCGGCGCGCTTTACAACCAGTATGCTCCCCTGGCGAATGCCTGCCTCCCGGCGCTTCACTGGCAGACCTATGACGTGATCTTCCGCGCGCCCCGCTGCGAAGGCAAAGTCGTGAAGGAACGCGCGCGCGTGACGGTGCTGCACAACGGCCTCGTGATCCAGAACAACGTGGAGCTGGAAGGGATGACCGGGGCGCCCTCCGATACGGACGTTCAGCTGCCCGGGCATCTCCGCCTGCAGGACCATGGCAATGTCGTGTGGTACCGCAACATCTGGGCCATGCCCCTCCCGCCGCACGGCGCATGCACCTATGACCCCGCCATGAATTCGTAGCCCCTGATCGTTCCTCAAGCACATGCGATCTCAGCAGGAATCCCACCATGGAAACTGATGTGCCCGCGATTCAACTCACGCCGCTGGAAGCCCGCATTCTCGGCTCGCTGACCGAGAAGGCGGTCACCACGCCCGAGTATTACCCGCTGACCGTGAACGCACTGCTCGCGGCCTGCAACCAGAAGAACAATCGCGCCCCCGTCATCGCGCTCGACGAAGCGACCCTGGCGCGGGGCCTCTACAGCCTTCAGGGAAAGCACCTGCTGGAGTTCTTTTCCGGCGCCAGCTCCCGCGTGCTCAAGTACCGCGAGCTTCTGGCCAGCCGGCTTGAGCTGGCGCCCGACGAGCGGGCCGTGCTCTGCGAACTCCTGCTGCGGGGACCCCAGACCGCAGGCGAACTGCGCAACCGCGCCGCGCGCCTGCACCCCTTCGCCTCGCTGGAGGAGGTCCAGGCCACCCTCGAACGCCTCGCCGCCCGTCCGGCCGGTCCGCTGATTGCAGAACTGCCGCGTCAGCCGGGACAGAAGGAGACGCGCGTCGCCCACCTGCTGGGCGACGCGCCGCCCGCCGTTGAAGTCGTCCAGACGGACATTCCGCTGCCGGCCGCCATGACCGCCGTCGCGGAGGAGACCGCCCGCCTGGCGGCACTCGAAACCCGCATCGCCACCCTGGAGGACGAAGTCGTCAAGCTCAAGACGCTCTTCCAAACCTTCAAATCGCAGTTCGAATAACCATGGGTTCCAAGGCTCTGATGCTTACTGTCGCGGTCCTCGGCCTGCTTGCAACGCCGCGATGCGACGCCTTGATTTTCTGTGTGACGAATGCCGTGGACGAACACCAGACCGAACCGACCGGCGAACTGGCGGACAGCGGATGGCGCCAGACCGTTCCGCTCGCCGGTTACCTGGGGACGTTGATTCACTCCAATGCCCTGCTGACGGCCAAGCATCTCACGGAGATCGCCGTGGGCGCGCAGTTTTCAGCCGAGGGCGTTACGCACACGCTCACGTCCATGCACAGCGACTCCGCGAGCGACTTGAGGGTGTTCTTCTTCACGCCGCCGGTGACGAACTACGCCCGGATCAACATCGAAACCAACGACATCCACGCCGTTGTGGTCCTGCAGGGCAGAGGCATGGAGCGCGGCGATGCGGTGATGACCGGCGGCCGTACGAACGGCTGGCAATGGGCCTGGAACAAATGGTGGTCCATCCGTCGCTGGGGCGTGAATCAGTACGTTGGCGAGAGTTCCAATGGCATCTACGCCCTGGCGACCTTCGACAACAACGGCGACCCGGATGAGTGCATGACCTCGGGCGGCGACAGCGGAGGTCCGGGCTTCGTCAAGACCGGCAGCGGCTGGAAACTGGCAACCGTCAACTACGGGGTCGCCCCCTCGACGTTCACGCTCGCCACCAACCCCGTGTCGTCTTTTTACGCAGCGCTTTACGATATCGCCGGCCTCTACTACAAGCAGGGCGCGACCTGGATCTACGTTCCGACCAACGCTTCACCGGCCCCCTGCCTGATGGCCAACACCCGCACATCGACGCGGATCGCGTGGCTGACAAATACGGTCTCGGGCCTTGTATTTCCTGCGGACGTTGGCGTTTCGTGGCGTTGCGAAACCAACCCGCCTTCGGGAAGTCAGGCGGCTGCGGGGATCGGGTTCGCGGCGATCGCGACCAATGCAGGCCCCTACACGGCCCGCAATGTCAGGATCGATCTCGAGTGGCCGGTGGGTCTTCGCATCCGCGGCAGCTCGGCGTCGCACGGCAGCTTTGCGACCAACCGCTGGTCGCTTCCGGCGCTTGAGGACGGTTGTACCGCGACCTTGCGGGTGGAAGCGGTCGTGTGGCGGGCCGCGGCGGGCTGGGGCACCAACCGTATCTCCATCACCCATTCCGACAAGCCGGATGGGGTCCTCTCGAACAACGCCGCCATCCTTGAAGTCTTTCTGCCGCAGACCGCGACGCGGCTGATGATCCAGTGAGCGGCCTATGTCAGTCAAACAACAAAGGGCAGTGAAATCAGCGGAAGGCGGCAGCCGGCGCTGGGCTTGGCTGGGACTTGCCGTCGGCCTGGCCTGGCCGGGGCCGTCGGCGGCTGCGGCGTTCTGCGAGTTTCAGGTCGAGCGGGAGGGTGATGTGCGCTCCGCCGTGGCCGATGCGGCGGTCTATCCGTTCGGATTGATTTCCGAAACGCCCGCGCTCACGGTCTTCGACGAGACGGGAACGGCGGTGCCGCGTCAGGTGCTCTGGCAGGCGTCGCAAGACCCCTGGCGCATCCGGTTCGACGCATCGGCCGGAAGCCGCTGGCGGATCCGGTTTGACGATGGCGCAGCCACCCGGACCGGCATGCCCTGGACAGCCCGGGCGGGCGTCATCCTGGAGACTCGCGAACTGCCGGAAGGCGCCGTCGAGACGCTGGCGGATTTCGAGCGGCTCTGGTCGGGCAACAGCCGGGTGCTGGGCCGGTCGGAAGTCGGGCGGATTTTTCACGGGTTCCACCCACACGGCCCCGATCGCCCCCTCCTGGCGCGCTATGATGGCTGGCTGCAGATTCCCGCGGCGGGGTCGTTCCGTTTCGCGACGCTGACGGACGACGCCTCCTTCCTGTTGATCAACGACCGGCCCGTTGTGAGCTGGGGCGGCTGGCATTCCCTCCAGGGTGGCGAGCGGGGTGAAAGGAACGGCGCCGTCGATCTGCCCGAAGGCCCCTGCAAGATCACGCTGCTCAATGCGCAGAAGGATGCGGAGTTTCTCGCCGGGGCCTATTGGCACCCGCCGGGAGCGGCACATGCCTCCGTGATTCCCGCCAGCGCGTTCCTGCCGGTTGCCGCCACCCGGATCCAGGCGGTGGCCGCCTCGCAGGCCGACGCGGGTGCGGCGGCGTTTGGCTGGGAGATGGATGAGCACTTCCTGGCGGGCGAGCAGCTCTGGGTCAAGGTCCGTCTGCGGATTCTTGCGCCGCGCGCTGGTGTCGCCTATGCCTGGCGGATGGATGACGGCGCCGAGGGGCAGGGGGCGGAGCTGGACCATCTCTTCTTTACGGCCGGATCGCGCGAGGTCGCGGTACAGGCCACCCGTGAGGGGCGTGTCATCGGCCGACTCACCCGGCGCATCCGCGTTCATGCGAAGGGGCAGCAGCAGGAGTTCGGCTCCGGGTCATTCGCCCGCCTCCAGGCGGACTTGCTCCGGCGGGACTACGCCGCGCTTCCGCTGCCGGATCTCTGCAATGCCATTCTGCTGGCCGACACCGTGCATGAGGCTCCTTTGCTGACGGCATTTGGCGAGGCCGCGCTTCATCGCCTCCGGGAGTTCTCCGCCGAACAGCTGCTGCCGATCCAGCGCCTGGGTTTCCATTATCAAGCCCCACCGCTTCGGCGCTACGATGATGTCGCCAGGCTCTGGCGCGCCCTCATCGCACGGACGGGCGCGCCCGGCACGCTGGTCGCCACGACGCAGTTGCACCTGGCGGGAATGCTGATTCACTCGGGCGGCGGCCTGGGCGAGGCGCTGGCCTTGCTGCAGGATTGCAAGCTGGACTTGCTCGATGGCGGCGCACGCCGGCTGCACCTGATCTTCCGGGGTGACGCCGCGGCGGCGGCGGGCGACGGCGAGCAGGCTCTGCGCCTCTATCGCGAGGCAGGCGGGACGGTCGCGGCGGATGACACGGCCTTTGAAGTCCGGCGCGTGGCGCGGATCGAACGGGCGCGCGCCTACCTGAAGATGAAGGACTACGACGCGGCCGAAGCCACGCTCCGCGAGCTGGAGTGGGAACGCCCGGTCACACGCCTGGGACTCGAAACGGGGCTCTTGCTGATCGATGTCTTCCGGCTGCGCGGCGAGACGGAAATCGCCCTGGCGCTGTGCCGCCGGCTCCGGGCGGTTGCGCCGGCGGGCCCGCGGCAGGCCGACCTGCTGCAGAAAACCGTTGTAATCTGCGAGGCTTTGGGCTTAAATGATGAGGCGAATGCGGCACGTGTTCGTCTGGATGCGGAATTCCCTTACAGCGAGGCTTCCGCCATTCTGCGCGAGCAGCAACAGCAACGTGCCGGTTCTCCCAGTCAGGAGCGGCAATGATGATGAAAATCCTACCCCGGCCTGAAGGCCGTAGCTTGCTTCCGGCTGAAGCCGGGACTCCGACCTTGGCGTTTGCATGGGGAGAAAACACTCGCACACCCCCAGTCGCTAACCGAGTACGGCGGGTGCAGGTTTGCGCCGGCGCATGTGCGGTCCTCCTGGCGCTCATGGGCGCTCCCGCGCTCCTGGCGGACGAGAACGACTGGCTGGTCCCCCTGGGCCTTCCGCCGCAGGCGGCTCCCAAGCGCATCTCGGGCGGCGAGGGTTTTCCGCCCCTGCCGTTGCCGGCGACGCCGATCCGGAGAACCGAACGCAAGCGCGAGCCGAAGGCCCCCCTGCTGATCGGCAAGGTTGTCTGGGGCGAATCGGCCGAATACCGCTATGCCGGTGGCGAGGCCCGCCAGATTGCGGATTGGAACCTCTGCCCCGACGATCTGTCCCAGCTGATGCGCAAGGCGGGTCGCTGGTTTGGCCTGAGCTATGGCACGCAGGCCATTTCGCTGAACGAGTTCGACGGCGACCCGGAATCCACCCCCGTGCTCTTCATGAGCGGGGTGCGCACGATGCGACCCACCGACGAACAGGTGACTTTGCTGCGGAACTACATGCTGCGGGGCGGCATGGTGGTCTTCGACTCCATCGCGGGCTCGCCCTATTTTCTGGCCGCCGCGCGGGAGCTCGCGGGAAAATTGATCCCCAGCGAACCCTTGCGTCCGATCCCCCTCGACCATCCGATCTTCAGCATGCTGGCCGATGCGCGGACCGTCGTGATTCCGCGCCGGCCGGATGAAACCTCCCCGAAGTTCGAAGGCGTTTACGTGGGCAGCCGCATCGCCTGCCTGATTTCGCCCGTCGGGCTCGGCTGCGGCTGGGACGACCACGAAGTGCCGCTGCTGGAGCAGGCCGTCTACTATGACGTCGATTCGGCGAGCCGTCTCGGGGTCAATCTGGTCGCCTATGCCATTGGCTATGCCGAAACGGCGCGGTCCGAGGCGCGTCCTGAATTGTTCGGCATGCTGGACGAGAAGCGTCCCACCGACGAGCTGATCTTTGCGCAGCTCCAGCATGGCGGCGCCTGGAATGTGCATCCCGGGGCGGCCACGACGCTGCTCCGCCGGCTGCGTGGCGAAACCTCGCTGGGGGTGAGCCTCAAGCGGATTGCCGTGGATCCGGCACGCACCGCGCTCGATGCCTTTCCCTTTCTCTACATGGAGGGGCTGGATGATTTTGTCTGGAACGAAAGCGCGAGCGATGCCCTGCGCCAGTTCCTGGCGCGTGGCGGCACGCTGGTGATCAACAATGGCCTGGGCCTGGCGACCTTCGACCAGGCCGTGCGCCGCGAGCTCAAGCGCCTCCTCCCCGAGAGCGAACTGACGCCTGTGGCCGCCGACCATCCGCTGCTGAGCGCGTACCGCCCCATGGGCGAGGTCCGCTTCACGCCCGCCGCGCTGAAGCTCAATCCCGCGCTCGCCGGCGTGGCGCTGGAGGCCCTGGTGATCAACGGCGACCTGCGCGTGATCTACAGCCCCTACGACCTGGCCTGCGCCTGGAGCGGATGCGATTTCCCGCTGGCGCAGGCGTACGAGGGGGTGACGGGTGTCGAGTTGGGGATGAACATTCTGGTCTACGCCATGACGCATTGAGGGTGGGCAAGCCGCATGGAGTGTTCCGCAAGCCTGTCGCGCCTTCTGGATCTTCTCTTTCCCCGGCTGTGTCCGTTGTGCGGGGAGGTTTCCGACCGTGCCGGTCGGCTGATCTGCTGGACCTGCTTTGCGCGCCTGCCGCTGCACACGGTCGATGATGCGGTGTGCCGGCACTGCGGACTCGCGCCCGAAGGCCGGGTCGACGGCCCGTTCCTCTGCGATGGTTGCCGCCAGTCGCCTCCCGGTTTCGAACGGGCGCGGACTGCCGCGCCCTTTCGCGGCGGCATTCGCGCGATGCTGCATGCCTTCAAGTACAACGGAGCGACATGGCTTTGCGCCGATCTGGTCGATTGGCTCGAAGGGGCCGTTCGCACCTACTACGATCCTGCGCAGATCGATCTGGTGCTTCCCGTTCCGCTGCACGCGAGCAAGCTGCGGCAGCGCAGCTACAACCAGGCGGCGCTGCTCGCGGCCTCGCTCGCCCGGCGCCTGCAACTGGAGGTGCGGCCGGATGCGCTCCGGCGCAACTGGGCAACACCCACGCAGACCCGCCTCAGCGCGCATGCCCGACGCCAGAACGTTCACGGCGCCTTTGGCGTGGCGCATCCCGAATGGGTCAGGGGGCGCACCCTGCTGTTGGTGGATGATGTGATGACCACAGGGGCCACGCTGGATGAGGGTTCCCGCTGTTTGAAAGCCGCCGGCGCCTGGCGCGTCTGGGCCATCGCCGTCGCCCGGGGATAGCCGGGCGCATGGCAGTTCTGTTGGCGTTTCAATCTTAATCTTAATCT
>CAZQKI010000195.1:0-8502 GCA_964592855.1 uncultured Lentisphaerales bacterium
GGTGGTGGCGCCTTGCTGAGTCTGGCGAATGACGATCCGGTTATCCTGCAAGGTATAGGGCGATTCCTGCTTGGTTCCTTTTTTATCGTCGGTGATGACCATGAACCCGGTGGTGGGACTGGTGGGTCGGAATTCGGGTGAGAGCGGCCGGGGCTTCCCGATCTCCAGTTTTTCCTCGCACTGCTGCCGGGTCATGATTGTCGGCTTGGCCTTGGGGTCCATGGGGTCCTCTATGGTGATCTGATCCGGCATGATGACGCGTGTGAAGGTCAAGGTTCCCTTCCAGGCGCCCGCGATATCAAAGGGGCCATTGGCCGGAGTGGCCGAACCGTTGGCCGGATACTCCTTGGTCTCGATCACCTGGCCATCGGGGCCATAGGTCGTGTGGATGACATTCACCACGTTTCCTTCGGGATCCTTGATCTCGTGCACCTCGATCTTCCCCTTGGGATCCGAAACATACCCCTTGAATTCCTTGGTGAAGCCGGGAGGGGTTGTCGGATCATTCGCCGGTGGCTCGGGCGTAACGGGGGGTGGCGTGGCGTCGGGATCGGGTGCGACGAACTTGTCGTCATCTTCTTTCTCCTCATCCGGGGTCTTTCCATCCTGGGCATCCTTCTGCTCCGGCGCCGGTTTGTCAGGGTCGACGAGGACAGGTTTTTCCGGCTTGTCCGCGGGTTTATCCGCATCCGGATCGGGCGGGTTGATTTCGTCTTTCTGGGGCGGTTTGTCTTCGGGGGCCTCCCCCGTGTTGTCGACGGTCTTATCCTTGTTCGCCGCTTTCTCCTGCGCCTTTTCAGCAGCTTTTTCCGCTGCCTTGGTCTGTGCCTCCTTTTCGGTCGCCTTGGCCTGCGCCTCGTTCTTGGCCGCGTCCAGGCTGTCGGTTACCGCACCGACACCTTCCTTGATGGCCGTACCGCCCGCGATCAGCGGATCCACAAACATCTGGGTCAGAAATTCCAGCGAGCCGTTCACGGCCCCGCCAAACTTGTAGAAGCCGTACCAGAGCGACCCTCTGATCCCGGTGCCGGTAATCTTGTTGTCCTTCACATCCTGGTTGTACTGGTCCACTGCGATGTTTCCCGCCTCTGTTCCCGTATCCATGGCGTGCTGGATGCCGGTGGCGTTCAGAAAGGTGTAACCCAGGAATTTGCCTGCGGATTTTAGAAACCCATCGCCCGCCTGCTTCTCCGCCTGCATCTTGTTGTAGGCTTCGATTCCGCCATGATAGAGGCTGTAGATGAGCAGGCCTATACCGGCCGTCTTCATGACCGGTCCCATGGGTTTGGCTCCGGGTGGCGGTTTGTCGACAACGGATGATCCTCTGATCCCGGGTGCAGGCTTGGGTGGACGCAAGTTGACGTTGTTGGCTTTGCACACGGCCTCCGTCATGGCGCTTTTGGATACCAGTTTGCCGGTTCTAGGGTCTCGAAAGCTGGTCGTTCCATCCGGGTTTTTTACCGGCTCGTACCCGTTCGCCTTGGCATAGATCTCGGCGGCCCCGTTCGCGGTGGCCTTGGCGGTTGTGCCGTTGATGTGGCTGTTGTATTGGATGGCCCGGCCCTTGGCGGCCTCCAGTTTCGCCTTGGCGGTCGCGACTTCCTGCGGCGTTCCACTCTTCTTGGCCTCGTTATACTGCTGCTTGGCTTGCCGGACTTCCTGGTTGAGTTGCAAGCGCTCCTGCTGAATGACCTTGTTTTCATTCCGCACCGCTTCGGTGGCGACATCCCGACCCTGCTGTTGAAACTCGTTGATATCCTTGATGCCGGCTTTGGCGGGATCGCCGGTATTGTGCAGGATCTCGGCCTGCTGTTGAAGTTGTGGATTGTTGATGCCACCTGCGTCCATCACCTTCGCCACCATCTTTCCCAGGTCCTTGAGCTGATCCGTGCTCATGGACTTCGGGTTGGTCTTCAGCGGATGGTGTTGACTGCTGCCCTTTCCCAAAAGGTCGGTGACCGTTGCCTTGACCTGGCCTTTGGCGTCGGTCACGACCTTCCCGGTCTTGGGGTCGGGCCGCCCTCGGAAGTTCTCCTTATCGTTGCCCCCCTGATTGTAGGCATCGGCGGCGCTGCTGCCGACCGGATCGGAGGTGACGGGCTCGTGGTGAAAGGTGGACTCTTTGAGGGGCTTGTAAGCCGGGTTCGTAGGGGTTCCCTTGATGGTTATGGAGTTGCCCCGCGGCGGTTCAATTTTGTACCCCCTCCGTGCGGCCTCTTTTTGAATCTTGAGGATATCCTTCGTTGACAGGTTGGCGGAATCGAAATCCCGTCCGCCCGGATTGCCGACGCCATATTTCATCTCAACCCCGGCCCCCTTATAAAGGTCAACCAGCGCCGGATCGGGTTCAGCCAGGCTGCCCCGGGCTGCAAGCACGAGCAGAACGAACCAGAATCTACGCGATAACTGCTTCATGGCCGGCCCCCTTTTCCGCTCAGCGAGGCGAGTTGAATTTCCGCCAATTGCCGTAAGGCGTCGGGAGTCCCCGGGTTCCGCATAATCTCCTGGAATACGCGGGAGGCCTCTTTGACGCGGCCAGAGCCGGCCAGCACGGCGGCATGGCCCAGCTTCAGGTGAGTCCGCTCGGGATAAATTTCCGCAAGGGACCGGAAGAAGCCCGCCCCGCGCGGGGCCTGCTCATCGGCCAAGTAGGCTGCCGTCATGAGCACCACGTGCTCTTCGGAGGCCAGTTCAGGCTGCTTGCGCAACAGGGGTTCAAAATAATCCAGGGCGCGATTATACCAGCCTTGCTGCAGGGCGAGCTGGGCGAGCATGAGGCGGATTTGGGGCTGGGGCTGACCGGGATCAAGCTCCAGGGCGGATTCCAGATGATCCTCCGCGAGGGTGGCCGTCGGCTGCCCTTCCAGCGCGGAGAGGTAGGCCAGACCTCCCAGCAGTTGGTGGGTGCGAACATGGCCGGGATCGTTTTCCAGGATTTCCTCCGCATAAAGCACGCCCTCTTCCAGGGCGGCCGGGTCGCCGTTCATGAAATACTCGTCGATTTTTCGGGCGGCGTGCTTGAATCGCAGATCGGAAATCCGTCGCAGGTTTTCGTCCGTGGGTCGTGCCGTGTAGGTGGCCAGCGCGGCCGCTTCATCCGCCGGAACCGCATAAGCGGAATCGCTTGCGGACGCGTCTGAAAACGCAGGCCTTGCCGGAGTCGGAGCGAAATCGCCGATGGGCGCGGCGAAGCCTGCAGGCCTTGCCTCCGGCTGAGTGGCAACCTTCACCAATCCCCGCTTCTCCAGTTCACGCAGATTGCGCGCAGCCTCTTCGTGGCCTTGGGCTGCCGCCAGCCGGTAGAGTTCGGCCGCCTTTTCGCGGTTGCGCATAACCCCCATGCCGAATTCATGGAGTCCGCCCAGGGCGCACTGGGCATCCGCGTTGCCTTGTCCGGCGGCTTGGGCGTACCAGCGTGCGGCCTCCTCCTCGTCGTGCGAAGCCCCTTTGCCGCGCTCGAACATTTTTCCCACCCGATACTGGGCCGGTGCGTTTCCGGCCTTTGCGATGGGCAAGAGCCGTGTGTAGGCCTCGTCGAAGTTGCCCGCGTCGTAGGCGGCCAGGCCCTCTTCCAGACCATCCGCATGCAGTACGGTGGCCATGAGCAGGAAGAACAGCGCAATGGTTCTCATAGTTCTCCTTAACAGTCCTCGATCGCGTCGCTCCAGATTAAATTAAGCTGTTCCGCCACGGGCACCCCCGTCCTAACTGATCAAACGACGCTCGTTCACGCGACATACCGTAGCCGAAGCGGGCGGAGAGAGTCAAGATAAACGGGAAGATCCCGGCAACGCGTGCTTGACCGCGCGCTCCGCTTCCGACACACTTCCCCCATGCAAGGTCACCTTCCTGTCGCCCAGACGACCGCACCGCACTCCCGGCGAGTTTCTTGCGCGACTTCTTTCCTGAGGGATCTGGCCCTCATGAGTGTTCTGCTCCTGGTTGGATGCACGACAGCCTTCGTGGAACGGGTGCGGCCCAACTATTGGGCCGAGCTTTTAACGGAAAACGCGCTGACCACCGGACAGCTCAGCGGGCACACGGAGGCCTACCTGGCGCTGCGCGGCTGGCAGGGCAAGGCCCTCCGGAAGCCCGACCCGATCCTTCGGGAATTGCGCACGCAGTTGACCCTTGATCCGGACCGGGCCGGATTGACCGTCTATGCCGAGTACGCCTACCTCGCCGGGCATGAAGCCAGGAAGCCGGAGGAGAAGTGGCAGTTATTGCTCGCGGCGGCACGTGCGGCCTACGCGACCATGTTTGACGAACAGATGGGGCCGATGCTCGATCCGCTCGACCCCAACCTTCGCTTTGCAGCGGATCTCTACAACTACGCGTTGTCGGAACTCATGGGACTGCTTCTGGATTCCGGGCGAACACCCGGAAATGCGCAGAGCTGCACGCTGATCGATGGCAAGCTGACGCTGACCAAGGGGCATGGCATGGACGAGGCGTCGGCGTTTACCGAGACCCTGCTGGCCTTCTCCCACAAGACGGATGCGCTCGATCTTCACCACCGGCGCCGGGGGATCGGTGTCCCGGTTGTTGCCGTACGCACCCCGGAGGTTCTGATCGCGGTTGAACGGCTGCTCCACCCTCCGGTCTACCAGGCGGGTGTGATGCCCGTCACCTTTCTGCTCCGCTTTGGCGAGTCGTGGCGCGAGACGGGCGACCACCTGACCGCAACCTGTGAATTGTGGCAATCCCTCGCCAGGACGCAGGTCGAGATCGGCGGGCGATCCGTGCCGCTGGAGGCGGATACCAGTCTTGCCTTGGCGCAATTCTACACGCAAGGCTCGCAGTTCTACGGCCTGTTCAACATGCTGCGTCTGTTGCGTGGAAATTCGGTCGAAGGCAATCGCGGGCTCTTCTTGCTTGCACCCTACAATCCCAGGAAGATTCCCGTGGTTCTCACGCATGGGCTGATGGACTCGCCCCTGACCTGGGTCCCGATGCTCAATGCGCTGATTTCCGATCCCGTGCTGTCCGAGCGCTACCAGTTCTGGCTCTTTTTCTATCCCACCATGAACCCGATTCTGCTGTCCGCCGCGGAATTGCGCAACTCCTTGCTTGCACTGCGTGCGAACCTGAACGCGAAGGGCGAAGCGTGGGACGACATGGTGCTGGTGGGGCACAGCATGGGCGGGCTCATTTCCCGACTGATGATCACGAAACCGGGCGAGTCCTTTCAGGCGCTGGAGCGGGACTGCCAGACGCATGCCGAAGGCGATGCGGAGCTTCAGGCGTACCTGAAGAGCCTGGTCACCTATGAGCCGCTGCCGTTTGTGCGGAAGGCCATCTTCCTGGGGGCGCCCCACCGCGGCGCCAAGATGGCCAACCGTGCATCGGGATCGATCGGCAAGGGCATCAGCAGCCGTCCGGAATACATTCGGAGCTTTCTGGAGGCGAAGGAGGGGCGCGAGGATCGGTTGCTGAGCCAGGCGAATGGCATTGCGAACCTGGCGCCCGACAGCTTGTTCAGTCAGGCGCTGGGCGACAGCGCGTGGAATCCGGCCGTGCCCGTTCACTCCATCATCGGCGACACGAGGACGGCAGGAAGCACCAACGGCACCGACGGGATCGTGGCCTACTGGAGTTCACACGTCAACGGCGCGGAATCGGAACTCGTGGTGAAGGCCGACCATCTTTCGCTGCATAAGCAAATCCCCGCCATCGCCGAGGTGCGGCGCATCCTGTTGGAACACTTGCAGGATTGAGACGCTCCGGTTGGCACTTAAACTGCTGTCAGGGTCTGACACGATGTGCGGTTCCAGGGCCGGTGGCGTCTTGGCGGGCGGTCGGGTGAAGGGTGCGGGATGGCGAGCCTGTGAATAGGGCTCGCACGAAGTGCAAGCGGAAGTGGAGTTCTCCCATGAATACGTTGAAGCAATTGGCGATCTGGAGTGTCGTGGCGTGTGCGGCTGGCGGAGCGGCCACGCTGGCACGGGCGGCCGTGGCCGGCGATCCGGGCAAAAGCGATCTGGTCATTGTCGCCGGCGGTAAAACCGAAGCGGTGGTGGTGGTCTCGCCCGAGGCCGGTCTGCCCGAGGTCACGGGCAAGGACGGCGTCGTGACGCGCGGGATCGACAAGAACGGCACGCGCAACGAGGAATGGGCGGCGGCCGTCGACCTGGTGAAGTATATCGAGCTGATGAGCGGTGCGAAGCCGCGCCTGGCCGCCACGCGCGAGGCTATTCAGGCGGCGCTGGCCTCCCAGGCGCCGCTGCTGATCGTCGGCGACGAAGCGCTCAAGGCCCATCCTGCGCTGGCCGGGAAAATCCGGGCGGCGGCCAAGCCCAAGCCCACGCTGGGGTCGGACGCGATCGGCCTGGTGCGCGACGGCAACCGCGTCTTCGTGGCCGGCAACAACGATTCGTCGCATTACTACGCCGTCGCCGAGCTGCTGTGGCGCTGGGGCTGCCGCTGGTACATCCCCACCGACTTCGGCGAGTGCATCCCGACGGACCCGACGCTGGCCGTCGGCACGCTGGATCACGTCTACGGGTCGCCGTTCGAAATCCGCGGCTACTGGATCTCCTGGGTGGGCGACAACGCCGGCCGCGCCGAGTTCCAGAAGCGCAACATGATGGTCCAGGGCCGCCGCGGCTTTCCCGGCACCGGACATGCCGTAGGCCAATACACGCGCGACGCGCCGGGCGCCAAGAGCATCTTCAACTTCCCCATCACGGCCCCCGAGACGGCTCAGCATGTCGCTGGCAAGCTTGACGAGGCCTTTGCCGCGGGGCGCGACAGCTCGATCGGCATGGAAGACGGCAACTACGATTCGGACTATCCGAAGGACGTCGAACTGATGAAGCTGCAGTGGGACAAGTACATGATGCGCTGGTCGGTGGCCGATCCCATGCTGGAGCTTTACAACAACATCGCCCGCATCCTGCAGGACAAGCACCCCAAGAGCCCGGCGAAGCTCGGCTTCCTGGCCTATGCCAACATGACGATCCCGCCGGTGCGGAAGATGACCGCCGAACGGTCGCTCTACTGCGAACTGGCCCCCATCGACATCGACCCCATCCACGGCATGGACGACGAGGATTCGCCGCCGCGGCAGGAATACCGCGATTTCCTGCACGCCTGGGCCAAGATCATGCAGGGTCGACTGGCCATCTACGACTACGACCAGGGCATGCTGGTGTGGCGCGACATCCCCAACCCCTCGCACCAGTCGTTCCGCCAGGACGTCAAGCACTACCGTGACGCCGGCATCCTCGGCATCAACACCGAGAGCCGCAACGCCATCGGCAGCACCTTTCTCAACCTCTTCCTCCGCGGGCGCCTGATGTGGAACCCCGATGCCGATGTCGACGCGCTGATCGCCGAGTTCTATCCCAAATTCTACGGCCCCGCGGCCGAGCCGATGGAAACCTACTGGAGCGCCATCTACAAGGCCTGGGCCGACACGATCGTCACGGAACACGAGTATTTCGTGGCGCCGGCGATCTACACGCCCGAAGTCATCGAAGTCTGCCGCAAGAGCCTGGCCGATGCCGAGAAGCGGGTCGCGCCGCTCAAGGGCAAGGCCAACCGCACCCGGCAGGAGCAGCAGGTGCTCGACCGCCTGGTTTTCACGCGCATGAGCTTCGACATCCTGGATGGCTACCTCGGCATGGTGCGCGCCGCCGCGACGGAGATCGACTATCGGAAGGCCGCCGCCATCGGCACCAAGGCCCTGGCCGTGCGCGAGTCCATGACCGAAATGAACGGCATCTTCACCACCTATCGCGTCATGGGGGAGCGCGGCCCCTCCTGGTGGCCCGGCGAAGTCGAACAATACGCCAAACTGGCCGAACTGACCGACGGCCCCCGCGGCAAGCTGATCGCCAAGCTGTCGCTGGAATGGGCGTTCCGCCGCGACAAGGCGCGCGTCGGCGTGGCGGAGCAATACGCCACGCAGGCGATCGACCTGACGCAATGGAACGCGGCCAGGGTGGGACTGACCCCGCGCAGCCGCAAGGACTTTGCCGGCGCGTGGGAAATGCTGCGCACGGATCTCTACGCCCAGGCGCAGGGTATCCGCGATCCCGACCGCCAGAGCTTCACTGGCGACCTGTGGTACCGCACCGATGTCGAACTGAAGGCCGACCAGGTGAAGGGCCAGGTTCACCTCATGTTTCCGGGGCTGTTCAACGAGTGCCGGGTGTATGTCAACGGCCAGGAGGCCGGCTATCGCAAGCAGGGCAACCTCTGGTGGTTGAACGATTACGCCTTCGAATGGGATGTCGACCTGACCGGCAAGCTCAAGGCCGGGGTGAACACCATCGCCCTGCGGGCCAACTGCGAGCATCACTTCGGCGGCCTGTTCCGCCGGCCGTTCCTGTATGCGCCCGCCGCGACCGCACCCGCGAAATAATCCCTTTCTACGCCGCTCAGGACACTTACCCGAACACTTCGTCGCCACGCTTGAGCGGATACCCCGACCCGCTTCCCCGGGCGACACGGGAAGCACTGGACCCCGCCGTCCCCGGCGGTAAGCGAATGAAGCCG
>CAZQKI010000196.1:0-8492 GCA_964592855.1 uncultured Lentisphaerales bacterium
TTTCTTTGACGAGTTTGACCGTGCCGGTCATTTCATAGGTCATGGATCTTCTCCTACTACGCAGCGGAAAAAGGAATTTCACCGCCCTAAAAAACGAAGTTAGTTTGCCATACTCCCCGTGAAAAGGCGAGTGTGAAGTTTGCGCTCGCCGACCTGTGCGGCCTCGGCCGTCTCGACTTGGTCGCGCCAGGCAAGGACGGTCTTTTCGTTTATTTCAACGAGGGGGGGGAGTGAGGCTCGGGAAGATGACTTTTCAGCGCTTGCAGCAGAACATTGCCAGACACAGGCTTGGTCAGCAGGCAATGAGAACGGCTTGTAGCGACGATCTTCCGAACGTTTTCAGATGGGTTGTATCCTGTGCAAAAAACAACTGAAGGCATCTCCCATCCTTCTTTTTCGCAAAGGTCCTGAATCTTGTAAAAAGCTTGTTCGCCATCCATGACCGGCATGTTCAGGTCCATGAGCAGCAATCCATGATGGGCTCGATGAAAAGCATCGACGGCCTCGGCGCCGTTGACCGCAAGATCGATTATGAAGCCAGGAAAACCGTAGGCTAGAACCTTGCTGAAAACGGACCGGATGGCGCTTTCATCATCGACAATGAGCAATCGCTGTTTGCCGCAAGGAATCAGGTTGCGTTCATCTGGAGTATTCATAGTCCACTCCCGCATTAAGAATCGCGGTCAGGCATCGCTTCTGTAACAACGTCGCAGCCATTATGGTGGATTTCGTCGAGAAATGGAATACCTAAATTCAATTCATGCGGCTTGCCCTTGCCCGACTTGCCCGATTTCCCGCTTGACCCCACCCGGCCACCCGGTCTAAAGTGACCCGACGGTGGTGCGTATCCCGCCCCGCCTGCAAGGGTGGTGTGAGGCATTGCGCAAAACGGCAGTGCGTTCACCTGGATAATGATGACGGGCAATACGATAATCTGGACGTCATTCGGGCAATTCTGGCAATTCCCGATCATTCTGGAGATGACCAAAGACCAACACGTTGAGAATCTCGGCGGTAATTTGTGCTGTGTTCCTGCTGCGTCCTGATCCCGGGTTTCTGGCCGGGGCCGCACCGCGAGCCGGCGGCTTGCCGCCAGGAGGGGGCCTCTGGCAGACGGTTGACGATTTAGAATGGTAGGCCGCGCGGGGATCGGACCCGCGACCCCGTGATTAAAAGTCACGTGCTCTACCAACTGAGCTAGCGGCCTATCTAAAGCGGCGCCATCATACGGCAACGGGGTCATTCAGATCAACTCTAAAGTCGCGTGGCCACGCTTTACAGCGTTCCACGCAACGCCTATAGTATGCGCCCTGTCTCATCGAAGGCTGAAGGAATCCGGCACATGAACACTGAATCAATCGGTTGTGATATTGACGTGGCCTATGGCGACCCCTCCCCGGGCGGGCTGCCGGTCTCGATCGGCGTTCCTTTTCCGCAGGGGATGCTGACTTCGGTCGACGCCCTGTCCGTGGAATCGCCAAGTGGAGAAAAGCGTCCGGCGGGGGGGCGCGCGCTGGCGGTCTGGCCCGACGGTTCAATCCGCTGGTGCCTCGTCAGCTTCGGCGCCCGGGAGGCCGGGAAGCACCGCGTGCATACGCAGGCGACCGGGCGGCCGCATGCACCGGAAGTGCGCCTGACGCGGGAGCCGGACCGCTGGGTCATCGACAGCGACCGTCTGCATGTCGTCGTGTGCGAAACCGGCGCGGGCGTGCTGGGAGAGCTGGTCTGCGATGGCCGGGTTCGCCTGGCGAAGCCGGAGGATCTCCGGTTCTGCGTCGACAACGCATCCACCCGGCATGAAAAACGACGCACGGTGCGGGTGATCGAGTCGACGCCGGTGCGGGTCCGCCTGCGCGTGGAGGGGGCGCACTTCCAGCCGGATGGCGAACGCCGACTGAATTACCGTCTCGACGTCGAAGTCTGGGCGGGTTGGCCGGCCATCCGTCTGGACTACCACTATTTTAATCTCGAGCACGGCAAGGCCTCGCTCGCCGTCCAACGCATCGCCATGGATGCCGACTGGAATCTAGGAGCCAGGACGCAACGGCATTTCATCCAGCGGGCCTACGGCCTTTTTGGAATCAGCCGTCATGTCTTCAACCCTGCGCCGGTGGCCATCGCGGCGGACTTCGATAGCGGCTCCGCCCATGTCGAAGCGGCTGCCATGCTGCTGGACGATGTGGACTATCCCTTCTACCTCGCTCCGCCGCTGGTCGACACGCATGACTGGCTGGGGGTCGGCGACGGAACGCAGGCGGTCTATCTCAAGGTCCAGGATTTCATCGCCGCACGCCCCAACCGTCTGGTCAGCGCGGGCCGCAGCCTCGGCGCGGAGGTCTGGCCGTCCACGTCCGCGCCGGTTGAGCTTCCGCAGGGACGCTCGCGCCGCCAGGCGTTTTTCCTGGCCTTCCCGTCTGTCGAGTCCCTCGGCTCCGGCACGGCGAAAATGTCGGCCGCACCGGTCCAGGCGCCCAAAGGCGTGGCGGCCCTGCTGAACGCGCTGCAGCACGAGGGCCGCGCCTCCGTCAGCCCGGACTGGATCGCCCGTTGCCGGGCCTTCCGCCTGGAGTGCGCGATTCCGGTCGGCCGGCATTTCCGCATCGAGAACAACCTGAGGAGCCTGGTCCACCTCGACATGCCGTGCACCAAGTTCGACGTGGGGGATACCGATTCGCACTACAACAGCAGCTACGCATCCATCAATGCCGCGAGGGTGCCGCCGCTGGCCGGCGCCCCGGCGGTGCCGCGCGTCTTCCCGCGCAGCGCTCCCACGCAAACGTATCTCGATCTCCACGAACCGGTCTGGACCAACAACGAATACGACGTGATCCACGCCTTCGCCTCCGAGCTGATGCGGACCGGACGCAGCGACCTGTGGTCCACGCTGCGCCTGACCGCCCGCCACAACATCGAAGTCGATTTTCTCCACTATTCCGACCACAAGTGGCTCCACCGCGCCACGCCGGCGCACTCGGCGCGGCACACCACCACCGGCGCCTATCCCAGCCACTTCTGGACGCAGGGGCTGCTGGAATACTACTGCCTGAGCGGCGACCCCGATGCGCTGGAGGTGGCGCTGGCGCTGGGCGACAAGACGCTTGAAAATTTTGCCGACCCCGAAATCCGCCCGCTCCACTGGGGCTTCAACCGCGAAATCGGCTGGGCGATCCTGCTGCTCACCTCGCTGGTGGACATCACCGGCGAACCGCGCTTCCGGCCGCTGCTTGATGAGATGGTCGATTACCTGGTGGCCTTCGACCGCAAGGGCTTCACCGGCGGCATCAATCTCTCAGCAGGCAACGACCGGCAGAGCCTGAACCGCCAGATCGTGGGCAACTTCTTCGGATACGCCAGCATGGTCGAGGGAATCGACCTCTACGCTGATCTTTCAGGACGGAGCGATGTCGCCAAATGGCTGGGCGCGTTCTGCCTCGATCTGGCCGACGAGGCGCTCAACGCCGCGCGCGAAGGCCAGTTGTGCGGCATCAATTTCGACATGGCCCTGGCGGTCGGTTACGAGCGGACCGGCGACAAGCGCTTCCTGGAGCTTGCCGGCCTGCTGCTGGATACGGTCTACTGGAACGGGAACGGCCTCTCCGGCGGCGGCAGCGTGAAGCCGGTCGCCTCGATCTATCGCGGCCTTCCGCGCTTGCTGGGGCACGCCCTGCGCAACGGACTGCTCGATGCCTACGAATTTCCGAGTGTCCTCCGGGCCAGGCAAGGTCAAAAGGCGACAAGTTCGGCGGCAAACTCTGGCAGTTCTTCGATCTCGCCAAGGATCCCTGTGAATGCAACAACCTGATCGATGATCCCGCCTTCCGGACGGAGATCGAACGCCATCACGGTCTGCTGGCCGAACGGCTGAGGCAGACGGAAGATCCGTTTGTCATGCTGGGCTGAGACACCTTGCTCGAACCCCGAACCCAGCAAGCGCGAGCGACTACCAGACCTCGTCGACTGACGGCGGCTTGGGCGGTTCAGGCGGCGGGGGTGGCGCCGGCTTGGCCGGTTCCGCTTCAACTTCGGGCTGGGCGACCTTCGGCGCCGGCGTGGCTGCGGGGGTGGGTGCGGGCTTGGCCGCGGGCGCAGCCTTGGGCGTCTCGGTCGGTTGTGCCGCGGTCGGTTGTGCGGCGGGCGGTGGTGCGGCGGCATCCGGCTTGTCGGGAACGGCATCCGCGGCGGATGCATCGGCATTCCGCTGGGCCGAAGCGCGCAGCATTCCCATGGCCGTGGCCAGCAAGGTTGCCGGATCGCCGAGATCGCCGAGCTGATGGACATAGGCCGGTGTCAGCAGCGTATCGCCGAGGTTGCGCTGCAACGCGGTGCTGATCACTCGTGCCGCCTCGGGAGCCGAGAAGGCGCCGGTCGCAGGCATGGGTTGGTCGGCCATCAGCAGCATCAAGGCGGCGAGCGAGCCGTCCGCGCGTGTCATCCCCATCAGCGGACGCCCGAGGCGTCCCGCCAGATCGCCGAGCACGGCCTGCTCGCCCGAGACGTCGTGCATCGTGGCGCTGCCGCCGCAGCCGACGGCAATCACCGGCGCTACGGCGTCGAGGAAGGACTGGCCGGCATTCGCGGCATCGCTCAGGACAATCACGATGCCGCCGCCCAGCACGTAGTTCGACAGCCGGATGCGCAGTGCCGCATCGCCCAGGCCCTCGGCCGTGCCGTTGAGAAACAGGGCCGGCGCCGTCATCCCCAGCAGGGGATCTTCGGTGGCGAGGTCGACCGTCGCGTAGCGCCACGAGACGCCGGTGCTTTCCGCCAGCTCGCCCAGCACGATGTCGGGAACGTGGGTCGTCATGGGCTCGCGCGCCAGCGTCGCCTTCAGGAAAGGCGGATGCCCCCCCGTTGTCAGGAACATCAACGCATGGCAGGTCGCCAGCACAGACCGGTTGGCCGCGTAGGCTTCGTTGTAATGCCCCTGCCACCAGTTGTAGCTGACATGCGCGACGCCGCGGTTCATGATCGTCTTGCGGTCGGCGGGGTCGCGTTTGGGCAGCGCATCCATGCGGGCCTGCATGCTGGTCGGCACGATCCGGGCACCGCCCGTGACCTGCCACGCGCCGTTCGTGTACTGACTGGACACAAGCTCGTAGGCCATGCGGGACCACTCGCCAGTCAGCTCGCGCCGGCGCGTCCCCGGCTCATCGCACGCGGCTACGGCAAAGAAATAGGCTTCGTAGGGGTCGACGCGTCCGCCAACAGCGAATTTGGCCGGTCGGTCGGGCAGGGCGGCGACCTGGCGGCGTGCGGCGGCCAATCCGGCCGCAAAGTTCGGACGGAAACGCCCCAGCGCTTTTTCGAAGCCCACGACCCGTCCGATCTCGTTGAACGCGGCATAGCCCTGGAACGTGGCCATCGGCGTCTGCGGCGAAGGGAGCGGGATGAAGCTCTTGGGGTCGACGGGAAGCCCCGGCAGCATCTTGGCCATCTTGTTGAAGGCCGTCACCGGCTGATGGATGTTGCAGGCGTGCCAGTCGCCTGTGCGCGTCTGGAGACGAGCCAGCACGTTGGCGGTGCGCGCCAGAATGGCATCGGCTTGTTCAGGCCGGGGAACGCCAAGCGCACCCTCCATCTTCGGCCTCCACGTCTCCTTGGGCATCCGCTTGGCCTCGAACGCCTCGCGCAGGGCGAACAGCGCAAGCGACGTGCTCTCGAGATCCGCGGCCGTCTGGTTGAAGATGTAGTGCGAAAGCCCCGCGGTCCGGATCTTCAGGAATTCGTCGTCGCCGATGTCGATGAACGGAGCGTCGACTTCGTCGAAGGCCATGGCGAGCATCGCGATGCGCTTCATGTTCCGCTGGAAGAACAGCAGGTTGCTGGCGGCATCGGAAGCCGCCAGGGCGCGGGTCCGGTTGTCGGGCTTCTCCTTGGCGGACAGCGCCGCCTTGGTCTGTCTCCCCGCCAGGTCCTGTTCATGCAGGTAGGCGGCGGCGAGCAGCGGAATGTTGATGCACGCGGGGCCCCACAGGCCACGCGCCTCGCCTTCGAGAATCTGACCGTCGAGCAACTTCGAGGCGCAGGCCGTGGCCGCCTCCTTGCCCGCATCGCCGGGCCACCGCGACAGGGCGGCCGTCAACCAGGCGAGATCCCAGGTGTTGTCGGGCGCGCCGTAGTCGTCCACCAGCCGGATCAATCCATCGGCCAGAATGGACATGACCGGTTCGCGCGACGGGAACCCGGCGTTCAGCAGGGTGTAGAGGGCCATTGCATTCTGGCCGATCGCGCCATGCGCCCAGCGGTCCGGCCCCGTCTTGTCATAGACCGGCACGCGCGTTTCGCGGATGATCGGACCGCTGTTGTCGTGCACCAGATGCCGGGGACCGCCATCCGGATCGATCACCCGCTTGACGCGCCGCCGCGTCACCGGCTGAAGGGTGCGCGCCGCCTGCGAATCGGCCCCTGGACGGCGTTCGTAGACCGTGTAGTTTTCATACTCGTAAAGCGGCGTCGTCCGCTCGGAAAAGTGCAGGACAAGATTGGTGTAGCCGATGAGGCGGTGCGTGCGGATGGGCGGCACGACCCAGCCGTTGTCGTCCGTTGCGGCCCGGTTCGTCAGGAAGGCGACCCCCTGGGCGACGCTGGCGCGGACGGCCCATTGCATCGCGACGGGATCGAGATGCGCGGCCGGGGGGACAATTGCCGCAAGCGGAACGGGCTTGGGGGGAGCGGGCGCCGCGAATGACGAGGCGGCGGCAACGAGGGCAGACGCAATCAACAGGCTAGGCTTCATCTTGACTCTCATTGTGGGTTCTTGACAACAGGCAAACCGGAAGAAGTCCGATGCACGCGGCACGCGCCCATTTTACGTGGGGAGGGAAGGGGAGTCAACCGCCGAATCCCCGGGTGCCGAATCCCCGGGTTCTAGACTGCGAAGTAGCGGTCAATTCCTTCGTGTGGGTTTTGCCGGTTTGGTGTAGAATCGCCCCAGATCAAAAAGGACTGTGGAATATGACGATGCAGATGATAGTGGCTGCCATTCTGGCGTGCGTGTTGATCGTGTTGGGTGGCGTGGTGCTGATTCTGATCCGCGTGTCGCGGCTGGCGCGGAACGACCTCGACCGCACCCTCCGCGACGAACTGCGCCTGGGCCGCGAGGAGGCCAGCAGCCAGGTGCAGGCGCTGCGCCTCGAGATGAGCCGCATGCAGCAGGATGGGCAGTCGGACATCAGCCGGATGCTGGGCCAGCACCGCTCGGAGACGCAGCAGCAGGCGGAGGCGCTCCGCGGCGGGATCGGCCAGCAGCAGAAGGTGGCGAACGACCTGCTGGTTGGAACGCTCCACAAGTTGGGAACCGATCAGCGGGAAAGCCTGGAAGTCCTGGCGCGCAATGCGCGGCAGAACAATGAGCGCCTCGTCGATGTGGTCAACAAGGTCGTCGAAAAGACGGACGTCGGCTTCAAGGAGATCCAGGCGGGCAACGAGAAGAAGCTGGGCGAGATGCAGGCGGGCAACGAGCAGAAGTTGGAGGCGATGCGCCAAATTGTGGACGAGAAGCTTCAGAGCACGCTTGAGAAGCGTCTGGGCGAATCGTTCAGGCTGGTCAGCGAGCGGCTGGAGGCGGTGCAGCGGGGCTTGGGCGAGATGCAGGTGCTGGCGACGGGCGTCGGCGATCTGAAGCGCGTCCTGGGCAATGTCAAGGAGCGCGGGACGTGGGGCGAATATCAGCTGGGCGCCATTCTGGCCGAGATTCTGACGCCGGATCAATATGCGGCGAATGTCCGGATCACCGAGGGGCGCGAAATCGTCGAGTATGCCGTCAAGCTGCCGGGGCGCCGGGGCGGGGCGCCGGTCTGGTTGCCGATCGATGCCAAGTTCCCCCGGGAATCCTACGAGCGGCTGGTGCAGGCGGCCACGGCCGCGGATGCGGCGGGGGTTCAAAGCGCCACGGCCGAATTGCGGACGGCCATTCTGAAGATGGCGCAGGACATCCAGCGCAAGTATGTGAGTCCCCCCGACAGCACCGACTTCGCCATTCTCTTCCTGCCGACCGAAGGGTTGTACGCGGAGGTGCTGCGGCAGCCGGGATTGCATGACGACATTCAGCAGCGGCATCGCGTGCTCGTGGCCGGCCCCACCACGCTCGCGGCCATCCTCAACAGCCTGCGCGTGGGCTTCCAGACGCTCGCCATCGAGCAGCGGGCCAGCGAGGTCTGGCAGGTGCTGGGCGCGGTCAAGGCCGAGTTCGGGATTTTCGGCGGCTACCTGGACCGCATCAAGAAACAGATTCAGAGCGTCTCCAACACGCTGGATCAATCGACGCGCCGGACGCGGGCCATGGAGAACAAGCTGCGTTCGGTGTCGGAGCTCTCCAAGGACGAGGCCGGCGCGCTGCTGGAACTGAAGGATGCGGGGGTTGATGGCGACGTGAGCGACGACGGGGCAGGCGAGACTGGCGAGGTGGAAAATAAGGGCTGAAACGATTGCATGACCTCCATTTTGTCGCACTTGTCGGTGGACGACTACGGCGACGACTACGGATGACGAGG
>CAZQKI010000197.1:0-8302 GCA_964592855.1 uncultured Lentisphaerales bacterium
CCACCCCCTACTCGTACACCTACTCGTAGGAGCGCATGGCCACTTCAGGCACAAGGGGCACAAGCCTGCCACGGCTCTGTCATCGCGCGCCGTCTCCGCGCCTGAAACCGCTCTGGACCCGGCGGTCATCCGCCAAAGTGAATAATCAGGCGCTTCCGGGTTTGTGTGGGGATTTTTCATTGACGAACCCGAGGTTATGTCGAAGCGCAATGACGGAACGAGTAAGCGTCCGCGTCGTGTGGATGCCGTCGGCGCGGACCCGGCCGAAGTAACGCCACCCCAGGGCGAGGCTGAGCAGCGCCACGAAGAACAGGAGGCCATAGCCGTCCCAGGTGATCGGCCCCAGGCGGAGGCTCCGGCCGGCGCAGGCAGCCAGGATGCCCCCGGCCAGCAGTGGCGCGATCCCGCCGCTCACCCCCAGCCAGGCATAGTAGAGCGCCATGTAGGCCGTCCGGGATTCCATGGGAACGGCGCTGGTGTAGAGCAGACGTCCCGACCCGATGATCACCCCGTTGGAGGCGACGCCGAACGCGAAGTACAACACCGCCGCGCCGGCCATCGCGTGCGCGCCGCCGGTCGGCAGCAGCAGCCAGCCCAGGGGAACCGCCACCAGCAGGGCGGCGGCGGGCATCAGGACCGGCCGGCTGCCGACGCGATCAGCCAGCCAGCCGCAGAGCAGGCTGGCCAGCGCCCCGCCGACCATGACCGCCAGATCCAGCTGCACGATGGTCGCGGCCCGCAGTCCGAGGTGTTCGCGGACATACAGCGGCAGGAAGGCGAGCAGCATGCCGGAACCGACGGTCACGCCGGCCAGGCCGGCCAGATAGGCGGTGAAGTTCCGGTCCCGCAGCGCCAGCCGCATGCCGGCCCGATGCGTGCCCGACGGCGCCGCCTCGCGCACCGGCGCACCGCCCGGCACCTTGAGCATGACGGCGACACCCGCCAGGCCGATCACCGATCCGGCCACGATCAGCACCCGGTAGCGGCCCAGTCCCGTTCCCGCGTCCAGCACCCGGGCCGCCACCGCCAGCGCCACGCCCGAGGCGAGCAGTCCGAGCACATTGGACCAGGCGGCGAGGCGGCCCCGGACGCGGTTCGCGATGAATTCCTGGCTCCACGGGAAGTAGGCCGTCTCCGCCAGGGCGCGCAGCACGGCAAACGTTGCCACCACGCCGCACAGCAGCACCATCGCCGCCTCGTGCCCGCCACGCACCACGAGCCAGGGGAGCACCGCCAGCGCCGCCATCACCAGCTTGCGGAGACCGTAACAGGCCAGGAAGACGCGTTTGAGGCCGAGACGCGCAGCCACCGGCGCAAACCACAGGGCCAGCAGACCGCAGAACGGAAACAGCGAGAGGAGGATGCCGATCTGCCCCTTCCGCAGCCCCAGCTCGTTGAGAAACAGGATGAACAGGGAGCCGCCGAACGTCCAGAGGACGAAGACGGCATTGAAGCATTGGCTCGCCAACACCCAGGGCACCGCCTGCATCTTGTCCCGGTCGTCATTCATCGCGGTACCGATGGGGGCTTACCGCAGGCACTGCTCGACGGCCGTCTGGTAGGCGAAGAGTCCCGCCTGCCGGCCCTTGGGGCTGTCGTGCAGCTCCTGCAGCACCGTCATCACCCGGACCGCGAGTTCGTCGTCGACGACCAGCAGCAAGCCGGAGTTGGCGCCGGGCCAGACGTGCGAATCCATCCGCGGCCCCGTCCCGGGACCTTGACCGACGATGCGGGGCCACTGGGTGAACGATTCGGCGCCGATCCCCCGCAGCGCCTCCAGGATCTCCTCCTCGATTGCAATGTTGAAAACGACGGTTACAGCCTTCATGCCACCCTCCCTGCCAGGCGGCGGCGTTCGCGCCGGGTTTCCATCAAGTCGTAGAGCACGGGGACGATCACCAGCGTCACGATCGTCGAGACCGAGAGTCCGCCGACGACGACGATGCCCAGCGGACGCCACGTCGCCGACCCGTCGCCATGCGAGAGGGCCAGCGGCAGCATGCCCAGCATCGTCGTGAGCGAGGTGATCAACACCGGCCGCAGGCGCTGGCGTCCGCTGTTCACGATCGACTCGCGGAGCGTTTCGCCGCGGGCGCGCAGAATGTTGATGTAGTCGATCAGCACGATCGCGTTGTTCACCACGACGCCAATCAGCAGAATGCAGCCGATGTAGGCGATCATGCTCAGCGGCGTCTTCGTGACGGTGAGCGCGATCGCGACGCCGCTGAAGGCGAACGGGAGCGAGAACATGATGATGAAGGGGTGGCGGAAGGATTCGAACTGTCCCGCCATCACCATGTAGACCAGCAGGATGCCGAGGACGATCATCATCTTCATCGCGCGTTCCGATTCCACCTGCTCCTCGATCATGCCGCTGTACTCGATGGTCACGCCGTCGGGCAGGAGGATCTCCCGCGCGATGCGGGCGCGGATGTCGTTCAGGACATCGCCCTGCGGACGGTCGATCGCGTCGAACTCCACCGTCACCACGCGCTCCTGGTTTTTGCGGTCGATCGTCGCCGGCCCCATCCGCTCCTCGATCATGGCGATGGAGTCGATGCGGATGCGCGCCCCCGTCGGCGTCGTGATCTCCGAGCGGCGGATGTCCTCGATGCTCTGCCGCTGCGGGTCGGCCAGCCGCAACAGCACGGCGTATTGATCATCCGCCTCGCGGTACTGCGTCGCCTCGCTCCCCTGGAAGAGCGTGCTCAGGGACTGCGTGATGCCGTCCATCGTCAGGCCCAGCGCCGTCGCGCGGAACCGGTCGATCTGCAGCGACAGCTCGGGGCGACCGTTGTCCTGCGAGATGCGCACGTCGCGGCTGCCCGGTGTTTCCCGTGCAATTGCGGCCATCCGCCCGGCCACCGCCGCCGTCGTTTGCAGATTGTAGCCGTAGACGTCGATAGCCAGGTTGGCGCCCCCTCCGCGGAGGATGCGGTTCATGAAGTTGTCCGAGCTGGAGAAGACCTTGGCGATTTCGGGCCATTCGCGGACCACCGAGGTGATGGCGTTGCCGTACTGGTCGGTGGTCTGGGGCCGGAGGTCGCTGCTGACCAGCTTGATGCGGAGGGTGCCTGCGTGGGAGGAGCGCGAGCCGCCCATTCCGCCGCCGGGGCCCGCATTCAACGAGATGGCGACGATGTTCTCCGCACCAATTGTCTGGCGGGCGAGCGCGAGCATCCTCCGGCCGACCAAGGCGGTCTGCTCGTGCCGCGTCCCGACCGGCAGCTCGAAGACGATGCGCAGCTCGCCGGTGTCCTCGGAACCCATCAGCTCCGAACCGATCGTGCTGAACAGGAGGACGGTGCCCCCGACGACCGCCGCGGCCAGCGCCACGACCCACCACCGCCAGCGCAAGGCGAGCGCCAGCAGCCGGCCGTAGCCGGTTTCGAAATTGACAAACCCGCGTTCCGACCACGTCTTGAAACGGGCGACGAAATTCGTCTTCGGCTTGGCGTCGGGCGCCGCCAGAATCACCGACGCCAGCATCGGCGTGAGATAGAGCGAGCAGAAGAGCGAGGCGCTCAGCGTGATGGTGATCAGTCCGCCGAGCTGCTTCATCATGATCCCCGAGACGCCCTTCATGAAAACCAGCGGCAGGAAGACGACGATCGTGGTGAGCGTCGAGGCGACCACCGCCAGGCCCACCTCGTCGGTGCCGAACATGGCGGCCTCGCGCCGCTTCGTGCCGCGGCTCATGTGCGAGAGGATGTTCTCCAGCACGACGACGGCGTTGTCGACCACCATGCCGATGGCGACTGCCAGCGCGGAGAGGCTCATGATGTTGATCGTCCACCCCATCGCATACATGAAGATGAAGGCGATGATCAGCGAGGCGGGAATCGTGAGCGCGATGATCAGCGACGTGCGGAGGCTCCGGAGGAAGAAGAGCGTGGTGAGCACGACGAACAAGCCGCCATAGAGGATCGTGCTCCCGACGGAGCGAATCGACTTCGTGATCGTTTCGCTGCTGTCGCCGATGGTGAAGATCTCGTAGTCGGCCGGAAGGTTGGCCTTGAGTTCCCCGATCCGCTTGAGCACGCGCCGGCAGACGTCGACCGTGTTCGCGCCCGAGCGCTTCTGGACCATCATCATCATCGACCACTTGCCGTTGGTCTCGACGATGCTGTCGATCTCCACGAAGCCGTCCTCGATGACCGCGATGTCCGAGAGTCGCACCAGCGCGTCGCCCGAGCGCTTGACCACGACATCGCCCACCTCGCCGGGCTTGCCGAATTCGCCCGGCACGCGGATCGTGTAGTCCATCGGCCCGATCTTGATGTTGCCGGCGGGCTCGGTCTTGTTGTCGTTGTCGATCGCGGCCGCCACCGCGGCGAGCGAAAGGCCGTAGGCCGAGAGCCGGTCGGGGTCGAGGTGGACGTTGACCTGCCGCTCCAGCCCGCCGAAGGCCTCGACCGAGCCCACGCCGGGAACGCGCTTGAGGACATCGACCAGGTCGTCGTTGATCGTCTCGTTCATCCCCTCGCGGTTTTCGCGCGCCGTGACGCCGAAGAAGAGAACCGGCATGTTCGCGGTGTTGAACTTGAACATGAGCGGGTCGTCCGCATCGTCGGGCAGCCGCCGCTTGGCGCGCTCCAGCAGGTCGCGCATGTCGTTGGAGGCCTCGCCCAGGTCGGTGCCCCACTTGAACCGGCAGGTGACGCGGGAGCGCCCCTCGGAGGTGCTGCTCGTGATCTCGTCCAGATCGGTCACGCTGCCCAGCGCGCTCTCGATCACGCGCGTGACCTTGGTCTCGACATCCTCCGTGTTCGCGCCATCCCACAGGGTGAAGACCGAGATGGCGGGATTCTCGATCTCGGGCATCATGTCGACCGGGAGAAACGTATAGGAGACGTATCCGAGCACCAGGACCGCCAGGAACACCATGAGCGTGGTGACCGGCTTTTTGACGCCACTTTCTGACAAACGCATAGCGTAGGATTCCTGGGCAACGACGGGCGGAGAACTACTTCTGAACAGCTTCGGTGCGGACGCGGACGCCGTCGGCCAGCCGGTGCTGGCCGACCACCACGATCTCGTCGGACTCCGAGAGGCCGCTGACGATTTCGATCACGTCGTCGGCGCGGATGCCGACCTTCACGTCGACGGCCCGGGCCACGCCCTCCTTGACGCAATAGACGAAATGGCGGTCCACGTCGCGGACGGCGGCATCGAAGGGGATGACCAGCACGTCCGGGCGGGCGTTGAGCGCCAGTGTGCCCGTGGCGAACATGCCCGGCAGGTAGCGGCCGTCGGGGTTGTCCACCACCGTCTCGATGCGGACGGTGCGCGTTTCGCTCTCAGCGACGGGATAGATGCGGGAGAGTTTGGCCTGCACGTGCTCGCCGGGATAGGCGTCGATCTCGATGCCGATCCCCGTCTCGTTCAGCGCGAGCTGGGCGTAGAGCGTGGTGGGGACGCTCACCTGGAAGCGGAGCTTGTCGATCTGCGTGATCGTCACGACCTTCACGCCGGCCGACAGGAGGGTGCCCGGCTCGACATGCCGCGCGGAGACGACGCCGTCCATGGGCGCCGTCAGGAGGGTCTCGTCGACGTTGATCTGGGCGATTTCGACCTGCGCTTGCGCCTGTTCGACGGCGGCCGTGGCGCGCTCGAAGTCGGCCAACGCGAGGTCGCGCTCCTGTTCGGTCGCGGTCCCCTGCTTGAAGAGCACCT
Organism: uncultured Lentisphaerales bacterium; assembly: GCA_964592855.1. GTDB lineage: Bacteria > Verrucomicrobiota > Kiritimatiellia > RFP12 > JAAYLN01 > JAAYLN01. The sequence continues at coordinate 5,677 of CAZQKI010000197.1, forward strand.
CCGCCCGGTTGAGTTCGCGCTGCTTGTCGGCCAGGGTGGCCTCGACGGATTTCAGCGCCGCCGTCGCGGCGTGCTTCTGGGCGGCATGGTCGCGCGCATCCAGTGTGGCGATCCGCTGTCCCTTCTTGACGCGCGTCCCCTCCTCGACGCGGGTGCCGTCCTCCAGTTCCAGCGTCATCAGCCGCGCGGTGATCCTGGCGCTCACGTCGACGATCGCCGGCGAATGGAGGCCGCCCGTCTTCTTGATCGTCTGCGCGAGGGTGCGCCGCTCGGGCTTGCCGGTGCGGACGACGAAGACGCGGTCCGCCGCGGCGCCGGGGGGCGGCTGCGCCTGGGCTTCGGTCAGCACGAGCGACGCCAGGAGCACGAGCGGGAGAACGGTCAGCTTGGAGGTTTTGGAGGGGGTTCTCATGGGAATCCTTACGGGAACGGCGTGGATGGATGTCGCGCAATCACGGGGCCAGCGGATCGGCTTCGAGCTGGTAGTCCGAGGTCACGACGGCATCAATGTCGGGGCCCAGGATGCCGAGGGCGCGGCGCACGTTGAGGCGCGCGGCGCTGTGCGTGTGGATGGCGTTGAAATAGCGGCCCATGGCCGCCGTAAGCGCGCTCTGCGCATCGAGCACCTCGATCTGCGTGTTGCGGCCCATGCGGAAGCCGGACTCCAGCATGCGCAGGGCCTCCCGCGCCAGCTCGATGTTCTTCTTCTGCGACTGGTAGAGTTCGTCGGCGTAGCGCAGGTCGAGCAGCGCCTTGGCGACCTCCACGCGGACGGCCTCTTCGGCATCCTTCAGGCTCGCCTCGGCCTGTCGCTTCCGGGAGACGGACTGGACCACCTTGCCGCGCCGCGTGAACCCGTCGAAGAGCGTGAAGCGCAGGGAGGCGCCGACGATCCACTCGTCGTTCCAGCGGTCGCGCGTGACATCATTGGGATCGGGATCGGCGAAGCGGCCGCTGAGAAAGACGTCCGCCTCGGGACCGTACGCGCCGCGGGCGGCGTCGACCTCCGCCTGCGCCATCCGCACCGCCGCCTCGCGGATCAGCAAGTCCGAACGCGACGCCAGCGCGATGCGCATCAATTCTGCATCCTTGTAGGTTTCCGCGACGTAGTTCAGGGTGCCCGACAGATTCACCTGGCTCTGCTGATCCACCCCCAGCGCGTAGAGCAGGGCGATTTTCGTCGTCCGCAGGCCGTTGCCCTCGTTGAGCAGATCGGCACGGGCGGTGGAGCATTCGACCTCGGCGCGGAGCACCTCGTAGTCGGAGACGGTGCCCGCAGCGCGCTTGTTTTTCGCCGTCTGCAGCAGCCGCTCGGCCACCGCGACCGACTCCTCGAAGACCGTGACCAGGTGCTGCTTGAGCAGCACGTCGAAATAGAGCCCGGCCACGCGGGCGATGGTCGCCTGGACCTGCTGGCGGATCTCGGCGTCCGTGCTGGCCGCATAGAGGCGGGCGTAGCGCAGGCCCGCCGCGACGACGCCCGACCGCCAGACCGGTTGCGCGATCCTGAGCCCCGTCGCGTAGCTCTCGGGATTTCCGTTGCGATCCTCCAGCCGGCTAGAGGCGTCGCCGGTCAGACCCACCTGCGGCAGCGCGCCGCCCCGTGCCGATTCGACGACCCCCGCCGCTTCCGACCGGCGCAGGAAGGTGGCGCGCAGCGAAAGGTTGTTGGCCAGGGCCAGGTTGCAGGCGTCGTGGAGCGACAGTTCGCCGGCGATCACGGGAAGATCGGTCCCGGGCTTCTCGGCGGGGCTCGCCGCGCTCCGATCGGCGGCGCTGCGGCGCGCCGCGCGCAATTCGGACGCGACCGGCTCGGGGGATGTCGAGAGGCAGCCAGTCAGGGTCGCCAGAATCACGATCAGCAAGTGGGGGGAGGTGAATTTCATGGGATCGGTCACGGTTGGTTTCTCATGGGGTTGTCGTGTCGGCGGGGTGTGCCCACAGCAGCGGCAGCAGGCTCTTGGACAGGCGGGCCAGCCCCTGCTTGTGCGTCAGGGCCTGACCATCCTTCTCCCATATGTGGTGGAAGAAATGCAGCGTTCCTTCGACGATGCCCGCAAAATCCTCGGGGGAAACCTCCGCATGCAGGACGCCTTGGCGGACGCCCTCGGCAAAGACGGCATGCACGCGCTCCAAGTGGGCCAGAAATTTCCGATGGCGACCATCCGAGAGCTTGCCCGCCAGGGTGGCGGCGCACCGCGCCTTGCCTGCGGGGCGAAAAACATGCATGAAGGCTTCATGCCGCTTGATTTCATCCAGACGAAGGCCGACATAGCTTGCAACCGCCTCCCGGGGGCGGTCCTTCAACGGTTCGACTTCACGGGCAAAGCGGTCGACCATGTCGTCCAGGATGCGATCGGCAACGGCGAGGAAAAGTTCCTCCTTGCCGGCGAAGAAATTGTAGATCGTCCCCGTGGCGAATTCCGCCTCGCGCGCGATGGCCTCGATGGTCGCGTCATCGAAGCCCCTGGCTACGAAGACGCGTTCCGCCGCCTCGAGGATGTCGAGGCGGTGCGCATCGCGTTCGCGTTCGCGCCGGGGGCGGTCTGGGCGGGAATTGTTCATTAGGTGAATTGGCGTTCATTCTAGGGAACCGACATTCATCCGTCAAGCGGGGATGTTTGCT
>CAZQKI010000198.1:0-8275 GCA_964592855.1 uncultured Lentisphaerales bacterium
GCTTTCTCCCCCCGGAGCCTGCTCCGGGTAGATCAGCAAAACGGGGTTGCGCCCACCCGGAAGCGCCCTCCGTCGCGCGGATGACACGCAAGCGTGATCAAGTGAACCTCAAAATCTATGGTTCTTACCTTCATGATTCGGACCTCATGATTCGTCAATCTGCGGTTCGAACCGGTTCCAGTTTTTGAACAGCTTGTTTTTGATCACTGACACCAAACCGTACGGCACTAGGCGCCGCGCCGATCCAGCACTTCGCGGAGCTTGAGGGCCAGCTCCATTCGTGAGATCGGCTTTTGCAGAAACGCAACGCCGCTTTCGAGCACGCCTTCCTTGGCGATCGCATCGGCCGGATAACCGGACATGAAGAGAACGCCGAGCCCCGGATGCCGCTCCCGCATCCGCTGCGCCAGTTCGCGCCCGCTCATCCCGGGCATGATCACATCGGTCAGCAGCAGGTCGAACCCGCCTTGCCACGTCTCGTCCAGACGCAAGGCGGCTTCGGCGCCGATAGCCGTCAGCACGGAATAGCCCAGCCCCTTCAGAAAACGTTCCGCCACCATCCGCACCGAAGCCTCGTCCTCGGCCAGCAGAATGGTCTCGGTACCGCACGGGGGATGCTGCTGCGACGCTTCGTCAATCCGGACAGGCGCCTTGCCATGCGCGCGCGGCAGGTAGATGCCGAAGGTCGTTCCCCGGCCCAGCTCGCTGGAGACCAGGATGAAGCCGTTGTTCTGCCGGACAATTCCGTACACCGTCGAAAGTCCCAGCCCCGTACCGCGACCTTGTTTCTTCGTGGTGAAGAAGGGTTCGAAGATGTGTTCGAGGACCTCGGCGGCCATGCCATCGCCGGTGTCCGTGACGGTCAGCAGGCTGTAGTCGCCCGGCACGGCGTCGGGCTTGCCGCGGCAGGCGTCGGCATCGAGCGGAATGTTGTCCGTTGCGAGTGTCAGCTTGCCGATGCCGTTGATGGCATCGCGCGCGTTGACGCACAGGTTGGCCAGGATCTGGTCGACCTGCGAGGGATCCATGACGACCGGCCAGACATCGGCGCCGGGCCGCCAGACGAGATCGACGTTTTCGCCCAGCACCCGCCGGAGCATTCTGAGCATGCCGGTGATGGCGTCGTTCAGATCCAGCACCTTCGGCTCGATGGTCTGCCGCCGCGCAAAGGCCAGCAACTGCCGGGTCAGTTCGGTGGATCGTTCGGCGCACTTGTTCACCTCGTTGAGAAACTCCTGGATGGGGTGATCCGCCGGCACGAGTTCCCGTCCCAGCTCGATGTTACCCAGGATCGCCATCAGCAGATTGTTGAAATCATGCGCCACGCCTCCGGCCAGGCGTCCGATCGATTCCATCTTCTGCGCCTGGGCCAGCTGCTGGCCGAGGAGCATCTGCTGCCGTTCGGCTTCGGCGCGCTTTGCTTCCAGCTTGATGTTGTGCAAGGCGTAGGCCAGGTCGCCCGCCAGTTCCTCCAGCAGCTCCCGATCCTCGTCGTCGATGTAAACGTCTTGGCCCAGCGCCACCGTCAGGTGTCCATGCCGGACGCCCTCATGGGTCAGGCTGATGCAGAATGAAAGGGTGTCGCGGCTATCGTGCGCCAAGGGACAGTCCTGGCACCTGAGCGTCCGATCCTCGATCTTCGGCCGGTTTCCTCCATCAGCGGGGGTCCTTTTCTGGCAGGGCGACACCTCCCCCTGCTCCAGCATCGTCTTGACCTCGGCACGTTCGATGACCGGGCCCGCCCCCGCCCATTCCAGAATTTTGCCGGCGGCATCTTCGAGGACGATCACCGCCGAGATGTATCCTCGGTGATTCACCAGCAGGCTGCACACCTCCCGGATGAGCCGCGCCGCGTTGTGCTCGCGCACGATCATCTGGTTGACATCGCGGATGGCCTTGAGGACCAGGTTCAGGTGGCGGATTTTGTCATCGTCCTGCTTGTGGCGGGTGATGTCCTGAACCGAGACGATCACGCCCTGGGCAGTATCCTGTTGATCCAGCAGCGTGTGATTCATCGTGATGAACCGCACCTGTCCATCCTGGGTCCGCCAGCGCGTCTCGACGCTGCTGATCTCGTTCAACCCGGCCTGCATGCCCTGCAGGTCGGCAACGGCCGCGTACTCCGCATCGTTCAGGTGGAGCACGCGCAACTCCTTTCCAATGATCTCATCGCGGGCGTAGCCCGTCAGGCGGCAGAGGGTGTCGTTGACGTCGATGACGATCTGCTCCCGCACGCACAGGATGCCCACGGGGACCGCCGCAAAGATTCCCCTGAGCGTGGCTTCGCTGGCGTGCAGCTCGGCGGTTCGGGCCGCGACCTGCCGATGCAGCACGCGGTTCGACAGGAAGATGAAGAGCAGGAGGGCGACGAGCGGGCCGACGACCCAAGCCAGGCGCCCGAGAATCGCCAGGATCGAGAGCGGCGGATCGATGACCCCCATCCACTTGTCATGGATGCGCCGGTATTCGCCGGACTGCTCGATGGCACGCAGGCCCTCGGCAAACAAGGCGAGCCGCGCACGTTCGCCCTCGCGGACGGCATAGGCGTACTCCAGCGAGATGAAGGCCTGCTTCCCGGCGATCAGGCTGGACCAGCCGTGCTTTTCAATCAACTGCATCGCCGACATCCGCGCGCCGATCGCGCAATCGGCCCGTCCCTCCACGACGGCTCGGAGCGCCTCCTCCTGCGTCGCCACCGTGGACATCCGGCCGGCGAAGTGCTGCTCGAGCAGATGCACGTGAGCCGCATCGCCCTTCTGGACGACCACGTGCAACCCCTTCAGGTCGGCCAGCGTCTCCGGGCAGGACCTTCCCGAGTCCTTGCGGACGATGCCCACGTAAAGCGAAACGAGGTAGGGCTGGGAGAAGTCGAACTCCCGATCCCGCTCGACCAGATAGTACATGCCCTGGAGGGCGTCGATCTCGCCGCGCCGCAGGGCCTGGATCGTCTCATCCCACGGGCCGAGGCGGATTTCGATGTCCAGTCCCGTTTCGCGCGCGATCGCCCGCGAGATGTCGACCGCGAATCCGGCGGGCTGGCCATGTTCGTCCAGATACTCGTAGGGCGGATAGGCCTGGTCGCCGCCGATGACGAGCCGGCGATCCGGAGAGCGTTCGAGGGCGGCGAACCACTTGGCATAGAGCCGGCTGAAGGTCCCGTCGGCCATGGCGCGGGCAAGCCCCTCGTTCAGTTTCGCGAGGTTCGCCTCATCCCCCTTTTTCACGGCAAAGCAGAAGTCCTGCCGGAAATCATCGACGGGGCGGCTGATGACGCGCAGGTTTTCAAGCCCCAGTTCCGCGATCAGCCGCAAGGCGACGAGCCGCTGCACGACGACGGCGTCATGGGTTCTTTCGGCGAGTTCGCGGAGCGCCTGCACAACGTTTGTCCGTGCGTGAATCACGACGCCACGGTCCGCCCTTCGCAGAAAATCCTCGATGCTGTCGCCGCGCAGGACGGCCACGCTCCGGCCGCGGAGGTCTTCGATCCGCTCGATGCCGGTCGTTTCGCGCCGCACGATGATCGCGCCGGCCTGGGTCATGTAGGGGGTGGAGAACGCCAAGTCCGCCTCGCGCCCGGGCGTCCGTCCGACCAGCGGCAGAACCTGCACCTCACCCCGTTCCAGCCACTGACTGACCTCCGCCCAAGGCCCCGTCCGGAACACGGCACCATGCCCCAGCGTGCCCAGCGCATGCCGGATCAGCTCTACGGAAAATCCGTCGGCACGCCCGCTGGCATCGACCATGCAGAAGGGCGGGTAGTCGCGATCGCAACCGACCACGATCGGCGCGCCGTTCCTGTCGGCAGCGACGGCGGCGAGGAGCAGGCGAGTCATGACGACACAGCCGCCACACGCGCGTACCACCGCAAGCCTTGCCAAACGCCTCACGCCACATTCCTTTGTTTCGTTCAACGGTGCCACATTTTCGCATAAACGCCGCCGGGAACGCAACGCACAACGTGCAATTATGGACAGGCACAGGCAAAGATGGCACACTAGCACCCTTTCTCTGGTGCGAGGATCAAAACGATGAACCGAGTAATAGCTATAGACGGACCTTCGGGAGCCGGCAAATCGACCATCGCGCGCGCGGTCGGCAAAATGCTGGGATTCCTGCACGTCGACTCCGGCGCGCTCTACCGCATCGTCACCTGGCAGGCCCTGCTCAAGGGCGTCGACTGCAACGCGGGCGCCGCCGTGGCCGCGATTGTCGGAGACCTGGAGGTCGAGATGCGGGTTGAAGCGGGCGCGGTGCACTTCGCGGTCGCGGGCGTTGAGCCCGGCGACGCCATCCGCACGGCGGCGATCAATGCGGCCGTCAGCCCGGTCTCGAAGGTCCCCGAGGTACGCACCAAGGTGACCCGCTGGCTGCGCGAGATGCGCAAGCTGGGCGATCTGGTCGTGGAGGGACGCGACATCGGTTCGGTCGTCTATCCCGACTCCCCTGCCCGCTTCTACCTCGACGCCTCGCCGGAGGAGCGCGCCCGACGCCGCCATCTGGAGGAGCAGGCAAAGGGGATGACCGCGCTCGACCGGCAGGCCGTCATGGACTCGCTGCTCAACCGCGACCGGATCGACAGCACCCGCGCCGTGGCACCGCTGCGGGTGGCCGATGGCGCGCAGGTCATCGACAGCACCCAAATGCCGATCGACGCGGTGTTGGAGACCGTCATCGCCCATCTCCCCGCGGACTGGCTCGGCACCCGCACCTGACGGACCGTTTTCAAGGCAACCCATGAAGATCATCATTCTGCATCAGGCGATCCCGCCGAACGCAAGCGCGGACGAGCGGGATGTCCTCGATCAGGTCCGCGCGGTCGGCGAAGGGCTTCACGCCGCCGGCCACGCAGTGGAGATGCTGCCGGTTTCACTTGACCTGGCCGCCGTCCGGGACGCCTTGCAGGCCGCCCGGCCCGATCTGGCCTTCAACCTGGTGGAGTCCATCGGCGGCGCCGACCGCCTCCTTCCCACCCTTCCCGCCCTGCTGGAGATTCTGAAGATCCCCTACACGGGCAATTCCGCCGACGCCCTGCTGGTCACCACCCATAAACTACTGGCCAAGCAGCGGCTGCGGCAGGCGGGGCTCCCCACGCCGGACTGGATCGAAGTCACCGCGTGCTCCGACACCAGGTCCGCTGACGAGACGCCCGCCGAATGGATTCTAAAATCGGTCTGGGATCACGCTTCGGCCGGAATGTCGGGCGAAAACCTGCTCCGCGGCACGTCACGGTACGCCGCCGCGCAGCGCCTCGCCGCCCTCGTCGCGGAAAAGCAGGCCGCGTGGTTTGCCGAGCGCTACATCGAGGGACGCGAATTCAACGTCTCGCTCTTCGAAAGAGAAGACGGCACCCCCGAGATCCTCCCTCCCGCCGAGATCCTCTTTGTCGACTTTCCCCCCGATAAGCCGCGGATTCTCGACTACGAAGCCAAGTGGAACGCCGCCTCCTTCGCCTATGCCCACACCCCGCGGACCTTCGACCTGCCCGCCGCCGATGCGGCCCTGGCCGACCGCTTGCGTGAGCTGTGCCGGGCCTGCTGGAAGGTCTTCGGACTCACCGGCTATGCGCGCGTCGATTTCCGGATCGATGCCGCCGGTCAGCCCTGGATTCTGGAGGTGAACGCCAACCCCTGCCTGGCCCCCGACGCCGGCTTCGCCGCAGCACTGCAGCGCGCCGGAATCCCCTTTGCCGATGCGCTTCAGGCCATCCTCGCCGCCGCCCATGCGACGCCGGGAGGATCGGTGCCGCCGGGCTGGGACCGGGAGCCGGTTGCCGGGCTTCGGGAGTCCGCCCCCTCTCCCACGCCCCCGCCCACCCCCGCACCTCGCCTCGCCTTCCGCGAGAAGGTCAACCCCGACGATGCGCAGAACGTGCGTGCGTTGGTTGCCGCCACGGGCTATTTTCATGCCGACGAGGTCGCGGTCGCGGAGGAGCTGGTCACGGAACGCCTGCGCCTCGGAGAGCCCTCGGGCTATTGCTTTCTGTTCGCGGAGGATGATTCCGGCAAGCTGGCCGGCTATTCCTGCTTCGGGCCGACGCCCTGCACGGCCTCCAGCTACGACCTCTATTGGATTGCGGTGGATCCCGCTTGCCAGAAATGCGGGCTCGGGCGGGAACTCTCCCGGCGCACCGAAGCGATCATCGCGGCGCGTGGCGGCACCCGGCTCTATGCGGAGACCTCGAACCGTCCGCAATACGCAAGCACGCGCGCCTTCTATGAACGGACGGGCTATACGCTGGCGAGCCTGCTCGACGACTTCTACGCGCCGGGCGACGGCAAGGCCACCTACCTCAAAGTCCTTGGCGGCGCGGGGACACGCGCAAGCCTCGCTTGACCGGCCGCCGATTCATCTCGTGGCACGCGCAGGATTATGCAGGCGCCTCATCTCAAATACCGGCGCATCCATTCCCATCGCATTTCATAGAAATCGTCACAGGTGGTATGGGCCAGATCGGGATAATGCACCAGCGCCTTGATCCCCGGAAGCCGGTCGAACACAGACCGGATGGCGTCGGGCGGACAGGTCACGTCCAGACCGCCGCTGCTGACCAGCGTCGGCGCCCGCAGCCAAGGGGCGAGATTCACGGGGTCGAAGTAATCGAACGTGTTCAGAAACGCCGGATCGTTCGCCAACTCGGGGAACTTCGCATAGGCCGCATTGTTCCGGAAATTGCAGAGGTACGGGACATGCGCGACCACCGCTTTCACCCGCCGGTCGAGGGCGCCCGCCGCGATCGCCATCCCGCCACCCTGGCTGGTTCCCATCAGTCCGATCCGTTCCGGATCGACATCCGGCCGGGTCAGCAGACAGTCGATTCCCCGGACGAGGTCAAGATACCCGCCGCGATAGTAGAATTCCTCCCGGCTGTGCTTGCCGTGTTTCAACCAGGCCTGGTTGCAGGAGGGGTCGACTTTCCAGAGATCGCCGGACTCGCCCTGCGAACGCGGGTAAACCTGGAGCAACACGAAGCCGCGCCTGCACTCGTCAAGTGCCGCCCCGAATTGCCGTCCGCCATACCCCGGCGACATGACGATCGCAGGGAACGGCCCTTGATTCCTCGCTCCGGTAATCGGGCAGGACAGATACGCCCGGATCGGGATGCCGCCCAGGCTGCGGTAGGTCAACCGGAATTTTGCGCAGGGCGCAGGTCCGGGCGCAGGTTCACTGACCGGCTCGCACTGCAAATCGAAGGGCACATCGGCGAGAGCCGCCCGGCTCTGCGCCCAGAACGATTCGAGATCCTCGGGAACCATGGTTGTTCTCCGGATTGATCAAAGGGAACGCGCGGCTTGCACAAGGGCGACACCGGCCGAGGTGCCGATGCGCGTGGCGCCGGCGGTGATCATCGCCCGGGCATCCTCCAGCGTGCGGATCCCCCCGGCGGCCTTGACCTGTGCGCGGCCGGCCACGGCCTCCGCCATGAGCCGGACGTCGGCCACGGTGGCGCCGCCGGTGGCCAGGCCCGTCGACGTCTTCACAAAATCGACCCCGGCCGCGACGGCGATCCGGCAGGCCCGGCGCTTCTGATCGTCGCTGAGATAGCAGTTTTCAAGGATAACCTTGCTGACGGCGCCCGCTTCGCGGCAGGCTTTCGCCAGGCCGGTCATTTCGTCGGTCACAATCCGATCTTCGCCCGCCTGCAAGGCGCGGACGTTCAGGACGAGGTCAACCTCCTGCGCCCCGTTGTCGAGGCAATCGCGCACCTCCCAGCATTTCACGGCAACCGTGTTCTGGCCCAGCGGAAAACCGGCAACCGTCCCGATCCGGACCGGGGTGCCGGCCAGCAGACGCAGACAGCGCCCGACCTCGCAGGGGTGCACCATCACCGCGCAAAAATGGTATTGCATCGCCTCCCGGCAGAGCGTCTCGATGTCGGCGGGCGTACCCGACGCCTTCAGAAAGGTGTGATCGATCATCGCCGCAAGGGCGTCGGCAGTCAGAGAAGGGACATTCACGAGTGATTTCTTTCGTTTGACGAAATCAACCTTAGCAGATTCTTTTCAATCGTCAATCTGCGGTTTCAACGGGATGGGGTAGCGGCATGTAGCGGCATTTCGAGGGTTGCACCCTCGTCCTCGTCAACCGTAGTCGTCGCCGTAGTCGTCTTCCGATCTCCCACAAAAAGTTACTTCGATGAAAAACACATTGTTTGGCATGTCGTCCGTTCGGTAGCTCCGCCAACTCCTAATCGCCACACTGGTCACGCTTAACCGGATACGCTTACCCGACCTGCGCGACCTGCAAGCTCCAATATCCAACAAGGAATCGCCAATGC
>CAZQKI010000199.1:0-8249 GCA_964592855.1 uncultured Lentisphaerales bacterium
TTGCTGAACAGTTCGAAGGCGGTTTCCAAATCGTCGGCAATCTCCGTTGCGATGATGTCGGGGGTGGGGAGCGAGTCGGTGTCGGTGAGGCTCGTGTCCTTGATCCAGAAGAGGTCGAGACTCAGTTTGTCACGTTTCTGGATTTCATCGTAGTCGTAACAGCGCCAACGACCGTCGGGGTTCGCTTCGCTCCACGTAGGCTTGCGCTTGTGCATGGCGCCGGGCTGGTAACACGCGACGAACTCGTCGAAGTCGGCCCGCGTAATGGGCGACTGCTTTTGGGTGAAGTGCTTGTTGGTCCGCAGATCGTAAACCCACAGTTTGTCGGTCCAGGGCTCGGGCCGGCCTTCCTTCTTGTCGAAGAAGAGGACGTTGGCCTTTACGCCGTTGGCATACCAGATGCCGGTGGGCAGTCGGAGCAGCGTGTGGACGTTGCATTTCTGGAGAAGATTCTTGCGGATCTTCTCGCCTGCCCCACCCTCGAAAAGGACATTGTCGGGCAGCACAACAGCGGCGCGGCCGTTGATCTTGAGCAACGAGAAGAAGTGCTGCACGAAGTTGAGTTGCTTGTTGCTGGTCGATGTCCAGAAATCCTCGCGGACGATGACTTTGTCGTCCTTCTCGGTGTCGCCCTCCTCGTTCACAAAAAGCAGGCTCTGGCTCTTGCCGAAGGGTGGATTGGCCAGGATCATCGAGTATTCCTTGCTCCAAGGCGCGGCAAGGCTGTCGTGACCGGAGTGGACGATGACCTTGTCACCGCCGATGCCGTGGAGGGAGAGGTTCATGGCGCACATGCGGGCGACCTTGGGCGAAAGCTCCATGGCCTCGACCAGGTCGTCACGCAGGGTCCGCTTCTCGTCGCGGTTCAGGTCCTTCCCACACTTGTCGAGCACGTAGTTGTAGGCGGTGAAGAGGAAGCCGCCCGTGCCTGCGGCGGGATCGCAGATGCGGTCTTGCGGGGTGGGCTGCATCACGGCGACCATCGCCCCTATGACGGCGCGGGGGGTGAAATATTGTCCGGCGCCCTTGGTGGATTCCGACGCGGAACGCTGGAGGAGCTCTTCGTAAATCGTCCCCTTCACGTCCACGGGCAGGCTCATCCAGTCTTCCTTGTCGATCAGGTTGACGATGAGCTGCTTGAGCAAGGCCGGGTTGTGGATGTCGCAGCGGGCGCCCTTGAAAATGACGCCCAACATGCCCGGCTTGAGCGCGAGCTTTTCAATCGAGTCACTGTATTGCTTTTCCAGTGCGGCGCCGTCGAGCTTGAGCAGCGGTTTCCAGCCCAGTTCCACCGGCACGAACGGTTTCTGATTGTAGGGCGCCTCGGTAAGTTGGTCCGCCATCTTGAGGTAGAGGAGCATCGTGAGTTGCTCCACGTATTCGACGCAGGAGAGGCCGGCCTGCTGCAGGACTCCGGCGTAGCTCCAGGCGCGTTTGCCAATCTGGGATGCGTCAATCATGGGGGAAGGGACTCTGGGTTTGATGTTCGTTGGGGGCAAGGGGCGCGGAAGGGGATGGGCTCGTATTGGGGCCGAGAATGAAGCGGGCGCGTTCACTTCGAAGCATCTCGTAGGGAGTGATGCACTTAACGCCCAAGCTGATGCAAGCGTTTGGAATCTTGATGATCTTGGTTGAGGACGCTGGTTTTTCGTGGGTGACTACCACGTGGGAATGCGCAAGTGCATGGGCCACGAGATAAAAGTCGGCTTTTTGCATGAATGTACTAACGGCGGCAGGTTCAAATTTCTGACCCGTCGCCCAAGCGCTCACCTTGGCGAACGCAGGGAAGATGGCATCGTCGGGTTTTAGGAAAAAGTTTGCTCCGCGTTCGCTGGCCCACTCGGTCAATTCGTCGCTACCCGCGTCCAACTCATCGCCCACCTTCTCAATGCTGAATACTGATCCGGTAGCATTCGCTTGTATCAACCACTCCCAGAAAGCCGGGCAGAAGTCAAAGCCGTAGTGCAGGTTTTTGGCCTGGATAAAGACATTTGCGTCGAGGAGGTAGCTCATCAGACAACGACCCCCAGCGTGCGCCCCAGTTCCTGAAAGGTCGACTGCTTCGAGAAACCGAGCATGCGGAAGGCATCAGTGTAGAGTGTCTGACCTTCCAGCGTGCTGGCGACGAGTGCGGCAGCAAAGCGCTTGCTGACGCGTGCGGCTTGTGTCAGATAGAAGTTGCCGCCGGATCCCTTGGGAATGGCGCGCAGTCGCGCGAGTTCCACCTGATAGGCGTGCCAGAATTCATCCTGCGTCAGGCCCCCCGCATCATGCATGCGGCGAAGGATTACAAGGGTACTGACCTTGAAACGCCTCGCCAAGCGGCTCGTTTCTTCCTGCAAGTCGGCGCCCCGGTCGTAGTCCCGGGTCACTAGTGCGAGCGGGACCAGCAGTTCGGCAGCAACCTGATTGCACCAGCGCTCAACACGCTGAGTGGGAACAGACGTGGGTTGACTATCGGAGAGTCCGGTTTCTCCGAGCCAGATGTGGGCCAGTTCGTGGGCCAGCGTGAACATCTGAGCGGACTTGGTGTCGGCGCCGTTGATAAACACGAGGGGAGCGCAATCGTCGGCCATGGCAAAGCCGCGAAACTCGTCGGGGTCCAAATGGCGATGGTTGTTGTTGTGAACCACGCCATTGCACATCACCAGAATACCGGCTTCGTCCGCCTGGCTGATGAAGTACCGCAATGCATCGGTCCAGGTTGGTATCCGACGCCTTTCTTCCTCGTCCAGACCAAGAGCATCCCGAATGCTCTGCGCCGCCTGCACAATATCATCCTGAATGGTCAACGAACGGACGAATTCCAGCGGCGCCTCACCCGCCGCACGGACATATTCGCGATACCACTCCTGCCGTTGCTGGCAGACGTAGATCGTGTCCAGCAGATCGGGCGATGGGTGCCCGAACTGAACATTGACCCCTGCCCGGAAGTCAGGTATCGGAATCTGCTCGACGGGGGGCTGATCCAGGAACATGTAACCGACAGGTGTGTAGGTTGCCTTGGCGAACATCTCGACCTGCTTGAGCGTCGGTTGCGCCTCGCCGCGTTCCCATGCCGGCAGGTGGGGAAATCTGTGTTCCAGGTCCGCCACGGCGAAGCCAGCGCGTTCACACGCCCATTGCAGCATTGTCGGCTTGATGGCAACCCGATTCATGGGATCAGTTTACCTTTTTGCCTGCTTCGGAGCAACCCGCGTTGCGCGATTGATTTTTGTTTGCTGCAACAAGCGCGCACGTTCCGCACGGTCGGCGGCGATGCGCTTGAGCAACCCGGCGGCGGGCTCATCGTTCGGATCCTGCGGCACAAGCCGGCCGGTGAAGGCGTGGCGGAGGATGGATTGACGCAAGGCCTGGGCGCTCTTCAGCTTCGCTTCGATGTCAGCTTCGAGGTGGTCGATGACGGAGAGCTGGTCTTCGACAGCTTCGACGATGGCGGCTTGCTCGGCGAGTGGGGGTAGCGGAACTGCGGTTCTTTTCACATCCTGCTGGTTGATGCTCGCCTGATTGACAGCCCACTTTGCTCCTTTGATTAGCCGCTGTCGCCCACCGCAGGAATGTAGATACGCTTCGATAAAGCGAGGCACCGATAAGATGGCAAGGCACGACCGCATCATGTTAGATTCAAATAAACACCCTTCGAGCCCCTTCGATGCCACCAAGCACTTTCCTATATGCGTCATGCTGTTGACTCGGTTGATAACCAAGTCACCCTCGTGCAAGGTGTAATAATCTATGTCACCTTTATCTGCTGACACTTGGCGCAACTCGGAGGTGTTGCGGACCCAGTCATTCTGATAGTCATCAATTCGCAGAATGTGGGTTCCCGAACCATATCGCTCACCAGGATAGTAAGCGCCATTCTGCAATCCATTGACGATAAGCGAATCAAGATTTGTCCAACACCAACCTTCCGCCAGCGGGGGCAAGTTCGTCGTATCGGGAGCGACCGGCTCCCTATATTTCGCCTTCCAGTTGTTGGGCGGGGTTTTGCCGGCTTCCTTGAACTTCTGGAGTTGGGCTTTTTCCCAGCGCCGGCGGCGTTCGGCGAGGATGCGGGCGAGGAGGTCGGAGGCGGGCTCGGCGGTGGGCTGCCGGGCGCGCCACCCGGCGGTCAACGTGCCTTCGACCGCTGCCTTGAGCACGGCGGCACGGTAGTGCTTCAGCTTGGCCTGCACCCGCTCCAAAGCCGCCACGCCGGCATCGAGGTCGGAGAAGAGTTCATCGAGAGCATCGGCGATACGCTGCTGCTCGGGTTTCGGAGGTAATAACAGATTGAAAATCTTGATCTGATCGAAGTCCACCCGCGGGCGATCGCCGCTGTTGAGGTGATTGGCGAACCGAACAAAGTCACCTGAGTTCAGGCGGTATTTGAGGAAACGACCGAGCACAGCACCCGTCTCCGGCAGGACGATAAACTCACCAGAACAAAGGCCGCTGAAATCAGGTTGATAGACTTTGTTCAGGTAGGCTCGCATCCGCCCGTAAAGAACATCGAACGGCTGGAAGGTATTCGCGCCGCTCTTCATCGTGCCGCACGGAATTGTTCCGAGAAGGCGCATCGTGTGCGGCTCTACTTGCTCCATCCCGATGAATTTTGCGGCGGGTGTTGCCTGCGGGTTGGCCTTGCCGGATCGTGGTTCCACTAGCGAGCCAAGCTGTGCCCGCGCCCATCCTGGCGGCAAAGGTTCTCCGTTCGCCTCACTCATGCCGCCAGGCTTTCATTCAATTCCGCGAGGAGCGGCTTGAGTTTGTCGCCGAAGAGGGCGTGGGCGCGGCCGAGGCTGCCGTGCTGGCCGAACCAGCCGTCCTGGAAGTCGTCGGTATCGATGGCGAGGCTGGTGGCGATGTGTTCGGCCATGCGGTTGAGCCATACGCGCTGTTCGTCGGTAAACACCGTGCCGCCGTGTTCTTTGCCAAGGACCCAGGCGGCATAGTTGCGCAGCACTTCGCTGGCATAGGGAACAAGCGGTTCTGCGGGTGTGATGGCATGGCGGACGAGGGTGACGAGATCGGCAAGCTGTTCGCCGGGGCGGGTCGGCTCCAAACGTTCTTCGGCCACGATCGGCTCCACGGCCTGGAAGGCGCGCCAGAGCTGGGTGGGCGAGGCCGCGAGGGGCGGGATGGAGAGGGCGTCTTTCAACTGGCGGAGGTCCTTGAGGGAGAGTTTAAGCGGCTTGGAGCCGGAGTAGAGGACCTGCAGGGCGGCGAGCTGGTCCTTGTTGGCCGCAATCCAGGCACGGAAGTCGATGACCTTGGCCCGCGCCTTGTCCACGGCGGCGGCGTCGAATCCGGCATAGAGCACGTCGTCGATGGAATGGCGGTCGATGGTCTGCTCGTTCTGCGTGCGGATTTCGAGGATGCGGCGGCGGAAGGCGGCCTTGTGGAACGGCGTGACGGCCTGCTGCGCGAGTTGCTCGGTGGCCTGGGCAATCTGTTCCGCGCTGGGCGGGTCGGCGGCAAAGATGGCCTTCGCCGCGGCGATTTGCGCGTCGGGATCGCAGGCGCGGGTGAGGTCGCCCGCGAGGTCGGGGAGGGATTTGCCCCCGGCGAGTTCCCGCAGTTCGGCAAGCTGGTCGGTCGAGAACTCGCGTTGCAGGCGGGCGAGGCGGCCGGCCAGGGTGGTGAGGGCTTCGGGGTCGGTGCCGCCCTGGGCGACGTATTCGAGCAACTCGGGCAGCGTGACGGAGGGCTGGCGGTTGAGCGTGTGGGAGTCGGTCTTGTCCTGCTCGCAGACGCCCACGGCATCCACGATGATGAAGCGATCCTTTGCCTTGGCGCTGGGGGAGACGACCTTGAGCTTGTCGGGCGAGATGACACGGACGCCGCGGCCCTTCATCTGTTCGAAGAATCCGGCGGACTTGACATTGCGCAGGAAGACGACGCATTCGATGGGCTTGACGTCGGTGCCGGTGGAAATCATGTCCACGGTGACGGCGATGCGCGGGTAGAAACTGTTGCGGAAATTGCCGAGAATCTCGTCGGGCGAGAGGCTGGAGGTCTTCACCCACTCGGTCCGCTTCTCCGGGGTGCCGTCGGCTTTGAGCACGGGTGTGCCATCGTCGTTGAGCACGTCCTTTTCCACGCGGGTGAAACCGGTGCGGTAGGTGATCTTTTCGCAAAACTCGTTCTTCTCGGCGAACTCGTCGCGGATCATACGGACGATGTCGTCGGCGTGGGAGTCGTCCTTGGCAAAGATGAGGGTCTTGGGGACCTCCTTGCGGTCGGGGAAGCAGGTCGGCAGGGTGCCATCACGAAACTGGCGGATGACCGTGCGGAGCTGGCTTTCGGAAACGACATCGCGGTCGAGTTCGTTGGCGGTGTAGGTGAGGTCCTGGGTGAGTTTTTCGAGGCGCTCGGCGCGGGTGAGCTTGTTGCGCTTGTCCACGTAGACGCCCGTTTCGTCGGCGGCCACAATGGTGGAGCCGCCCTCGGTGATGCGGGTGCGGATGCGGTAAACGTCGAAGTCGACGTTGACGCCGTCGGTGACGGCCTCGTCGTGGCCGTATTGCATGACGAGGTTCTGATAGAAGAAGCCGATGGTCTTCCCGGCAGGCGTGGCGGTGAGGCCGACAAGGAACGAATCGAAATAAAGAATCACCTGCGCCCATAGTTCGTAGATGGAGCGGTGGCACTCGTCCACGATGACGAAATCGAAGAACTCAGGTGGGATGCCGGCATTGTAAACCACATCGGGCGGCTCGCCCTTCCACGGCTTGGCGGAATCGAAGCCGGAGCCTTCTTCATTTTCCGCGTCGAATTCGGCTTCGCCTTTGAGCATCGAGTAAAGGCGCTGGATGGTGGTGATGACGATCTTGGCGGCGGGGTTGATGGAATTGCTCTTGAGGCGCTGGACGGTGTAGAGCGTGGGGAATTTCCGCGTGTCGTCGGTCGGGGTGAAGTTGGCAAACTCGTCCTCGGTCTGCTTGCCGAGATTGCCACGGTCCACGAGGAAGAGAATGCGCTTGGCGTCCGCGAACTTCAGCAGACGGTAGGCGATATTGACGGCGGTGAAGGTCTTGCCGGAGCCGGTGGCCATCTGGATGAGCGCGCGCGGGTCGGCCTTGGCGAAGGAGCCTTCGAGGCTGGCGATGGCTTGGGTCTGAACTTTCCAGAGTCCGGCTTCGTCGAGCGGCGGGAGGTCTTGCAGGCGGGCGCGAAGTTGTTCGGGTTGGTCGAGCCACTCGGCGAGCGTCTCGGGGCGCGGGAAGCTGAAGATTTTTCGACTGCGCGGCTTGGGGTCAAGTCCGTTGGTGAAGAAGGTGACGGCGCCGTTCGACTCGAAGAGGAACGGCAGCGGGCGGCGGTGGGCGTTAAGTTTTTCCGGGATACCGGCGGCGTATTTGGACGTTTGGGCCTCGACACCGGCAAGAGGGCCGACGGCCTTTGCCTCGATTGCACCCAGCGACTTGCGGTCCAGGTAGAGAAGATAATCGGCAAATCCAAAACCCGCTTTCATCGGAAACTCGCGGACTGCTATGCCACGGCCCGCAGTCAAGTCGAGTTCGTCCCGGTTTTGCACAATCCAGCCCGACGCGATGAGTTTCGCATCAATCTCGCGGCGCGCTTTTTGTTCAGGAGTCTCTGGCATCAAGTCTCGCGTTTCTCTGATGGGCCATAGGCCTATCGAACCTGAAATGGCTGTTCAACGTTGGTGCACTTTAGACCGATTGAATGGGATACGTCAAGAAGGAAGCCAGGAGGCGGGGAGCCGTGAGTGTGGAGGTTTGTGAGTGTGGGGGTGCGGGGGTGGTGAGTGTTGAGCGGTGAATGGGACAAGGGGACGGAAGGGACGCAGGTGACAGGGGCGGGGCGTGAGAGAGTGTGTGGGTGTGGCTGTGACTGCGGCCATCCAACCTAGTTGACTACATCTGGACGCATGAGGCGGAAAACGACAAGTCAAGGAATGTGTGGCCCAACCCCAACGGCCCCGATAACTACAGGGGGGCGTCCACAGTTACACACTTTGATTTCAACACGGGATATGGCACGCCGGGATTTTTGTTCATGACACGATATCCGTTCTCGTCGCCCGTTCTCGTGAACCGAATACCCATGGGGCGTTCGCCATCACCCAAGCAAAAGGGGGCCCGCCCAGAACAGCGCACCACAGGCATCTCTCCTTTGCGCCTAAGTCCGACAGGCTGCTAGTCATCCCCCGGCTTGCCGGACTTTCGCTATTTTGCGCTTCAATACCTTGCGTTGAGGGAGACGATGTGTCAAGATTGTCGGCGTTGTGACTGCATCAA
>CAZQKI010000200.1:0-8199 GCA_964592855.1 uncultured Lentisphaerales bacterium
TGTCCTTGACGCCGACATACCCCGAGACATCGCCGCTGGCCACGGTGGAGACCATTACCTTGGGAACGCCAAGCGGCAAGGCCCGCATGGCGCCGCACGCCACGGACGTACCGCCGGTGCCGCCAAGTGCCAGCACGCCGTCGAACCTCTTCTGGGCATACAACGCGGGCAGGAGCGCGGCCGCACCCCGACTCATGGCCGCAACCGCGGCACCACGGTTCTTCTTCGCCACCAATTCCCCGAGGGCAGCGCCCCCGGCCTCGGCGACCGTTTCCCGCGTGATGTCGGGCCGGATCACCGGCGGCTCCAGCACGCCGACATCAATCAGGAGCGTCTGCAGCCCCCGCGCTTCGAGGCACTGCTTGACAAATCCGTATTCCGCGCCCTTCGTATCGAGCGCGCCCAGCAAGGCGATGGTCTTTGGCATGGGAGGTCTCCTTACGCAGTTGTCCAATCGAACACGGTGCCGAACAGAGTGTTCGGCTGGTCGCGCAGCCTGTCATAGATCGCGACTGCGGCTTTGATCGGCACCAGATCCTGAATGATCGGGCCAACCTGGATGGTTCCTTCAGCCACAAAACGGCAAAGCTGTTCGAGATCGTTGCGCTCGAAATGTCCCGCGTGGTTGACTTCCAGTTCGCTGCCTTGCGCCGCATTGAAGCTGTAGTCCACTCGCGACCGCCCCGCAATGACCACGATCTTGCCGCGCGTCTTGATCAGTCCCTTGCCCCAGTTGGCGCCCACCACGGCGTCAAGCACCGGCGCGCCACTGTCCTCAAACACAATGTCAAAACCGCCCATGGCCTTGAGTTCCGCCCATGTTTCCGCGCCGGCGATCCGCACCGCCGCCGGGATACCGCACTGGCGGGCGACCGCCAGCCGGCTCTCTTCGAGGTCCACAATCGTCACCATCGCCCCGGCCGCGCCCGCTACCTGGGCGGTGAACTGCCCGATGGCTCCGGCGCCAACCACCAGGACGCGATCTCCTATTTTCGTGTCGGCGCGGCGCACGTCGTGCATCGCCACACTCGCCATGCCGAACAACGCGGCGTGCTGGGGGTTCACCGTTGGCGGAAGCTTGACGACCAGACGACCGGAGTTCACCGCCTCCTGCGCGAACCAGCGCACATGCTGCCGGAAATCGCCGGAGAAGATCACGTCGCCCACCGCGTAGTCGGTCACACCGGCGCCAACTTCGATCACGCGGCCGACATTCTGATAGCCGCATCGCGACGGCCAATTGCCGCCATAATTTCCGCCTGTCAGCACATTGCGTTCGGTGCCATTGGTCAGGCCCGAATAGAGCGTCTCGCAGAGAATCTGCCCCGGGGCACAGACTGGCGAGGGTTCCTGCTGCAGAACCGCCTTGCCCTTCTCCGCGAACATAATTCCCGGCATGGTGGCCGGCAGTTTGGCCGGCTGAGCCGAGGGCGCTGCCCAGCGGATGCCGCGACCGAGCACCTCGCGGAACATCGGGTTCACAAACGTCAGGCCGTCGTGCCCGCTGGCAAAACAAAACACACGCGCCTGGCCGAATTGACGGGTCCATGCGATGCATTTCATGCTGAGCGGATGCTCCACCGTCAGCAAAGGCGTGTTGCCGTTCGCCGCCAGCGGCTCATCCATGGTGTAGGTTTCATCCGGCATATCCCAGTCCTGGAGTCCCCGCGTGATCGGATGCCCCGCATCGGCGACATGGACACGGAATTGCTGGTTCTGATGGTAGCCGAACTTGCGGTCCGCGATGCCGACAAGGTCGCTCCAGAACTTCCACTGCGGATAGCCAAGGAGGGCGTGGTGCAGGACCACGATCCCCTGCCCAGTCGTGCCGAGTTCCTCCAGCGCGGCTTTGACTGTGCCCTGGTACCACGCGCCTTTTTCAGGCGGACCGTCCATGTGCATGTGATAGAACACCACGACATCATAGGTCTGGCGCGCCGGACCGGACGCGGTCCAATCGTCCATATGTTGTGTATAGATATCCAGTCCCGGCAACGCGCGCAACGCGGCGTGCAACGCCGGGGTTTCGAAAGGATGACCCCCGCTGACGAACGCGACTTTAAGAATATGTCCCATGCCGAGTCTCCTAGTTACGACGAATTTGAGTGAATTTCACGGTCTGTTCCTTGATGGCGCGCTCGGTGGGCAGGCGCTCCATCGAACTGGCGCCGTAAAAACCGTCCACGGCCCGACAGTTCTTCAGGATGAACGAGGCGTCCTCAGGCTCCGCGATCGGTCCGCCGTGGCAAAGCACGATCACGTCCTTGCGAATCTTCCTGGCCGCCGCCACGATGTCATCGATCAGCGGCACACACTGCTTGAGCGTCTTGGCGGTCTTGGCGCCGATGCTGCCAGCCGTGGTCAAGCCCATGTGTGCCACGAGGATGTCCGCGCCGGCCTTGGTCATGGCCACGGCGTCCTTGGCGTCAAACACATACGGCGTCGTCAGCAGGTCCATCTCGTGGGCCAGCGCGATCATGGCAACTTCCTTGTCGTACCCCATGTTCGTTTCTTCGAGGTTGGCGCGGAAGGTCCCGTCGATCAGTCCGACGGTCGGAAAGTTCTGCACGCCGGCAAAGCCCACGGCCTTGACCTGGGCGAGAAACTGCGGCATCAGGCGCATGGGGTCGGTCCCGCACACACCCGCCAGCACGGGGGTCTTCCGCGTGACCGGCAGCACCTCGTTGGCCATTTCCAATACGATGGCGTTGGCGTCGCCGTAGGGCATCAGCCCCGCCAGCGAACCGTGCCCCGCCATGCGGAAACGGCCCGA
Organism: uncultured Lentisphaerales bacterium; assembly: GCA_964592855.1. Classification (GTDB taxonomy): domain Bacteria; phylum Verrucomicrobiota; class Kiritimatiellia; order RFP12; family JAAYLN01; genus JAAYLN01. The sequence continues at coordinate 2,774 of CAZQKI010000200.1, forward strand.
ATTATAAATCACGATCAAATCAATGCCGCCGGCTTCCTCGCACTTGGCGCTAAGACCGGTGCCGGCGCCGCCGCCGATGATCGGCTGCCCGGTCGCGATCTTGCGGCGGAAACGTTTCAGGATGTCGGCTCGTGTCTCGGTCATGGTCGGTCTCCTAGTTTCAATAGACATGTATACTATTCTATGCTACCCACAATGGCAAAAGATCCGGCTTGATAAAAACTAGCATGGAGTTGATTGCCGGGCGTGCGGCGAGATTCCGACATTACGCCGGCCGTGACCTTTCACTGGGCTCACGCCCGGTGCCGAGCAACGGCCGGATGATGCGGGTCCACTCCGTGGTCTCGTCGCGCCGGTTCACGTTCGTATCCATCGCGTCGATCCGTGGCTGCAGGAGCAAGGGCGTGAGTTCTTCAATGAGCGCGTTGATGATCGCGGCCGCATGCTGGATGGTTGAGGTCATAAATTCGTGACTCTTTTCAACACTTCACCGTGCGTTTCACGGCGCCGTCGCCGCACATTCCGCGTTGGCCGTGAAATATAACGCATAAGAGAACGACGATCAAAGGAAGACTATTGCCGAATAGTAGCACACAATTGACACGCCCCGCCTGCGGGTGCGGTTTTACGCGCATAACTCAGTCGATGCGGTCGGTGGCCACCCACAAAGAATCCACGCAATCCGCGACCATCCGTAGCCCATGAATCGGCCAGATGGATCCGTTGTCCGCTGCGTGCGCAGCCTTCCAGGCCAGGCGATTATTCCAAGACCAGCACGGCCACATCCAGGTACTGCAGCGCCACGCCTGTCCGGATCGTGATGGCGCCTTTGGACGGCTTGCCAATCGTGGCGCGGCACGTTTTCCAGCGCCCGGCCGTGTCGAGCACGCGCACCCGCCGGATCGGGAAGGACGGCGCGCGGACACGAATGGCCAACGACGCGATCGGATCCGCCAGGAGATTGGCCACGCCGACGATCAGCCGGCCGGGCTGTTCCACCAGCAGGGGATACACGGTGGGCGACTCCGGCACCACCAGCGGCAACGGCTTTTTGCCGGCCCATTCGAGCAGATCCAGCAGTTGCGCCTGCCGCGGCCGGTTCAGGAACGAGGGTGACGCCATGGGCGGGAACGCGATGCCCAGGCCGACGACGCTGCGCACCTGGCTGTCGAACGGAAAGACGATCACCCGGCCGCCAAGGCGGTTCTCGAACACCGTGACGCCGTGGCCGCGGACTTCGCCGTCATAGCCGCGCAATTGCGAAACGGCCCGCGCGCCGCGCTGCCAGTTGAACTGCCAGGCCTGGCCGCACCAGCGCAAATTGATGCTGTCTCCGGCCAGGCCGCCGAAACGGGCATCCGCGATGGTCTCCATGCTGGCCGCGACATCGGGCAGGCGGCCGGCTATTCCGGCCCATGCGCCCTTGCCGCGCCGCAGCAGCGCCTCGGCTGCGCGCGCATCGAGCAGCACGCCCCGGCTGAAACACGCGCGCAGCTCCGCGTCGGTCAGCGCCGCGAGCTGTTCGCCGGCAAAGGCCGTGATGTCGCCGGCCCCGTAGCTCGTCGCCACCCCCAGCAGCGGCAGCGTCTGATCCCACGGACGCTCGCGATAGAGGAAGATCGGTTTGGATTCCTGCGCCACGCCGCGCACATGGCGGCAGGTCTGCTCGTGCCAGCAGAGCCCCACGCCGCGCATCTGGTCGCGCATGATCCCAAGATCGGCGATCGCCTGCAGGCGTGGCTTGAACGCCCGGAGCCTTTCGCTCCAGACGTCCTCGCGGCGCAGCTCCAGATCCAATCGGCCGCCGAAACGGTAGATGGAAAATGTCATTTCCGGAATGCCACACAGCTGGGCCAGCTCCAGGTCCGCCCGCACAAAGGCGCCCGACTTGGTGAACGGGGTATGCGGGTAGTTCTCGATCTCCGGGGCAATCTCCGTGCCCGCGGGATACGCGGCCTGCTCCAGCCGCATGCCGCTGAGGCCGCCGGCAAAACTGGGCGCGGTCGCATCCATGTACGGTCCGACGCCGGGACGGCACATGGGGCGCGGTGCGCCCAGCGCGGCGACCAGCTCCGGCCACCGCCGACCCTCGGCGGCATGGATTTCGAAGCCGGAATGCATAAGGCCCATCGCCGTCTCCGGGCTCACGGCGTGCACGGCCTGGGCAAGGCCTGCGACGATGTCGCGTTCGAGGTCGCGCTGATAGTCGAGCCAGGCGTCGCGCACCGGGTTGGGCGGATCAGCGAGGATGGCCGCCAGCAGCTCCGGGCGCGTGAAGGTTCGTCCGCTCCGCCGTGTCATCTCCTCCAGGCAGGCATCACAGAAGCAGGGCGAGTGCATATCCGCGCGCAAGGTCATGCGCACGTCGTCGTCAATCCAGATCCGCGCCGGCTTCAGCGCGGCGTAAGCCTGGTACATCTTCCCGATCTGCGCGCGCCAGGCCGGGCAGGCCGGACAGGCCGCCGCGACGCTGGTGCGGCCGTCCGTGCTCACGGCCCAGCGGAAAGCGAACTGGCTGCGCTGATCGCGCCGCAGCCCGGCGAACTCGCTGAAGGCCACGGTCCACCAGATGTTGATCGATGGGGCGATGCCGGCCTTGCGCAGGCGCCGGAAGACCGGCGCCAGCAAGCGCGCCATGGACGCGTTCTCCGCGTCCGTGCCCAGCCCGGTCGAGCGCTCCTCGGCATGCGGCACGAAGAACATGACTTCGTCAATCTGAGCCTGACGGATCACCTGCCACAGCGCCTTCTCCTCCTGGCGGTGGTGCTCAGGCGTGAAGGTGACGCGCAAGTGATAACGAACTTTATTGCCCATTCTGACTCCTGAATTCTGACTCCTGCCTACCCGAGCAGGAAAGGTGTTTCATGTTAGCGGTTGGACCTTCGGTACACAATCACGACCGCCTGCGAAACAGCCTGTATCGCCACGCGCAGGCCTTCATCCTGCAACGTGCTGCCGTTCACGGTGACAGGCTTATCCGGTTGATCCATGTCGGTGACGACATAGGCCGCCTGCGGGTCGAGGCCGCGCAATGGCAAGAGCATGGCCGTTGCCGGACAATCCTTGCGCCGGAAGGCCTGAATCATCCCCTCGTCCTGATCAGGCCGGTGGAACTGCCAGGCGATCCAGTGCCGGTCGTCGCGGCTGAACGGCGTGATGGGGTAGTAGTCGCCGCTGAAGAGGTGGTTGATCTGCCGCCACTCCTGCAGGTACCGCCGGGCCTGGTCGAAATCGGTCTTGTTGTCGAGCATGTCGAAGCCGGTGATCAGACACGGCGCCATGGAGGTGCGGTACGCCAGGGCGGAATCCTGCGGCGCAAAGCTGCGGGCGAAGACGGGGGCGACGCCGCTGGCGAAGAACGGGAGCCAGGAATAGAGGCTGTAGTGGAATGCCTGCTCGGTCGGCTGGTCGCGGTTGAAGTCGGTCTTGGTGAGAGGCACCGCGAGGCGCATGGTCTCGAGGTCGTTCCGCCGCCCGCCCGAGGCGCAGGAGTCGATCAGCATGGCTGGGAAACGCCGGCGCAGTTCCTGCCAGAAGGCGAGGTAGCCTTCGACGTAGCGAATCTCGGTGATGCCCTGGCGGTCGCGCGCGTCTGCGGCGCGCCAGTACGGGAGCGGCTCGAAATTGAAATCCTGCCGGTAGATGTCGATCTTCTCGTCCACGATCAGCTTCGCGTAGTGCGCAACGAGCCACTTCCGGGCCGCGGGATGGCCGAGGTCGAGCAGCTTGTTATGCTTGACGCCCTGCTGCCTGAAGTAGCGCTGGCCCAGGTCCCCCTCGACAGCCTTCCGGCTGGCGCTCAACAGCCATTCCGGCCGGTTCTTGTCGAGCCAGGTGCCGGGGGTCACGCGCTCCGGCTCGAACCAGAGCAGGCTCTTCGTCCCCTGCTTCTGCACGTGCTCGCTGATGTGCCGTATGCCGCGAGGAAAGCGCTGCCGGTCGACCTCCCAGGTACCGGTCGGCGGCCATTTCCCATTACAGGGGTACCAGCCGGCGTCCATCCACCAGACGTCGGGGCGGATGCCCTCCTCGATATTGCGGTCGAAGCGGGTCAGTTGCGACGCCTCGTCCGCCCGGTGCATCTCCTCCGGGCCCCAGACCGCGGCATGGAACGGTTCGACCGGTTTGCCTCCGGGTCGGGGCATGTTGCAGGCCATCATCCAGCGGCGCCAGAGGTTCTGGCTGCGGACCGTGTCGCCCCGCCAGAACAGCAGGACCGAGAGCGGGGTGCGCACCTCCTCGCCCGGCAGCAGTGCGAAATGCGTCAATTCCTGGCCGGCATCGATCCGCACCCGACCGTCCTCGAGCCCTTGGAAGCGGGCAGCCCACTGCCCGGACCAGCCGACCACGGCGATCAGGCCGCGGCCGCTGTCGGCGTACTCGAGGTTATAGTACGGCCAGGCGCGATTCGTTGGCCGCCCGCCCTGTGGCGCGAAGCGGTGCTCCTCCCCGTGGGCGAGCGAGACGCGAAACGGCTCGTAACCATCCGCCGCAGCGTAGTCACCAGTCCAGTGGTTCAGGTACGGGAACTTGCCGAGCCGCGGGCTGATGTCGAGCGAACGGACGTTCTCGAGAATCGGCGTCTTGCGCTTGGAGGCATTCTTCAACCGCAGCCCCCACTCGATTACCGGGAAGTCCGTATACTCCTTGATCTCACAGATCACGGCCAGGCCGGTCGCCGGATCGGTGCGCGTGATCCGGTGCAGGATGATCCCGGCCTTTGCAGCCTTGCGCTCCTTTTTGAGTTTCCAGTCATCGAGGAAATCCGTGGAGCGACTGCCGCCGTAGGTGAAGCAGAAGCCGGCGCTGACGCGCTCCGGTTCGCCGAGGATCGCGAAGCGGCCGTCCTTAAGTTCCACCTTCAGGTCCGCCCAGTTCGCCGGCGCGCAGCCGTAGCTTGCCGAGGTCGCGATCAGCTCAAACTCCCGCGCGCCGCCCAAGTCGACCGCAAAGCGCGCCGGCTTGTCGCTGACCTTGCGAGGCTCGCTGGTCCAAAGCCGCCGATTTCCCGCGCCGATGGCGAAAGTGATCGGCAGGGCGTGCCGGCGTGCGTGATCATGGTTGTCCACGCCGCAGAGACCGGTGATCCGCTTCCCCGCGGCGGGGAGACGCACCCGGATCCGGCTGTCGGCGTGCGTGCCCAGCCCGGTCGCATAGGTCTTGCCGGCCAGACAGAGCGGCGTCTCGATCACCGAAACCCCGCACCGCATCTGCCGCCAGCCCTGGGCAAGGCAGGTGACTTCCGCTTCCGCGCGACGCATATCCCGGACTGCGGTCACTGCGTCCAGCATCTCCGCCAGCCACTGCTTCGCGTCCTGCCTCTCCGCTTCGGTCGCCAGGTCGGCGTAGTTCATCATATTCCGTCTTACCTCAGGATCACCACGTCACCGGAGACATCCATATCGAAGGTGAAGACCGTGACGCTG
>CAZQKI010000201.1:0-8199 GCA_964592855.1 uncultured Lentisphaerales bacterium
CAGGCCCGCTGGCGGCCGGGCATCTTCACCCGACGCAGGATGCCGGCCTTCGCCAGGTAATCCACGAAGCGCAGCGACCGGTTGAACCGCTGCGCCACCTCGCTCCGCAGCAACACCCGCGACTCCTTCGGGGTCGCGGCAACCTTGACCGGTTGCTCTTCCCGGTCTTGGTTGCGCATGGCGCCAATGATCCGCGCCCTGTCCGTAGGCGTCAGGCTCGGATCGGCCTTCAGCAACGCCTTCATCGCATCTGCAGTAGTTGTCAGCATTTTCTTTCTCCTTCATTTCATGAACGTGGGGGAACACGCGTTCCCTCTGCCCTACGCAGAAAATCAACACTCAGGCGCTTGAGAGCGATGCCAGCAGCCGGAAAACTTATCCTGCTGCGGTATCCATCCCCATGCATGCACCTGGTGCCGACACCACGCCCTTACACCTCACTATATTTATCAACATTTTTTTATCTGGGCGGCGTGCTTCAGCGCACAGAATCACCCTGCCACGCACACGGTACCGCTTCGATTCTGTCACTTTCGGGGGCTGTCCGAGCTCGCCAGACCACACATCCGGCCATCGGAACCCCACAAAATATATTTTTGGGTGGGGCAAAAAAACTGCTTTTGACTGTCCATTATCAACACTGTCGCAAACCGCAGTCCGTCGCCTTCGTCGCATTCCGCCCTCGCCAGACCACACATCCGGCCGTCGGAAACCCACGAAAAATAAAATAGGAGGGCCCAATCGCAAGCCCCGGGGGGTGATATTGAGGAGGGCCCAAGCGGAAAATGCTGCTGCAAAATCAACATTCTCGTTCAGGCCATGAACGCGGGGGGATAGATGGAGGAGTGCCCCAAACGGAGAATGCTGCTGCAAAATCAACATTCTCGATCAGGCCATGAACGCGCTTGAACTCGTTCCCGACGCCGCCATTGCCGACAGCCACAGCGGGCTCGCTCCGTAATCCTCTGGTTCCAAGACTCCCCAAACGAAAGCCCCGGATGATTCAGGAGGGTGGGGGGTATTCTTTATGACGCAGCGAGGTATTCTTTATGGCGAGGAGGTGTTCTATATAGCGAGGAGGTGTTCTAGATAGCGAGGAGGTGTTCTTTATAGCGGCGATGGAGGTATTCTTTATGGCGCCTAGGAGGTATTCTTTATGGCGCCGAGGTATTCTTTATGGCGCTGAGGTCATCTTTATGGCGAGCGGGTCATCTTTGCTGCGAGGGCTTATTTTTCAAGATTTCGGCGAGGTATTCTTAAGAAAAAAGAGGTAGTCTTTATGGTACTACTTGTTGCATCCTACAAAGGGTAATCAACGAAAACACAAGCGCAAGGGAAAACCGCCCTGAAAATCAAAAAACCGCGTTTTTATTGGCTTTTACGCGGTTTTATTGGGGGAAAGAGTGGTAGGAGCGGAGGGACTCGAACCCACGACCCGCTGATTAAGAGTCAGCTGCTCTAACCAACTGAGCTACGCTCCCTCAGGAACAAAAAAAATGGAGCGAGCGAAGGGATTCGAACCCTCGACAACCACCTTGGCAAGGTGGCACTCTACCAACTGAGTTACACTCGCTCTCTGAAGACGGTGCTAATATACCGAATCGCGCCCCGCGTTGCAATAGCGATTTTTTACGTTTGCGCGAGGCGGAGTGCGCAGGGTGCGCGTCAGCTTCACTGCTGCGCACCGAGGGTTCAGGAAACAGGGTTCAGTGAAGCCGCTGGCCCGGCTGCGCCGGGCCAGTTGGATCGAGTGAGAGACTTGCTGAGCAGCCGCGCCCCTGCCGCCTGGCTAGTCCCAAAGCTTTGTCGCGAGCTTTGTCTTGAGCTTTGTCGGGTGTTCGAGATTCGGCAGACGATAGCGGGCGACGATAGCGGGCGACGATTGAGGCTCTTGACTCGTGAGCCGCTCTCGTCGCACGTTCTCGTGAACCGAAATCCCCATCGGACCGCTCAAAGCAGTTGGGGCGAAGGCTTCTTTCCGCACGCTCGATCTGCTCTGCGACGATTCGGAGATCGGCGCTACGGGGCACCGGTCACCGCTACCGCGCGAGGCGGAGGATCACGGACTTCAGCAAGTCAAAATCGGCGTGGAGTTCAAGCGTCGTGCCGTGCCAGGCGTGATCGACCGCGCGCCAGTCGGCATCTTCGAGCCGTTCGACAGGACGTCCCGCAAAGGCCGGCGCCACGTCCAGGCGCAGGGTTCGGAGCGGGTCGGTGCAGAGGTTGAAAACCGTCAGGATCAGCGACCGTCCGTCGGGGGATTGGTTGGCCGTGAGCGAGACGTTCGGCGCCTCCAGGACGGCGGCGGGCATGGCGCCGGGGTCCAGCCAGCGGATCAGGCGGCGCATCAGCTCGCGCTTCTGATAGCCGAAGAAATTCGACGACTGCGTCGTGAAGGCGGTGGGCGAAAGGACCACCCGGCCGCCGAGGCGGTTGACGCAACGCATGAGGCCATGTCGCCGGACGGTCTCTGAACTGTCCGCGACCGCGGGCTGCGTTTTGAGGACAAACTCGGTGACGACCTCTGTTCCCTCCCGGGGTTTGGCGACGACGATGGTGTCGTGTTCGGTGCCCCAGAGCAGGTAGGCCATGCTGTAGAGGCATTCTCCGGCGAGGTCTTCAAGGCCCTCCGCGGCGTTGACCACCTCGGCATCGAAGTCGATCTCCGGCGTGACGGTGACGTCGGCGCCGATCAGATCGGCATAGCCGCGCCGGGAAAGGATTTGCGCGGCCAGGCCGTCGATGAGCAATGGGCCGGAGAGGAGCACCTGCAGTTCTGCGTCGGTCAGCAGCCGGGCGGTCGGCTCGCCGATCAGCGCGTGGACGCGTGCGGGCTGGGTGGTGTAGGGGAACCCGTAGCGCGAGAACAGGCGGCTGCCGCATGACGGTCCGCCAAGTCCGCCGTCGGCCATGCCTCCGCCCGTCCAGGGTGCGGCGACCGCGGCATCGGGGCGCGCGACCAGCCCCAGCCCGACGACGGCGTGCCCTTGCACCGCGTCGCGCAGGGCGGCGAAGCGGCGGCGGTTGTCGCGGTACATGTCGAGGTAGCCGCGCTCGATCAGCGGGTCGGGGAGCTGGTGGGTGGCGTAGAGCATGGTGTCGACGCAGCCGTAGCTGAGGGCAAGGGTGATCATGGCCTCCAGCATGGTGGCGGAACAGAAAAAGCGGCCGTGCGGGAAGGTGTCGCTTTCGTAGTACTTTTCGACGTGTCCGGGAAGATGCTGCGTGGTGTAGAGGACCGTCAGGAGCATGGGGGGAAAGGCCACGGGGTTGTCGGTGCCGTAGGAGGCGCCGCAGATGCGGATCCACGGCCGGTTGCGTCCGGCGAAGGCCAGCGTGACCGCCTCGGTCATGTCGCCGTCCAGCGACCAGCAGCCTGGCTGGCAGAGGCCGAGGCGCGTCGCGGGGGAGCAGGCCTGCACGGCGGCGGCGGTTTCGGCGGCGAGGTCGGCGAGCGTCTCGCGCATCATTGCGGCGTAGATCCGGCGGAGGCGGATGCTCGTGTCGTTCACTTCGCTGAAGATGACGGCCAGGGCTTCGCGCGAGTAGAACTGTCCCGCCCGCCCGGCGAAGCGCTGCAGGTGGCGCTCGCAGAAGCAGCCGTAGCGGACGGTGCCGTGGTTGCTGAATTCGTAGTCGTCCTCGAAGAGAATCATGTGGGGCTTGGCCTGGGCGGCGACGATCTCGCAACGGTGGACGAAGTGGTGCCGGAAGCCGGGGTCGAGGGGGCAGTAGGAGAAGGGCGACGTGCCGCCGCCCAGGCCGGTGATCAGCGTGAAGGGAGCGCCCGGTCCGACCTTGAGGGTGGCGTCGTTCCACCAGGAGACGAGGAACCCCTCCGGCTCGAGCGTCGTGCGGACCCGCTCGACCAGACGGCCGATGGCAGCGTAAAGATCATCGCCGGGAAAGCCGGTGAAGCGGATGGTTTTGGCGGGGGCGATCAGCAGAAAGTGGCGGATGCCCGTCGTCCGCTTGATTTCGCGCATCGCCGCGAACATCTCCGCCTCGCGGTCGGCATAGAAGGAAAAGGGGATGGCGGGGTCGAGTGGGGGTGTCATGGGGGTATATGGTAATGGTTTACTAAGAGTCTCAAAATTGTATTAGCCAGGATTGCAGGATTTGCAGGATTTTTCGGATGCTCCGTGTAAGGACTACAATGCGACGCTTAGTAAGGGGTCAATCAAAGTGTTTTTCGGGACGATGGCAGCTTGATGGCAGTCAGGCGTCTTTCCATGATTTTCAGAACAGACAAACCTAGCCGCTGACGGGAGTTTCCCTCAATGCCAGGCCGTGATTACAACGTTGTCGGTCGTGGTTTCATCGGGGGGGAGGTTGAATCCCTGGCCATCGCCGGCGTAGAGGTCGGCGTTGCCGATACCGGTTACCCCCTGTCCCGTCATAATCGGGCCATAGATTGCGCAATTGCCGTTGAACTTCATGCTGCCGTTGGGGATCAGGACCGCACCGTGGATGATCGTATTCGCGTTGAGGTGCACTTCGCCGGCGCCCAGCACGATGATCGCGGGATAGCCGCTGACGGACGTGACGGTCCAATGCCCACCCCCCTGGGCCGCCACATCGCCGGCAAAGATGAAGCAGCCTGTGCCCCCCTCTCCGCTCCATCGGACGTCACTTCCCGTGCAGTAGGCGACGCCGCCGGGGGGCGTTTCGGGGATGTCGTCGCCGTCGGCATAGACCGCGCCATTGTCCACCGCATAGGCGATGAGCGCATCGATCGCCGCGGTTAATGTTTCGGGGCAAACCGTCACGGAGGGCTGGTAGGGCTTCAGTTCGACCGTGCCACCGGATTTCTTCCAGGTCACGGTACTCGCGCTGGACACGACCTTGGCATCCGTAAAGGCTGATCCTTTAATCGTTGCCTTGCCGTTCGCGTGGATCAGTGTGACAAACGCATTGAAGTTGCCCTTCATGTCCAACTCGCCACCGACCAGCAGGTCGTAAGCAAGCCCAAAGTATCCGTCGGCATCCCCGCCGTTCACCGTGGTTATCGGGCGGTTCTCGAGGTCCATCGTCACAACCGACCGGCCAATGCCGCACTCCCCCCGCGATACAAGCTGCGCCCGGTTGGCGAGCGCGCTTCCGTCCGCCGCCAGCAGCGGCACCGCACTGACCGAGAACGAACCGTCGTCGAAAGCCGCCTCGTCGGAGTATGTTGCGACCAGGCTGAAGTTGTTCTTGACCGCCAGGTAGGCCTTGTTCAAGCCCGACTCCGCGATCAGCCGGGCCTTGAGCGTCTCGCGTGTGACCTTGGCTGCGTGCATCTGCTGCGTCGCGCTGTAACTCAGTGCGCCGGAGGCGATGCTGATGACGAGAATGATGCCGAGGACAACCAGAAGGGCCGACCCGCGCCGTTGATTCTTTTTCATGTTCATTGACTTATCCTCGGGCCGGCACGGGAGCCAGCCCCCTATTTTCCGCTGTTCCGGGGGTCAACCTCCGCGGACATGACCGACCGCAGGCGTTGTTTCCTGCCCCCCGGAATACGAGCATCCTTGAAAATTTCGATATCCATGGTGACGCCCTGGACCAGATCATGGCCGTCGACGTCCACCTTGAAGATGCCGCAATCGGGCGATTTCAGCACGTCAGCCGCAATGTCCACGTATTTCTCCGGGCCGTCCCACGTGAAGCGCGCGCGGCGGAGCCGCGGCGTGTTGCTCCGGTAGGGACCCGCGCTGCCGATGCCGGCCTGGTCGGGGTCGTTGGGGTATTTCCGGGCGGGCTGCGCCGTGTAGACCGTCCGGAACTGAACATACCGCCCCGTGTTTTCGATGAAGGTATCGCCGCTTGTGGCCGCCACCACCTGATCCCAGGTCATGGCGTCCGCGATGTCGAAGCCATCCGCCGCCAATACATGTCCCGACCGCGCGTACATCGTGAACGTCGCACCGGCAGGCTTGTCCACCACCCATTCAAAACGCTTGGGCGCCTCGCTCATCGTGTCATAGGCGTGCGAGATATACACGCCCGCGTCCGCGTAGTTGACGGTCATGCAGACCAGGCCGGGGAGGATCGGCCGCCATGCGCCATACCACAACGACCGGCGGAGCGGCTGGTATCCGGTGCCGCTCCAATCTTGCTGCATGGCCAACGCGGTTGTGCCACCCTGCACAATCCAGCAGTCCCATGTGCCCGTCCCTATTTTGATGTCAAAGGCCCGAATCCCATCAACGCCGGGGTTCGAGGTGGTCATGCGGCACGAGAAAATGAAGCCCTGCCCGGCGTAGACCGGATCGAGCGGCCGTACCGGCCGCAGATCCACGCCGCCCGCCGCGCAACTCGCCCAGCTCGCCTTCTGGATCCCGTTCTGGAAGAAAGCCAGGCGGGTCAGCGGCGTGTCGGCGTCGATGTTCGGGGTGTGGTAGTTCGTGGTGACCGCATAGGCGGGATCGAAGATGTTCAAGCCATAATTGTAGGCCGACTTGTATACCCGGAATATCGGGCCGAAGCCATTGGCGCGGACATAGGTGCCGAAGATTGGAATCCGAATCAGGCAGTTGGTCGCGGGCTGGAACATCGTATCCAATGAGCCGGAGGCATCGCGTCCGAGCTGGTCCGGATTCGCGTCCATGTCCGCCTGCACACTGCCCCACCAGGCCGTTTTGAACTGGCCGTCCAGTTTGGCCACCTGAACGCCTTGGGCAAAGCCTGTCGGCGTGCAGGCTGCATCGAAGCGCACGACCGTGTTTGAAAAGGAGACGTTGCGCCCCTCGCCGACAAAGAGGCACTCTTCGATGGCGTCGTTGTAAACGGTGAGCGAGAGCGTGTCACCATCGGCGGCGGTCGGCGCGACCAGCCCGTATGCGGCGGAGGCCAGCCCCTGGCCGACGAATGCCGGTGCCGCGCCGTTGCCGCCACTGGCCGTGCACAACTCGGCCTCGAAGGGCCAACCCGCCGGGCCGGCGGACACCCGGTCGAGGCGCAGTTTCCGGCCGGTTGCGCTGGGGTGACCGCCGACGATCGTGAAGGTGAGGGTGTGCGCGCCGGGTCCCAGCGGGAGGCTGCCGAAGGAGAGTCGCTCGACCGTGTCGGCCTGTTCCGCGTAACCGTCGAACCGGGACTCCGCGTGCCACAACCGGCCCGTGAAAAGATTTTCAAACAGCACGGTGGTCTTGGCGCTTTCGCCGTCGAGGCAGGCGTTCCCGCCAGTGCCGGCGGTCACCACCGCCGCGATCTGATCGTAGCGGTCGTCATACGAGGCATCCTGCTTGCGGTTCGAGAAGACCGTGCGCCGCATCTGGTTGGGCGAGTGGTTCCAGAGATGGTAGATCGCCGTCTGGCGCCAGACGATGTTCGAACCTTCCGTGTCCATCAGCCCGTCGCCATCCTGGTCGGACGGCAGGGCGAACCCCAGCGCCGCATAGGGCTCGGCCCCTTCGGGATAGAAGATGATGGTTTCGCGTGCCGAATTGCGCATTTCAAAGCGGAAGCGCTCGATGACCTTTCGGACGTCCATGTCCAGCTCGGCCTGCGTGTTCGCGCGGTTGGCCTTGAAGATAAACTGCAACCAGCCCCCCATGGCCATGGCGATGACCGTCGCGAAGATGGCGATCGCCATGACCGTTTCCAGCAATGTGAACCCTCTGCGCATCATTGATCGCCTCTCAGATCCGTGTAGAGGAATGACATCATTTCATGCATGCCTTCAAAACGGCATCTCCGGGTTTCGCTTCTGATCGGGTGGAGCACCGTGCGCCATCCCCACCGCGAACAGCAGCAGATGTCCGTCTGAACCCGCATGGTGGTCAGTCCCGGACTGGGGGAATCGGTCAGGACCGTCGTCGTGCGCCGGAACCGCCCGCCGGGAGCGCCAGGGTTCCCGAAGTCGTCCACAGAAACCCCATCGTCCGCCATCAGGGGCAGATCGGAATACGGAATGGCTCGTGCGCGCTCGATCCGCTCCTGGCAGATTGTTGCCGCCACGTAATGATCGCGCGCCATCTGGAAACGCGCCATGATCTGATCGACAAACGGCAAGGCCGCCGCCATTGTGGCGACCAGTAGCGACATGGCAATCATCAGTTCAAGGATGCCAAATCCCCCAAGGTCGCCACGACGACGCCTGATTTTCGCAGCCTCACTCATAAGATAACTATAGCAAAAAATATGCCGTATCTGCAAAAGCATCAACAATGCCCCGCAGAGCGTCAAACCGAAGGAAACGTCGGCCTTGATTTG
>CAZQKI010000202.1:0-8098 GCA_964592855.1 uncultured Lentisphaerales bacterium
TCGATCTCGCGGGTGCCGGGACTTCCGAAAAGGTTGATGCGCTCGCCCGGATCCGCGGCCAGGTGATACAACTCGCAGCGATCGTCGGTGTGGTGCACCAGTTTCCACGCGTCCGTGCGCACCATGCTGGCGTGCTCGATCTGGCTGAAGACGTAATCGCGTGGATGCTTTTCCGTCCCGTCGATCAGCGGCGCCAGCGAGCGGCCGGCCAGCGTGTGCGGAGCCTCCGGCCGCGGAACGCCGGCCAGGTCGCAGAGCGTGGGATAGACGTCGACCAGCTCCGTCAGCCCCGCGGGGGCGGCACCCGCGTGCGCCCCGCCGGGCAGGCGGAGGATCAGCGGCACGCGCAGGGCCTCCTCGTAGTGGTTGAGGAACTTGCCCAGCATGCCATGCGCGCCCAGCAGATCGCCGTGATCCGAAGTGAAGACCAGGAGGGTGTCGTTCAGCAACCCGCGATCCCCGAGGGATTTCACGATCCGTCCGACGCATTCGTCAACCAGGGCGCTCATGCCGAGCGCCATGGCGATCACCTTCCTGCGCCCGGTGTCGGAGAGGGCATTCCACCGCGCGCGCGGCGCCTGCTGCTTGGCCGGCTTCGTTCGCGCCTCCTCCTCCCAGACCGGCGGCAGGTCGATCCCGCGCCAGTCGAACATCTCGGCGAAGCGGCGGGGCGGATAGAGCGGCGGATGCGGCGCATGGATGCCGATGTGCGCCAGAAACGGTTGCCCGGCGGAGCGCCCGCCCAGGAATTCGTCGAACTGGCGGCAGACGACAAAATCGCAGAAGTCCTCCTCGGCTCCGGCGAAGACGCCGACGCAGTTTTCGTCGGTGATGTTGTAGCCGTGGTTGGCCGATCCCATCGTGGCCTTCACATCATAGGTGAACGAACGGAAGCCGGGACACATGTTGTGGGTCTTGCCGAAGGCCACCGACTCGTAGCCGTGGCCGGCAAAATGATGCCCCAGCGTCCGCTCTTCCGGGGGCAGACGGCAGCCGTGATTCCAGAGCTGAAGCTGATGCGGATATTTGCCGGTGGCCAGGGACCCGCGCGAGGGACAGCAGGTCGGCGTCTGGCAGAAGCAGTCGGCGAAGGTCACCCCGTCCCGGCGCAGGTCGTCCAGATGCGGCATGGGCACGTTCCGCGCATAGTTGTGCATGACGACATCCTGACGGATTTCGTCGGCCATGATGATCACAAGATTCGGTTTGGCCTGGCTCATGGATTTCTCTTGCTTCTACGCGTGTGTGCCGCCGAGGAAATCGAAGTCGATGCGGCGCTGCAGCGCGCGGATGTGCGCAAAGGCCTGCCGGAGCAGGGTGCGGTCGGCGTAACTCAACTGCCGGATGTTCACCTGGTTTCCCGGATCCCGGCCCGCGTGGAAATCGAGGACCTGCTGCTGCAGCCGCAGGCGCGTGAGGAAGATGTAGGTGGACGCGATCTCGTCGCGGCTGTTGGGTGATACCTGGCCCGCCTCGACCAGCGCATCCAGCCGGTCGAGCGTGTTCGTCTGCGCGATGGCATGCCGCAGCGCATAGAGCCGCGCGAAGGCCACGATCGGCAGCGTCGCCGCCTTCAGGTCGATCGTCCCGCGGGGCGCGTCGTCGACATTGCCCATCAGAATGCGGCCGAGCAGCATGACCGGCGGCTTGAACTGCAGCGCATCCCGGGCGATGTGCGGGAAGAAGGACGAGGCCTCGCGCAGTTCGGTGAAGACGTGCTGCCGCAGGTCGTCGATCAGCGGCTGATCGCCGCACACGGCCCGGAAGTCGAAGAAGACCGTGAAGACCAGCAGCTCCGCCGGCTCGGCGCGGGCGGCCCAGTAGCTGAAGTGGGTCTTCCAGGCTTGAACCTCCCGCGTCCAGACCGGGTTCTGGGCCATGAACCGGCCCCGGCAGAAAGGATAGCCCGCATCGTTCAGCCAGCCGCAGACGCGCCGTCCCAGCTCGAGGAAGTAGGGCGCTGGATCGGCGTCCCCGGCGCCGGGTTCGGGCCGCGCATAGACGATGGCATTGTCCTGGTCGGTGAGCAGCGTCTGCTCCTGCCGCCCCTGGCTCCCCAGCGCCAGAAAGGCAAAGCGGGCGGGCGGGGGGCCCAGTTCCTCGATGGCCAGGGCGACAAAGCGCGACGTGGCGGCATCGCAGACCGACGAGACCAGCTGCACCACGCTGCGCGGATGGGCGCCGCTGTCCAGGAGCGCCTTCACCGTGGCGGCGGTCCGGCGGCAGCTCCGCACCACGTCCTCGACCCGGGCCGCCCGCGAAATCTCGCCGGTCAGCACCAGCGCGCCGTACTGCTGGAACGGCACCAGGTCGCGGTCGCTGAGCGTCCCCACCAACCGATCCGCATCGTCCGTCACGCCCAGATGCCGGACGTGCGACTCCTGCATGAGCCGCAGGCTTTCGTAGACGGGCGTCCGGCCGGAGACCGTCTTGACCGGCGCGCTCATCACCGTCCGGACGGGCGTCCCGCCATCCCGGCCCGCCGCCAGCACGCGCTCGCACAGGTCGTGCGCGGTGGCGATGCCGATCACGGCGTCGGAGGCATCGCGCACCAGCGCCGCCGATGCGCCGTGCTCCGTCAGCAGGGCCGCCACTTTGCGGACCGGCAGGCTCCCCGGACAGAACACGCCCGGCTTCAGCAGGCGTCCGACCGGCTCGTGGAGGAAAAGCAGCGAGGTCTGCAGTCGCTCGATCATCGCGTCGCGTTCCTGTTCGCGCCGCACCTGCGAGGTGATGTCCTCCACCAGTCCGTTGATCACGGCCGGCTGGCCCGCCGCTTCGCGCACCAGCGTGGCGCGGAGGGAGAACGTCGAGGTCCCCTGCGCCGACGCGGCGGAGAGGCGGCTGTCGGCCATGCCGTCCGTTTGCAGCCGCGCCATGAAAGCGTCGAAGGCGGAGGCGTCGCCGAAGGCCTCGGCCAGTGTGGCGGGCCCCTCGTCGCCGGCGGGGGCGGACGCCGCCCGGAGGCAGCGCGCTGCGATGGCGTTGGCGGCCAGGAGCGTCGCCGGGCGATCGGCGCGCGCGCGGAAGAGCCCGACCGGCGCCTGTCCGGCGGCGGCGTCCAGCAGCGATCCGGCTGGCTGCTCCGCCGGCGCCTGCGCCGGCGCCTGGCCGGCCTCGCGGGCCAGCAGAACCATGCCGCCGCGTCCGCCGAACGCGATGCGGGTGAGCGCAAACATGCAGGGGGTCCGGCCGCCGTCGCGGCGGCGCAGCTCGCCAGGCTCGCTGCCGGGATCGGGGCCCGTCGATCCGGAGAAGGCCTCGATGCGCCGCCACACCGGCGCGTTGGCGCCTCCCGGCGGCAGCACCTCGGTGAGGTCGAGCAGCTCCAGTTCCGCAGCCGAGTAGCCCAGCAGGGTGAGCAGGTGCGGATTCGCGTAGCGGCAGCGGCCGTCCAGCACGAGGAGCGTCCCCTCGGTGGCGGCCTCGACCAGCGAGCGGTAGCGTTCGGTCGTCGTCTGCAGCTCATCCACGGCATCCACCCGCTCGCGATCGATGCGACGGCTGTATCCCACCACGTAAGTCAGGAGCAGGGCGACCAGCCCGGTGATGACCAGCGACGCCTCGACGAGTCCGCGCTCCAGGCGGGCGATCTCATGCTTGACGTCTTCCAGGTAGATACCGGTTCCGATGATCCAGCCCCACGGCGCGAACCCCTTGATGTAAGACTCCTTCGGTTCCCACCGCCGCGGATCGTCGGGCCACTGCCACACGTAATCGACCAGCCCTTCGTGGCGCCGGCGGACGACATCGGCGAATTCGACGAAAATGCGCGTCCCGCCGGGGTCGCGGAAATCGGACAGGTCCTGTCCGTTCAGCTCGGGCCGGTAGGGGTGCATGACCATACGCGGGTGCATGTCCTGCAGCCAGAAGTAGTCCTTGTTGTCATGCCCGTAGCGGAGCGCAGCGATCCGCTCGCGGATTTCGGCCTGGGCTTCCCCGCGCGTGAGCCGTCCCGCAACGACCTGCCGTTCGGCCGAATCCATCATGCTCCAGGCGGCGTGGATCAGCTCGCCGATCATCTCCCGCTTGCGGTCGAGCAACGCGCGCTCGAAGGCGGGGATCAGCAGGGCCCAGATCGTCACGACAAACAGGACAACCGCGAGGACGACGGGGAGGAAGACATGGAGCCCGAAGGGGCGGCGCGCGCGGGAATAGGCCGCGGCGGTGCGGGCGCCGCTCGTCGCGGCCTGCAGGTGCAGCGCATCGCGAAACGGCTGCCAGCAGGCGTTTGGCACATCGACGCCCAGCCCGATGATCCGGGCGTCGTCCGGGGTGTGAAAGTCGGTGCCGGCGGAGACCAGGAGCCCCAGTTCACCCGCCAGCGCGACCACCGCTTCCTGCGCTGCGGCGGGCGAGGGGGCATAGAGCGCCTCGACGCCGTCCAGGCCGCAATCGCGCAGTTCCGCCAGCACGGGTTTCAGCGCCGTCAGCTCGGCGCGGAAGAGCAGCGGATGGGCCAGGAAGATCCGTCCGCCCGCCCGGTGGGCCAGCGCGATGGCATCTGCCGCCTGCAGGGGGAGCGCCGCCCCGGGCTTGCCCGACGACCCCGGGGTTGCGCCCCGCTGCCGGAGCGACCCGGCCACGCTCTGGGTGGCGGTGACGCGCATCTGGCGCAAGGCCTGCAGGACGCCCAGCAGCTCCGGGTGCGCCGGGTCGAAGCCGTAGAGCAGCAGATGCAGCTCTTCGCCGCGCCAGAAGGCGGGAACCTCCACGCCGCTGACCGAGCCGATGCCCCGGCGCCGCAGCGCTGCCGCGAAGGGCGCCAGTCCGTCCACGGTCTCGTGATCGGTGAGCGCGGCGAACACCACGCCCGCATCAGCCAGCTGCCGCGCGACCTGGTCGGGCGGGAACGCGCCATCACTGCAGGTCGAATGGCTATGCAGATTGACGCGTGTCGTGGCGTTCATGTGACGGCCCGCACTAGTCTGTCCGCGGCCGGTTGTGCGTCAGCAGCGACACGACGACCAGCGTCACGAAACTCAGGGGAATCGAAATGATGCCGGGGTTGCTGAACGGGATGGGGGCGCGGGTCGGGTCCAAGCCATACAGCTTGAAAAGTTCGGGCGAGAGGGCGATCAGCGTCAGCGAGGAGACCACGCCCGTCAGGATCGAGGCGGTGATGCCGCTGGCCGTCGTCCGTTTCCAGAAGATCAGCATGACCAGCGCCGGGAGGTTGGCCGAAGCCGCCACGGCGAAGGCCAGCCCGACGAGGAAGGTGACGTTCATCCCCTTGAAGAGGATGCCCAGGAGGATGGCCACGCCGCCGATCACGAAGGCCGACAGCTTGCCGGCCAGGATCTTCTGCCGGTCGTCCATCCGCAGCTTGAAGTAGCGGTCGCAGAGGTCGTGCGCCACGGCGCCCGAGGCGGCCACGATCAGGCCGCTCACGGTCCCCAGCACCGTCGCGAAGGCGATCGCCGAGATGAACGCGAACAGCCCCTTGCCGAACGAGCGCGCCAGGAGAGGCGCGGCCATGTTGCTGTCGGCGGGGTTGATGACGCCGTTGATCATCGCGCCCAGCCCCATGAACAGCGTCAGGATGTAGAAGAAGCCGATGGCGGCGATCGCCACGATGGTCGATTTGCGCGCGCTGGCGGGGCTCGGCACCGTGTAGTAGCGGATCAGGATGTGCGGCAGGGCGGCCGTGCCCAGGAACAGCGCGAGCATCAGCGAAACGAAGTCGAGCCGTTCGAGGAACGAGCCGTGCACCTTGAATTTCATCCCGGGGCGGAGGAGCTCGTTGCCGGCCGTCAGCACGGGGTAGTAGACCTTCACGCGGGTGCCGTCCCGGTCCGTGAAGGCGGTGTCCTTCCAGCGCCGCACGACGGTGTCCTTCGCGCTCATCGCCGCCAGGAAGCCGACGGGTGAAACGGCGCCCCCGGGCGCCTGGTCCTGGCCCCGGAACCGGACCAGGTTGCCCACCTGCCGCAACGTGTTCGCCTCCGACGCCGGCGCGCCGTTGATCCATTTGGTGCCGTCGCGCATCACCAGCTCCGATTGCGTCTCCTTGAGCTGTGTCCGGCCGTCCGCGCGGCTGACCAGCCACCAGCTTTCCCGGCCGTCGCGCGCCAGGCGGGCGAACGAGGCCTTGGCGGTGGTCACCTCCCGCACTTCCAGCACGCGCGTCTCCGGCTCGTCCACGGACAACGTGCCTCCCTGCTCCGTCGCGTTCAACACGGTCTCGGCGCGGAACGGCACCTGACCGCCCTGGTCGGGGTGCGTGCTGAACCCGCGGATGCAGACCGCGCCCACGAGCACCAGCGAGAAGATGATCAGCAGGCCCCCCTTCAGGAACTGCACGTAGGTCGTCGAGGCCATGCCGGCCGTCGCCACGATCGTGATCACGATGGCGCCGACCATGATGACGCCCCAGTGGTGCGCCATGCCCAGCAGCGGCTGCACCAGCACGCCCGCGCCGACCATCTGCGGAATCAGGTAGCAGATCGAGACCACCAGCGTGCTGATCGCCGCGGCCAGCTTGATGCCGCGCGAGTTGTACTTGAAGTCGACCGCGTCCGTGAACGTGTACTTGCCCAGCCGCTTCATCGGCTCGGCAATGACGAACAGGGCGACAATCCAGCCGGCGAGGTAGCCGATGGAGTAGAGGAAGCCGTCGTAGCCCACCGTGGCGATCATGCCGCAGATGCCCAGGAACGACGCGGCCGACAGGTAGTCGCCGGCGAAGGCGATGCCGTTGACACCCCAGTGGATCTGCCCCCCGGCCGCATAGTAGCCGCTGGAGGTCTTGGTCCGGTGGCCCAGGTAGAAGGAGAGTCCGATGACGAACAGGACGAACCCGAAGAAGATGATGACGGCCATGGCTTACCGCTTCCCTTCCGGCTGGGTGCCCTTCATCCGCCGCTCGTGCTTGCGGCAGAGGGCATCGTAGGCCAGCGCCTGCAGCAGGGCGATGATGATCAGCGCGAACCCGTAGACCGTGGCGAGATTCAGTCCCCGCCAGACGGTCCGCTCCATGAGCGTCGGATGGCTGACGTTGATCGCCACGAACAACACATAGAAGATCAGATAACACGCGAACATCCGGATGCCCAGCCGCGACTTGCTGGCGGCGGCCGGATCGGCTCCCGACGGTGCTGCAGGTTCATGTAGCATGATCGACTCCTTTGAATGACGTGCAGATGCATTCATTGGCATGATCCATCTGCGCCAGGCGCCGAAGGGCACGAGGTTCATAAGAGAATACTCCTCTCAGCCGGGAAAGTAAATCACAGGTAGACGTCGTCATGCGATCCGACATCCAGCAGGACGATCTCGGAAGCCGAGAGGCGGAGAATCAGGACGATGCGGTAAGAATAGGTCAGGCTGACCGTATGCTTGTCGGCGTGCTTTCCCTTGAGCCTGTGCATCCGCAAACGCGGTGCCCTGGGGTCGGTCTCCAGTTGCTTGAGGACGTCCTCGAACAGTCCCGCCAAGTCGCGGTGTTTGCGCAGGAACTTCTGCGCCGTTCGCGCGAAGGTATCGGTCCAGACCAGCGTGTACGTCGGCACCGGCGTCCTCCCCTTTCTCACGGCGCCTCGATTAGTTCCGCCATCAGTTCCGCCGCCGTTCCGCGCCGGACCCGCCCGGCTTGCAGATCGAGGTCGGATGCCGCCAGCCGGGCTTCGGACAGATCGGTTATCAGCGCCTGGTAGTCCTGCGCCGACAGGATGACATACTCCGCGCGATTGCTCTTCACCAGATGCACAGGGCCGTTCTTCAGGGCCGCGTCGACGGCCGACATCCCGCGGCGTTTAACATCCTGCACGGAAATCAGACTCATAATCGCTCCAATATTCGGACTTCTATTGGCGCCATCATAGCACTCGAATCCGGCTGATGTCAACACCGGGGAAGGCGATGAAACAAGGCGGGGTGCGCTCGGTGCGCTCCAGCATAGTTGACTCGCAGAGTAGCAATGGTTCAGTGGGGCCGCTGGCCCGGCTGCGCCGGGCCAGTTGGATCAAGTGGGAGACTTACCGCATCGTCCTCGTCCTCGTTCTCGAAATATCGTGTCGAGGACGATAGCGGACGGACGATAGCGGACGACGATAGCGGTGGACGATTGAGCCACAGTTGCCAGGACGGCCCGGAGGAC
>CAZQKI010000203.1:0-8076 GCA_964592855.1 uncultured Lentisphaerales bacterium
AAACCCATTCTTGAACGGCACACTGGCTTTCGCGATCACAATCCGCGTTCAGCGGACGGTCCGATACGTCCCGTCCTACCGGCCTGCGCCCGACCGATGCAGCAGCAACCCGCCGAACACCGCACAGCAGAAGGTCGATGCTCCTTCGTGATTCGCTCCTCTTCAATCGTCACTCTGCGGTTGCAACGCACGTACACCCGGCAAGCGGCAGGGAAGATACAGGCGACAAAGAAAGAAGTGGACCCGGCGGTCCTCCGCCGTAGCGAATCGGGAGACGGGACGGCGGCTTCATTCACTGCCGCTGGGGACGGCGGAGCACACTTGGTCGCCACACGTGATCCCACGCTTAGTCGGTTACGTTTAATCGTTTCTCTTGGTCGGCAAATGTCTGTGGATCAACGACTAAGAGTGACGGCTAAGAGTAACCGACTAAGAGTGGCGACTAAGGGTGACCGACTAAGAGTCGCGACTAAGAGTGACCGACTAAGAGTGACGGCTTCATTCGCCTCAGCCGGGCACGGCGGTCTGCGAGTTCATTCTCTGGCACGCGAGTTGCTTCCCCTAAACGACTGCGGGCAGAGCCCGCAACCCAATCGAACTGCAGATGTCCCGCTGCGCGGGCGCATAACCCGACGAATACTGAACCGCAGAATTCCCGCTGCGCGGGCGCATAACCCGTCGAAGTCAATCCCGTTCCTTTGCGGTTGTATTTGTCTTTCCTTCATGATTCGGACCTCATTATTCGTCAATCTGCGGTTCGTGCCGGTTCCGGTGTTTGAACACCTTGTTTTTTGTTGCTGTTGTTGGCGCGTAAGGTATTAATACCATGAATAAATACAGGCTTGGGGTGGGAATCACGTTGGCACTTGCACTTGGGCTCGGAGTGCCCGCGTTTGCGCAGGAGGTGCTTGCCGTATATGGCGAGGCCGCCCAGACGAAGGGCGCCTGTCCGCCGAACTGGCAATTTCTCTGGAACGCCAGGGGCGCGATCGGCGACGCCCGCGCCTATGAACCCGTTCCCTTTGATGCAGGCGCCAAAATGTTTTGCTTCACCAACGCAATGGGAGCTGTGGATGGCAAGAAGCCCCGCATCAATCTGGCGGGGCCCGCCGCCGCGCAGGACCCCGAGAAAATCGCGCGTTACTGGATCGCCGCCTATACGCTGACCAATGATTCCGCCGGCGTGGTCTGGCTGCGCAACGGCAATGTCTCGCATCGTTTCGGTGGCGACACCAACGGCATTACGCTGAAGGTCTATGTGAATGACACGGCACAGCTCGCGATAAAGGTGCCGGTCCAGCGGCGTCCGTCGCTTTTTCAGCAGAAGCTGGGCAAGCTGAAGCGCGGCGATGTCGTCTATGTCATGGTCGGGCCGGGCGCGTCGGCCGGGGGCATGTTTGGCTTGCAGTTCATGCTGGAATCCCGCCCCGATGGCGAGGCCGCACCGCCGGAGGCCATCAACATCATTTCGCCGGAGATCACGGAAGTCACCCCCCATCGCGATCCCCGCGGCGGCAGGCAGAAGGGTTATGTCGGCCAGCACGAGCGCTTTGTGGAGTCCGCGCGCCAGGAGCAGCCGGGACTGGTCTTCCTGGGCGATTCCATCACGGCCGGCTGGCCGCAGGACCTGCTGAAGGAGCGCTTCGGCCAATACAAGCCGGCCAACAACGGCATCAGCGGCGATTGGGTGCAGGGGTTGCGCTGGCGCGTGGCCAATGGCATCTACGACCAGATCAAGCCCCGCGTCATCGTGCTGCTGATCGGCATCAACAACCTCTCCAACGGCTTTACGCCCGAGGAGGTTGCGCAGGGAACCAAACGGCTGGTGGACGACATCCGGGCGAAAACGCCGACGACCCGGATTCTGCTCCTCGGCATCTTCCCCCGGGGCACCTCGTTTGTTCCGCCGGCCGGCGACGAAATCCGCAAGGTCAATGCGCTGACCGCCCGGCTGGCCGATCAGCAGCACGTCTTCTTCCTGGATCTGGCCGACAAGCTGATCGAGCCCGATGGCTCGATCTCCAGGGAGGTGTTTCCCGACGGACTCCATCCCGGGCGTCCGGGCTATCTGCGCTGGGCGGACGCAATTGCGCCGACCGTGGCCAAACTTTTTGAAATGAAGTAGCATCACCCGCTAGGCCCATGGAAATCAAGTCAATCTACGCATTTCGCGGCAATCGTCTCTGGGTCCGTTCCTGCGGGGAGGAGCGGACCTGTGTCGCCGTGCAACCGTCCGAACCCGGCGAGGCCTGCCTCTGCGAGCAATTCATTTCCTTCGACGGGCAGCATGCCGTGAGGGTCGTGGATCTGCAGGCCGATCCGGAACTGGCCCCGGGCGAGTCGCTGCTCGGCTTGCGGGATCTGTATGATTCTGTCACGCCTGTGGAATATGCGCATGTGCAGCGCGCCTTTCAGATTCTGCATTGGCGGCGGACGCACCGCTTCTGCAGCGCCTGCGGTGAGCGCTTGACGCGCAAGGCCGTCGAAGGTGCGATGGCCTGTCCCGTGTGCAAGCTCGATTTCTTTCCGCGGCTGAACCCCGTGGTGATCACACGCGTCACGCGCGGCAACACCATCCTGCTGGCGCGCCGCGCGCATGGCGTGCTCCCCTTCTACAGTGTGATTGCGGGCTTCGTCGAGGCCGGCGAAACGCTG
Organism: uncultured Lentisphaerales bacterium; assembly: GCA_964592855.1. Taxonomy (GTDB): domain Bacteria; phylum Verrucomicrobiota; class Kiritimatiellia; order RFP12; family JAAYLN01; genus JAAYLN01. Next base: position 2,656 of record CAZQKI010000203.1, read on the forward strand.
GAGGCGGCCGTGTCGCGCGAGATTCGCGAAGAGGTCGGGATCGCCGTCAAGAACATCCGCTACTTTGCGAGTCAGCCCTGGCCCTTTCCGAACAACCTGATGATCGGGTTCACAGCGGAATACGCCTCCGGCGAGATTCAGGTGGACGGCGAGGAGATCGGGGAAGCGGACTGGTTCAGCCGCGAGGCCATGCCGCCGATTCCGCACGCCATCAGCATCAGCCGCTGGATGATCGACGACTTTCTCAAAGAAAGTTCGTGAAGGCGCGGCGGACGACGAGGCTGGGGCTTTGAAGATAAGGCGCGATCAGCGCCGGGTCGCGGGGAAGATGGAAGGCGATCCGCAGTTGCTCCGCCACGAAATCGCTTTGCCAGGGGCGCAGCTTCTGCTGGCAGTCGGCCAGGGCGGGGATGAGCCTGGCGATCCGCGCGCAGTCGGACGGGCGTGGCGCATGACGCTGGGCGATCCGCGCGCAACTGGATGCGGCGGTCAGCCGGGCCAGAACAGGGTTGGCCGGCGCTTGCGCATAGGCGGCCAGGACGCTCCAGGCGCGCGATGTACCGCCACAACCCAGGGCCCAGGCCGCCACGCCGCTTCGCGGGAACAGCTTGCCCTGCGGAGGTTCGGCCCTTTTCACGGCGTCGATAAGAACGGCTTCGCCGGCGGCGTCGCCCCAGGCGCAGCAGATCACGGCGGCATGGAAGGCGCGGTTGGCGTCAGGGCTTTTCACCAGCGGTTTGACGCGTGAGGCCACCTTGGCCGGACCGAGGCGATAGAGTCGCCAGAGCGCCAACGAGGGGGTGGGTTGCGACAGCGAGTCGAGCCACGCCTGGATGTTCGCGTCCGTGGCGGGGCCGTTCAAAACGGGGTCGCCCGACAGATCCGTGACGGCGCGCCCGAAGCTGAGGCGGTCCGGGCGGGGAGGCGTCAGCGCGCCGGAGGCCATCAGGGCGTCGCGGAGCGGTCCGTAGGGTACGTCGCGGTTGGAGGTCTTGTGCTTTAACGCCAGGGCCGCGGCGATGCCGGCGGCCTCGCCGAGGCGCTGCAGGTCGCGTTGCATGCGCAGGCACATGCAGGCTTCGGCGTTTCCACCGGCGGCGCGGCAGGCAACCCACAGGTTGCCGATGCCCTGCGGCAGAAGAACCCGGTAGGGGATTTCGCAGGCGGTGCGGGCGCCCCAACTGCCGGCCGCCCAGACCAGAAACGCGGCGGTGTCGCTCTCCGCGAAATAGTCGTTGGCGTGGTTGTCGTAGTGGCTGCCCGTATAGCCGATGACATCGTCGAAGCGGCGGCCTTCGAGCAGATCGTCCAGCGTCACCAGGTAGTCGGTTTCGACCCGTCGCCCCTGACGGAGACCGACTGCGGGAACCATGCCGGCGGCACGGTTGAAGGCGTTGCAGACTTGCAGGGCGTAGCCGTGCAGCCCCTCGATGCGGGCGCGGGTCATGTCCGGACTGTCGTTGGGATCCACAAAGCCGGAGTCGGGATTGCTGATGAAGGCCGTGAGTTGCGTCTGATCGTAACTGAAGGCGGTGCAGGACTGTGTGTAGGCGTGCAGGTTTCCGTCGCTGCACCGGCCCAGGTGTGAAGGAACGCCCGCCGTCGAGCAGAGCGTCGCCTCGCCGGTGGCGTCGATCCACGCCTTGGCCTGCACGGTTCGGATGCCGTCCGGCGTCGCGACCAGCGCTTCGGTGATGCGAGCGCCCACGCGTTTCACGGAAAGGAGCTGGCTGTCGTAGCAGGCCGTGACGCGGGCGTCGGCGAGCAGCGTGTCGAGGACGCAGCGTTTGGCGTGCGGGTGAAAGCCATTCGGCCAGTTGTCGCGCCGGGCGAAGAGGGGCATGATCGCGCCGACGCGCTGGTCGATCTCCTGCTGGAGCCCGCCGGGACAGCCGTAGTAATAGGCATGGATGCCGGCGCCGACGGCAACCCCTCCCGGGAACGATTGCGTTTCGAAGGCCAGGATGCGCCGGGACGAGCGGCCTGCCGCGATGGCGGCGACAGCGCCGGCGGTTCCCAGTCCCGCGACGACGATGTCCGCGGCGAGTCTGCCGGTCGAGATGGGAGGCGCGGGGGGGCGGCGCATGAGCTTGCGCCCCGTGGTGCAACCGGGGCATTCCGCCAGATGCGCGAGCGCCGCGCAGCCGAGTTCGTACCGGTCGCCCAGCGTGACGACGGCCTTACGGGCGAAGCCGGGGACGGCAAGGGCCAGGTTATCAGCAGGCGATGCGACGGTCCGTCCCTCGCCGTAGGTGGGGTAGAATGCGTAGCTGGCGTGGCTGACGAACGCGTCGTCGCCGGCGCTGCCCAGGGCGGTGCGGAGGGTGCGCAGTGCGGCGAGGAGACCGGCGGAGAGGGGGAGCTTGCAGGAGCCGGGGACCGTGATTTTCAGCGCACGTTCCGCCGTCCAGTGCGAAGGCTGCCACGCGAGGCTGCCGGAGGGGCATTCGGCCATGGACAGCTTCAGATCCTGCGGCTGCGGCCAGTGAAGGCACTGCAGCATCGCGTAGGCCGTAAGGGATGCCGGCGCGCGTGGGGCCGGTGATCGCCTGCACAGGCGGGCCACGCAGCCGTTCTCGGTCGCATCGATCCACTGCCGGGCGACCAGCCGGCGCAACCCTTCCGCGCAGGCGACGGTGACGGCGGCGAGGGCCCCGGCGTCCATTTCGACAGCGACCGGCGCGGCATAGTAGAGGCGGGGCGTCTTCGCATCCCGCAGCAGTTCATTGGCGACCCACTCCGCAATGCCGCCATCCACGCGCTCCCCGGCGATGCCCGTGATGCGGGCCATCGTCCTGCCAAATTCCGCGAAGCGATCACTCCAGAGGCCGGTATCGGCATGAAACGTCCGACTGCTTTCCCAAAGCAGATCGCAGCGCGCATCCACCAGCAGGACCTGCTTGCCTGCTTTTGCCGCCGTTTGTGTGGCGGCAAACCCGGCGTAGCCTGCGCCGAAGACGATCAGGTCGTAAACGACGTCAAAGGGCGAGTCGGGAGCCGGAACGGTCTCCGCACGCGTGGAGCGGGCTGGCTGTTTCATGTCGCCTCAGGCAAGCTCGACCAGGCGACGAAGGTTCGTCAGGCCGATGCGCAAGCCGTTGAGCACATCCTCCATCCCTTCGAATTCAATCGAAAGCACGCCGTTGTAGCCGGAACGCTTCAGGGCGCGGATGGCCTGCAGGAGGGGGACGTCGCCATGCCCGATGATTGCGCCTCTCAGGAAGTTGCCGCCGCGGGACATGAACCAGCCTTCGCCGGGATTGAACAGGTTGCCGGACTTGATGTGGAAATCCTTGGCATGCGCGTGGAAGGCATATTTGGCCAGGCGTCCGACGGCCTGCCCCGCGTCTTCGTCGGCGCAATAGAAATTGCCGAAATCGATCAGGGCACCGAAATTGGGGTGTCCGACGGCGTTCATGAGCTTTTCGACGCGAACGCTGTCCTGGCAGAACATGCCGTGATTCTCAACCATCGTCCGGATGCCCTTGGCCGCGGCGTATTCGGTGACGGCGCGACAGCCCTCGGCCAGCCGGGGAAGGGCGTCGTCGAACCCCTTGGGGCCCGCATAGCCGGCGGCGAAACCCCCGGTCGCATCGTGGCGCATGCTGGGGGCGCCGAGAATTTCGGCGACATCCACCTCGCCCTTGACCCGCTCGATCTCGGTTTTCAGGTTGCCCGCCGAGCCGTTCAGGAAGTCGGCTCCGATCGTGTAGTTGGCGATGCCGATGCCGGCCTGCTTGGCCTCCTGGCGGAGTTCGGCGGCAAACGCGGGGAGCGTCTTGCCCGCCGGCACGGCGATCGTGCTGAACTCGATGACGTCGAAGCCGGCCGCCTTGGCTGCGCCGATGATGTCGATCTGCGGCATCGTGCCGCCGCGAACCAGGCGGCTGTAACTGTAGGAACTGACTCCGATTTGCATCTGCTTCTCTCCGTACCGAACTGAAAAAATCAACGTCCACGCGTCGCATCGCCACGATGCGAACCGTGTGCATTATAGCACGATTCGGCGGCGGGGAAACCATTTACGCAGCATCGACCCTTCGACCCTTCAGGTCGCCCCCACGCCACCTCCCGCTTACCGTCATTCACCACGCACCGTCCTGCTTCCTGCTTCCGTCCTGCTTCCGTCCTTGCCACCGACCGTTCGGCGCGCTATCTTTCTCTTGATCGTATGTTTGGGACTAAACGATGGGCCGGGCCTTCAGCCCGGGTCGAATGTTTGGCATCCTTACCTGGGGCGTCGCCCCAGGCTGGGATAGTGTGGGCCTTTGGCCCGCCCCTTACCATCCAGCAAGCTATCGTGGCCGAGATCGAAGCTGAGGCAGCACTTGTTGACGCAAGCCACAGACTGATCACCCGTTTCGAGACAAAAATCCTGTCCACCCTCGTCCGTATCTGGGGGGAGGCTTCCGACAGCGCCAACGGCGCGCCGACATCCCAGCCTGGGGCAACGCCCCAGGGGTTATCGTTGAAAATCCGCAAGGGCTGACAGCCCGACCGATCATTGTCATCATGCCGCAATCACTTTCATTTCTGCTTGTTCACGTTGTCTTCAGCACGAAAGACCGTGCGCCGGTTCTTGCCGACCCGGTACGTTCCGCGCTCCATGCCTACCTCGCGACGGTCGCAAGAAACGCTGAATGTGAATGCTACCGCGTCGGTGGCATCGCGGATCATGTGCATCTCGCGATCCGCTTTTCGCGCACCATCACAACGGCGAAACTCGTGGAGGAACTGAAAACATCATCATCCAAATGGCTGAAGACGCAATCACCCGCATTGACCACGTTTGCCTGGCAACGCGGCTATGGGGCTTTTTCCGTTGGGCCGTCGAATCTGGAAGCGCTGCGGCACTATATCGACTCGCAGGAGGAGCATCACCGAACGCGGACGTTCCAAGAAGAATACCGGGCCTTTCTGACCCAATACGGCATCGAATTCGATGAACGCTATGTTTGGGACTGAACGATGTCCTGGGGCGGTGCCCCAGGCTGGGATATTTTGGGCCTTTGGCCCGCCGCTCACGCCCCAGGTGGCCGCCAACCGCGTATTGATCACCCGTGTCGAGAAGAAGATCCAGTCCACCCGCACCCGCATCGGGGGAAAACGGCCATGAACACGCCTAACGATGAATCGGGCTTTCAGCCCTTGCTGATCGACGCTATACAAAACCTAGGCCGTTGGCCCAGGCTGATATGGTATTGGGCCTTTGGCCCTAGCAGCCTGTCGGACTTAGACGGGAATGCAACGAAAACGCCGAAACCATGGCAAACAACTGGGCCAGAAATCGATTCTTCGGCGGTGCGTGACCGATTGCCAGCGTGTTTTCGATTCCTGGCCCAGTTGTTTTCCTAAGTCCGAAAGGCTGCTAGTGCCACGTCCCTGAAACGGGCTTGCATAAAACAATTTTGCGAGCTACAC
>CAZQKI010000204.1:0-8065 GCA_964592855.1 uncultured Lentisphaerales bacterium
TGCAGGAAGATTTTCTTGTCCTCGCCGCCAAGCTGAAGGCGCCAGACGCAGCCGTCGGCGCCCGGCGGCACCTCGATGGCGTGTTCCTCGAAGCTCGTGGCCCGCTGTTTTGTTTTCGGGAGGACCGGTGTCGGGGCGTCATGCGGTCCGAAGAGTTCCAGCGTCAGCGGCTCCACGGCCTTGGTGATCACCGCGAACGTGCGCGTGCCGCTTGGCACGAAGAAGTAGAGGACCGCCCGGTGCATGGGGTGGAGATGCTGCAGCGCGCTGCCGGCCTTGACGACCGCCCCGCGATTGGCGATGTGGATGCGCGGACGGTTGCCGCGCGTCGAGAAGATCAGGCGATAGATCCCCTCGGAAGTGGCGGGCTGGTCGATGATCGTCGCGTTCGTGGCCGTCCCCTGGGCCATGACCGCCAGCTCGGGGCCGACCAGTTCGAACTCGGTCCGGCTCGGGCCCTCCTGCCAGATCCTGATCCGCTCGCCGCTCCGGGCGTAAATCAGCATGACATGGGGGCCGTAGCGGAAGTTGGCGCCCATGTCCGTGACCCAGTTCGTTCCGCCGGACGCGAGCGGCTTCAGGCGGGCGTCGTCGCCGTCCCGCCAGACCGCAACCGCGCGGGGCTTGGCGAGTTGCACCTGATTGAGAAGGGCGCGGAGTTCGTCGGCCGTGAACCCCGGCAGATCGTCGGCTGGCCCGTCGCTCGCCGCGATAAAATGGGTGTCGCGCAACGGGCTGACATGCGGGTCGATGCTGCGGAAAACGCGTCGGGCCGTCGCGACTTCGTTGGTCCCTGCCTGGCCGTTCTGCAGTCGGCTGTAAGCGTCCAGCAGCAGGTAATAGGCGCGGAGGGCGTCGATGCGGTTGCGGACATCCTCCCGTGCCGGAATGCGCGCCGCCTCCTCCAGATCCTGGCGCATGGCGTAGAGGACGGAGGGGGGCGGGTAAACACGGGCCTCGTCCAGACGCCGGTGATAGCGCCGCATCGGGTCGGCGGCCTCGCCATAGGCGCTGCGGACGTAGTCTTCCTTCAACGCCGCCAGATCGGCATCGGGATTCCACCAGAGCTTGCTCGTCAGGTAATAGCTGTAGCCCCAGGGTCCCCAGCCGGTATGCGCTTCGGTGACAACCCCCTGCACGCCGTGCTCCAGGTACCAGCGGTAGTCGTCGGCATGCACGTCGGCCAGCGTGAAGGGACCGTAGCCCCACCAGACCGCGAGGCCGTCGTAGTCGCGCATCGCCAGCTTCGGGCAGCGCGCCGCGAAGGCGGCGACCTTCTCGCGGAAGGCGCGGTTGCCGGGTGCGGCGAGAGGTTCGAAGAAGGACTTGGTCCAGGTGGTCATGTAGACCACGACGTTGGAATGGGCGGAAACCGCCGGCGCCGTCTGATGCTCGGCGTAGGCGCCGTAATAGCCGATATGCACAGCGGGAAACTCCCGGCAGACCGCTTCCGCAACCGTGTTGGCGAAAACTTGCATCCGGTCGGAAAGGGGACCCTGCGCCAGGCAGTTGGCGCAGCGGCAGAAGCCCCCGCCATCGGTGGGGCTGATGGAGATGGCCTCGTAGTCGGACGCCAGGTGCTGGTAGCCGATGTGGCTGCGTACCGTCCGGTCGGCCTGACGCTTCCGCAGTTCCGCCAGCACCTCTTCCACCACCTTCGCCACCAGGCCGGTATTTGAATGGCAGAGCTTGAAGTTCGGTTCGTCGACCTGCCGCTTCCCGTCGATCTCCGCATACCATTCGGGATGCGCCGTTCCGTGCCGTTTGGGTGAGGCAAACCCCGAGTGGCCGCCAAATCCGCTGCGGTTGTGGCGCAGGCGCCGCGCCCAGTCGCCGAAAGGGCGTCCGACATGGGCGGCATGCAGCGCTCGCACGCTGAAGGCCGGACGGTCCGTGAAGCGGCCTGCAGGCAAGACCGGCGCCGGGTTGTGCGGCACCACCTCGCCCCAGGCGCCGGGCGCCAGCCAGCGGACCCCGAGCCGTTCAAGCAGCTCGTAGACGCCGTAGGCCGTGCCGAACTTGCTCCCGCCCAGAATGCGGACGCCCGCGGTCGCAGACACGTCCAGCACGAACCCGTCGCGTCCAAGCCCGTCCGCATCGGTCACGGCCGCCAGGTCGCGGTTGACGTCGAGATCACCCACATGGATAGCCCCCGGAACAACGGCATTCGTGTGGAGCAGACGGACCGCCTGCCCCGTCATGCGGGCGAGATAGTTCGTCAGATCCGCCACCGCGTAGGCGACCTGGTCCTCCAGGTTCGTGGGCGCGACGACCACGGGCGGCGTCCCCGGCCCGGCCAGCCGCACATTCGCGGCCGCCATCTGCCGCCCGAAAGCGAGCACGAGCGACAAGCACAGGTAGGCGTTCCGCACGGCGCGCCGGGAACTACCGGAACCGCAAGCTCCAAGTCTGGTTTCCGATGTCATTCGACGATCTTCAGCACAACACGTGCCAGTGGCTTGTCTCACCGCGCCTCATCGCGCCTGGCCTGCGGGGGTGCGGCGTCGGCCGCCACGACTTCGCGCGGCAGCAGCAGTTCGGCTGCGTTGCGGGCGAGATAGGGCGGCACGGTCAGCAGCCGGCGCGACGAATGGCACTGGTGGAACTTCCACAGCCTGCCGCCCTGTCCCGCCTCGACCGGAACGTCGAAGTAGCCGGGGCCCTTCATCGTGGCGAAGTCGAACACTTTGCGGCCGTCGGCGTCCAGCATCAGCCCCACGTTGCTCGACGTGAAGCCGGCTACCGTCCGGGTGCCGCGAGGCACATAGAAGTAGAGGTCCCATCGGCCCTGCAGGGGCGGCACCTGGTCCATCGAGGAGCGCAGCGTCATCGGCATCCCCTCCGGCCAGACAATGTTCGACATGTCGCCGCCGTCGTTCCACTGCAGGCGGTGCAGGCCGGGGTAGGGGGTGGTCAGCGCAACGGCGTGCTCCGTACCGTCGGGCGGCGTGTTCGTGTCGGTCGCGACGGCGTCGAGCGTGGCGTGCTGCGGCGAGAAGAGGCTGAAGCAGACGTTGCCGCGGTTGCGGTACTTTCCGAGCATGCCGCCGGTCGCCTTCAATTCGATCCGGGCGGGCGCCGAGTCGACCCACGTGAAGTACTCCTGCTGGCCGCGGCTGCTGTAGCCGGGGTAGCCCAGGGGGACCGGCGGCAGATTCAGCGGGGTGGCGGGGACCAGGTCTTCGCCGAATTCGATGGGCGCAAATGTGAACAGCGCGTTGGATGCAATCCCCTGGCTCAACAGGACCGCGATTTCGTCCTGGCCGACCGGGCGCGTCTCCTTCCACGGATTCTTGCCCTCCGGCACGGACCAGTCCGCATCGGGCGGCAGCTTGACGGACCGGTCGCGCGACGGCAGGTCGCGGTGCAGGGCCTTCGAGGCGATCATCAGGCTCTTACGGATGCGGTAGCCGTAGCGCAGCATCGCCTCGAAAGCCGACTGACGCTGCGCGCCGGCGGCATTGGCGTAGGCGAAATAGAGTTCGACGTAGCGGGTGTAGCGGACGAGATCGGCAATCCGGGCCGTGATGGCCGGGTCGCCTGCCGCCGCCTGCATCCCCTCTTGAAGCGACCGGTACATGCGGCCGATCAGGTCTTCGCTGAGGAGCGGCTTGTTCGCTCCGTCGATCCGCGTGTAGAAGGCGTCCAGGGGCTTTTGCGCCGGCCCGAAGGCCCGTTCGAGGAAATCCTGCCGCAGCGCCTCCAGCGATCCGGCTTCGTCGACGTCCCAGAGCATCCGCGCCGCCAGCCAGTAGCCGAGTCCGCTGCACCCCCAGTCGTTTCCGCCGGAGGTGATCATGTACCGTGCGCCCAGCCGATGGAATTCGGGGATCGTGCGGCGCAGATAGTCTGTGTTGGCGGCGCGCGCCGCGCCGGGGCGGTTCTTGTCCCAGGTGTGCACGGAGAAGTATTCGCGGATCCCCATGACGGCACCCTGGCGCTGCCATCCCTCCAGCACCTGCTGCACGTTGAAGCCGCCTTGCGTGAAGGCCGTCGCCGCGCTGACGATCACCCGGGGATGGGCGCGGACGGCGGCCGGTGGCGGGCTATGCTGGTTGTAGGCGTAGATGCCCACGTACTTTTCGCCCAGCCCCAGCGTGTTGATGGCTTCGGCCACGGCGTTGGCGAGCGTCAGAACGCGGTCGCTGACGCTGCCCATCGCCGCGCATCCGGCGCACGTGCACCAGCCACCGCCGTCGGAGGGGTCCATCGAGATGGAGTCGGCGAGCGGATTCGCGCGCAGGTGCTCCGCGGCGTACTCGACGACCAGCGCCCGCAGTCCGGGGTTCGCGATGCAGAATTTCTGGCCCTGCCGTTTGCCATCGACCTCGGCGAGATACTCGGGATGGGCTTCGAACGCCGTCTTCTTCGCCTTCAGGATGGCCCCGTAGGTATGGCCGGTGTTCAGGGAGAAGGCGCCGCCCATGCGGTTGCGCGCCTCCCAGTCCATGTAGTGCCGGTATTCCTCCTGTCCCCACGTGCCGTAGCCGTAGTGCAGGCGGCGCAGGATGTAGGCGGGGCGCTCCCGTGTGTCGAGGGCGATGCGCAAGTCCGGCCGGCGGGGGATCACCTCCCAGACCGGGCCGGGAAAGTATTGCCGGTAGCCCAGCCGGTAAAGGAAGTCCCAGACCGCATGCTGCGCGGCCAGTTCCGTGGCACCGAGCAGGTGGACGCCCTTGGCATGCGTCCGCAACAGGTAGTCCTCCCGGCCGGCGGCCAGTTCCGGATGAAAGCCGCAGTCGAAGGAAAGCTTGGGGAAGTCCTCGGCGCGTCCGACGGCGATTCCCGACAAGCCGTCCCCCTCGACGACCGCGAACGTCGTTCCGCCGATTCGTCCCAGGCGGTCGGCGAGATCGGCGGCCGCCTGCCGGACCAGGCCGGTCACGCCCGCGCCGACCACGACCGGCATCATGGCCCGCCCCTCCGCCGCCAGCGTGGCGGCAGGCGGGGCCGCAGTGGCGGGCCGCAGCGTGAAGGCGGACATCAGGACCGGAACCCAGATCATGTACCGTGACAATTTCATAACGATGTGCTCCACGACAGAGTTCGCGCCAAAGCCCGCGACGAAGCTTGAGACAAAGCTCGCGTCCTCGATTCAATCAGTCCGGTCACAGGCCCCCGCCCGCCGCATAGATCATGACCGGCCCGACGGCGAGTCCTCACCGGATCAGGAAGAGGGTTCCCGAAGGGGGCGCCCGGTAGAAGACGACGGAGCCGTTGCCGCCATCCACGAAGCCCTGTCCGCCATCGACCGTCCAACTGCCCGCGAACTGGCCCGGCACGCTGTTGCTGATGGCCTGCGAGAAGTCGCCCGCCAGGATTTGATCATAGAAGGCATCCGGGACGAACTGCCAGACGGCGATCCGACCGCCGGCCCCGCCACCGCCGGCGCCATGCGTGGGGTCGCCGCTGTTGCCGCCGACCGCCGTCAGAAACCCTGTCGATCCGCCCCTGACCGCGCCGCCGGCGACGAGTTGGATGGCGCCGCCCGAACCGCCGCCCGGCGCCCTCGACAGATCGTCAAAGCCGCCGTCCGCGCCGTTGGCGTTGAGCACGCCGTTGATGGTCGCCGTACGTTCGACGCGGATGCGGATCAGCCCGCCGCCACTGCCGCCGCGACCGGCGTTGGCGCAATAACCCCCGCTGCTGCCCGGCGTGACGGGGAGCCGGGCGGAACCGTAGGCGACGCCGCCGGCGTAGTTGTTGGCCGATTTTCCGCCAGGGCCGCCATGGCCAGCTCCGCCCGCGCCGGTGGGCGAACCGTTCGGTGCGCCACCGTAGGGCGCTTTTCCCGGTCCATAGATCTCGACGTAGCCCCGGGCATCGGCGCGGAAGGCGCCGCCCGCCTGCACCAGGAGATCGCGGCAGCGGAACCGGGGCGAACCGCCCTGGTCGGCGTCGGCATAGACGAAGAGGCTGCCGTTGGTCGCGACGACGATATCGCCCTGTACCGTCATCGTCATCGGATTGGCGCCACCCTCGGCACCATGGCCCATCGCCGCCAGCCAGCCGCCGTTCACGAGGTGGACCGTGCCGGTGACGGCGGCATCGACGCCGCGGAGCATGACGTTTGCGCTCGCTCCCGTGACCGTCAGGCCGCCCCCGATGCCGAGCGTTGAGCCTTCGACGAAACTCACCGTACCCTGGCTGGTCACGCGCAGCTCGCCGTCGCAACCGAGCGTGGCCGCCGTATCGAACCTCATTTCGCCTGCGACGCCGATATCGCCGCCGACGCGGAGGATCAGGGGTTTGCGGCCAATCACTCCGGAATTGGCACCGATGGAGAGCCCGCCGGAGATGTCGATGATGCCGCCGTTGTCGAAGCCGAACCAAGCGTTGGCCAGTGTCAGCGAACCGAGCGAAAGGTTGGTGATCCCATTGCCGAATGTGAGATGGCCGCCGATATTGCCGATGGTTTCGCCGATCCGCACGACGCCCGATGTGTCGGAGAAGAAGAGCGAGCCCCAGTCGGCTTCGCGCTGCCGGTGAATGTAGGCGGTCCTATCGGCCAGGAAAAACGTGGAGGCCTCGGTCAACGGACGGAACCCGCGGCCCGGGTTGGCGGTGAAGCGCACGTCGGGAAGCGGACTGGCGGCCTGCGCCGTCGTGTCGTAATGCATGGCGATCCGTCCCCCGCCGCCGCCGCCCGAGGCCGTCGTGCTCACGGCGCCGCCGCCGCCGTTGGCGCGAATCACGCCGCCGGTGCCGCCGAAGGTTGCGCAGCTCAGCCAGATTGCTCCACCCGCGCCGCCGCCGGTGTTGCGGCCGTCGGTCAGTGCGCGCCCGGAGCTGCCGTTCACCGAAACGACGCCGTCGACAAGGATGCGCTCGCTGGCCGCAATACGGATTCCGGCACCGCCCGTTTCGCCATTCGCATCCTGCAGCGTGGAGCCGCCGCCGCTGCCGGCGGTATTGGGTCCGGTCGCGGAGCCGAAGGCGATGCCGCCCGTCTTGCCCGTGCTGGCCACCCCGCCCGACCCGCCATGCCCGCCTCCGCCGTTGGGGGCAACACCCGCATCGGTCACGCTTCCCGGCCCCTTCGTGCCGCCATAGCCACGCCCGTCGCCCATGATCTCGGCGCCGGCGGGGACGATCAGACTCTGGCAGGAGAGGAAAGGATTGCCGCCCTTGTCGGGATCGGCAAAGGCGAAGATGCGGGAGGTGGAGTCGAGCCGGATGTCGCCGGCGGCCGTGAGGCGCATGCCCGCCTCCCCGACGCTCCCGTTGGTGGAGGCGCCGGCGCAGGCGAACCACGCGCCGGACGCGACGCGGACATCCCCGTTGACCACCGCGTCGGCGCCCTTGAGCCGCAGATGAACCGTGCTGCCCGTCACCACCAGGCTGCCGCCCACGTCGAGGCTCGATCCGACGCCCATGCTGACGGCGCCCGAATCGCGGATCGTCATGCCGCCGCCGCAGGTGAAGTTCACGGCGCCGTCGATCCGCGTGTCACCGCGCAGGACAGTGTCCCCTCCAACGGCCAGCGTCAGCGGATCGCGTCCGATCAGACCGCCGCTGGTGGTGGAAGAGAGTCCGGCAGCGATGTCGAGCGAGGCGTTGCCGGCCAAGCCCAGGTAGGCGTTGTCGAGACTGAGCGAAGCGAGCGTGATGTCGGCGTCGCCGCTGCCGAAGGTGATGTATCCAGCCAAGTTGTTCACGGTCTCCGTGATTCGCACGACACCCGAGGTCTCGGAAAAATAGAGCGATCCCCAGTCGGCCTCGAGCGTGCGGTCGATGAACATCCGGTTGTCGGTTGTCGGTACCGCCGGGGCGTCGGTGACGGGATGGTAGGCCGCTCCACGGCCCGGATTCGCTGTGAAGCGCACAGCAGGAAGCGGCATCGAGGTCTGGGCGGACGGGGTGTAGTGCACGGCAATGTAGCCGCCCGCGCCGCCGCCGGAGTACCCGTTCATTCCGGTTCCGCCATCGGCACGCAGGCTGCCATTGGTGCCCGCAAAGGTGCGGCATGCGACCCAGATCGAACCACCCGATCCGCCCCCCGAATCCCGCCCGGCGTAGACCTGCCCGTTCTCGCCATTGGCGGACAGCGTCCCGTTGACGAGAA
>CAZQKI010000205.1:0-7884 GCA_964592855.1 uncultured Lentisphaerales bacterium
CGTTCAGCGTTTAGCGTTTCTCCTGTCTTGATCCAACTGGCAGCCTCACTGAACCCTGACCCCGACCCCTCTCCTAGCGGGCCACGAGCACGGGGCAGGGGGCGTGGTCGATGACCTGCTGCCGTTGGCGGAACAGCAGTTCGTAGCGGACCTGGTTGGAGTCGAAGGCGCCGAGAATGATCAGATCGATCCCGCGGGCTTCGACCTCCTGCGGCACGACGACCTCGCTGTTGCCCGTGATGATGTCCGTCTCGATCACGACGCCCTGGGCGCGGGCGCGCTCGCGTGCGGCATCCAGCTGACGGTTGCCGCTCTCCTTCAGCCCGGCTTCGAAATCGCTCATTTCGGCGTCGGTCAGCACCTTGGCGCTGAGCAGTTGATGGAGGGTCTCGATTTCGATCACGGTCAGCCCCGTCAGGCGCGCATGCAGCACGCGGGCGAGGGAAATCGCCAGGTCAAGGGCACTGGACGCGGTGTCGGTGCCGTCGATGAGGACCAGAATATGCCGGATGGGAGAGTCTTTAAGCATGGGCGGCCTCCTTGCCCTCGGTCCGGGCGAGTCGCTGTTTGATCATGCGGAGATTCACGAACGCTTCCCGCTCGCGTTCCTCAAGGCTGGACGTGATGTAGTGGATGGTCGCTTCGTATTCGGGCATGAAGATGCGCGAGAGGGCGTTGCAGCGCCGCTGCGTCTTGCGCAGCTCGCGGGCAAGGCGAAGCACGGCGTTTTCCAATTCCGCAAGCTGGGCGAGGAGCGGCAGCGCGGCGATGAACCGCCGGCGGGCGATGTCGGTCTGCGCCGAGGTTCCGCCGACGCCGAATTGAATGTGCTCAGCATCGGAGCGGAGCGTGACCTTCGGCAGGCGGAGGCCCACGACATGCTGATCGGCGAGATCCAGCGCATGCTTCATCCGCACCGCGAGGGCCGCGCCGTCCAGAACGGGGGAGCCGAGGTCGAGTGTCGCCTGCTGCAGCGCGGCGAAGGCGGGTGCGAGGGCTTCGGCGACGCGCCGTTCCACATCCTTGGCGCGCCCCAGCCGGCTCATGAGTTCATAGACCAGGATCTGGCGTTTCTGCTCAAGGAGGTCGTAGCCGTTCTTTGCGAACTCCAACTGCTGCTTCAGCACGAGGTGGTTCGACTTCGTCGGCGCGACATTGAGCTTTTTTGCCATCAGGCCGGGCCTCCGGTTGCGGGCGTTTCCGGTGCCGGCGCGGCGGCCGTCCGGCCGTAACGTTCGTCGAGCAGCTTGTCGTTGACGCGGTGGAGCTCGTCGCGGGGCAGCAGGGAGAGCGTCTCCCAGCCGATGTCGAGCGTGGTGCCGATGGGGCGGTTCTCGTATTCGCCCTGGTTCAGGAAGCGCTGCTCGAAGGCTTCGCCGAACTTGAGGTAGAGCTTGTCGAGCGCGCCGAGCTCCTCGGCGCCGACCACGTCCGCGAGGCCCCGCACGCGCTTGACGCGGGCGTAGCAGGCGAAGAGCTGGCTGGAGAGGGCGGGGTGGTCGTCGCGGGTGTAGCCCTTGCCGATGCCGTCCTTCATCAACCGCGACAGGCTGGGGAGGCCGGCGATCGGCGGATAGATGCCGCGGTGCGTCAGGTCGCGGTCGAGGACGATCTGCCCCTCGGTGATGTAGCCGGTGAGGTCGGGGACCGGATGGCTGATATCGTCCGAGGGCATCGTCAGGATCGGCATCTGCGTGATCGACCCCGCGGCGCCCTCGATGCGGCCGGCGCGTTCGTAGAGGCTGGCCAGGTCGGAATAGAGGTAGCCCGGATAGCCCTTGCGGCCGGGTATTTCGCCGCGGGCAGTTCCGACTTCGCGGAGGCTTTCGCAGTAGTTGGTCATGTCCGTGAGGAGGACCAGCACATGTCGGCCGCAGTCGAATGCCAGGTGCTCCGCCATGGTGAGCGCCATGCGCGGGGTCAGGAGGCGCTCGACGCTTGGGGCGTCGGCCAGCGAGAGAAACATGACGACGCGCGCGAGCACGCCGGACTCCTCGAAGTTGCGGATGAAGAATTGCGCGACATCGTGCTTCACGCCCATGGCGCCGAAGACGATGGAGAACTCGGTCGCCTCTTCGAGCAAGCGGGCCTGGCGGACGATCTGCGCCGAGACGCGGTCGTGGGGCAGGCCGTTGCCGGAAAAGATCGGCAGCTTCTGGCCACGGACGAGGGCGTTCATGCCGTCCATCGCCGAGAGGCCCGTCTGGATGAACTCGCGGGGGTAGCGGCGGGCGGTGGGGTTGATCGGCAGGCCGTTGATGTCGCGCCGGTCGGACGACAGGGGGGGCGGGCCGCCGTCGATCGGCCGGCCGAGGCCGTCGAAGACGCGCCCGAGCATGTCGAGCGAGACGGGGAGGCGGAAGCTCTCGCCGAGAAAGCGCGTCCGAACCGCCTGGTTGGAGAGGCCGGTGGTCCCCTCGAGGACTTGAAGGACCGCATGCTGGTCGGAGACCTCGAGCACACGGCCGAGGCGGACGCGGCCATCGGCGCCGACGATCTCCGCCGTCTCGTCGTAGCCGACGTTGCGGACGCGGTCGACGATCACCAACGGTCCGTCGATGCGGGAGGCGCCCATGAACTGCAGGCCCCGGTCCTCAATTTTTCCTGTCGTGTCCGCCATGGTCAACGTTCCTACTTCTGATGCTCCCGCGCGAGCGCACCGAGCTCCTGGATGAGGTCTTCCTCGAGCTTCCCGAGTCCGGCCAGCTCATCGTTGCCGAAGGCCGATTTGGCGCGCATGATCCGGGGGACGCTCGGGAGCTGCTGGAGCTTGAGGAGGAGCGCGCCGCCCTGGATGATGTCCCGGCCCTTGCGATAGAGGGTCATGATGATCCGCAGGAGGGTCATCTGCCGTTCCGGCGAGCAGTACATGTCCTTCTCGTCGAAGGCGTTCTGGGTGAGGAAGCCGTCCTTCAGCAGCTCCGCGATGAAGAGGATCAGGCGCTGCGAATCGGGCAGGACATCGGGGCCGACGAGTTTGACGATCTGCTGGAGGCGGTCTTCGCGCTGGAGGACGCTGATCGCCTCGGTGCGCAGTTCGCTCCAGTCGGGTGCGCGGCGCCCCCACCATTCGGCGACATCCTCGGCGTACTCCGAGTAGGAGCGCAGCCAGTTGATCGAGGGGTAGTGACGGGCGTTGGCCAGTTCGGTGTCGAGCGCCCAGAAGCAGCGGATGAAGCGCTGGGTGTGCTGGGTGACAGGTTCCGAGAAATCGCCGCCGGGCGGGCTCACCGCCCCGACGATGCTGATCGCGCCCCGGTCGCCCGCCAGCGTCGTGACGCTTCCGGCCCGCTCGTAGAACTGCGCCAGCCGCGTGGGCAGGGTTGCGGGGAAGCCCTCCTCGGCCGGCATCTCCTCCAGGCGCGCCGCCAGTTCGCGCAGGGCCTCCGCCCAGCGGCTGGTGGAGTCGGCGAAGACCGCCACGCTGCGTCCCTGGTCCCGGTAGTATTCGGCTAGGGTGATGCCGGTGTAGATCGACACCTCACGCGCAGCAACGGGCATGTTCGAGGTGTTGGCGATGAGGATGGTGCGATCCATCAGGGGGCGCCCCGTCTTGGGATCGATGATCGCGGGGAACTCCTGGAGCACTTCCGTCATCTCGTTGCCGCGCTCGCCGCAGCCGATGTAGACGATGATGTCGGCATCGGACCATTTGGCGAGCTGGTGCTGCGTGATGGTTTTGCCGGTGCCGAAGCCGCCGGGAATGGCGGCGGTGCCCCCCTTGCCGATGGGGAAGAGGGCGTCGATGATCCGCTGGCCCGTGACCAGTGGTTCGGTGATGCGGAGCCGTTGGGCGATGGGGCGCGGAACGCGGACGGGCCAGCGCTGCATGAGCGCGACCTCGCGGTCTCCCGCCGCGGTCGCGACGACGGCGACGGGCTGCTCCAGCGTGTAGTCGCCCGCGGGGACGATCGTCTTCAGGGTGCCCGAGACTGCAGGCGGAATCAGGATGCGGTGCTCGACCAGGGCCGTCTCGGCCACCGTGCCGATGACCTGGCCGGCCCGGACTTCGGCGCCGGCGGTGACGGCGGGGACAAAGTGCCAGCGTTTGGCGAGGTCCAGGGGGGCGACCTTCTCGCCGCGCCGGATCCAGGCGCCGCTCTGGGCCTGAATGCCGGGCAGTGGACGCTGGATGCCGTCGTAGATGTTGCCGATGAGCCCCGGTCCCAGGAGGACGGAGAGCGGTGATCCGGTCAGCTCGACGGGTGCCCCGGGGGCGAGGAGGGTGGTGTCCTCGTAGACCTGGATCGTCGCATATTCGCCGCTGAGCCGGACGACCTCGCCGATCAGTCCGTCCGCGCCGACGCGGACGACTTCGTACATCTGCGCCGCGGCCATGCCGCTGGCGGTGACGATGGGTCCGCTGACGCGCGTGACACGGGAGGAGCAGGTGTTGAGCGGGGCGGTCACAGGGGCTTCTCCTCGGTCGGATCGGGCGCGTCGAGGCGGGTCAGGGCCGCGACCCGTCGCCGCAGCAGGGGCCACAAACGGGTCAGACGGGAGGCGAGCCGGTTGTCCCAGATCTGGTGGCCTGCGGCGTCCTGCAGCACGGGGCCCGAGTCTTGTACCGCGAGGGGTTCGGCAAGGCGGATGAGCAGATGGGGCTTGCCTGTGCGTCGGCGGAGCTCGTCGATGAACGTTTCCGTCAGCGTCTGGCGGTCGGCCGGGCTGAGGCGGAGGAGAAAGTCGCCGCCGTCCATGGCGGCGGCGGCCTCGGCGATGAGCGACAGAAGCGTTTCGCGGGGCAGGGGAGCCGGGGGCTTGATCTGCGCGGCGGCGCCTTCGCGAACCGAATCCAGCAGCCGCTCGATGCGGGCGGCCCGCATGCGTCCCCGTTCGATGGGAATCGAGGCGAGCAGCAGCGCGGTTTTGCGGTCGGCCGTCCGGCGGGCCCGGTCGATCACCTGCGCGCGATGCTGGTCGGCCTCGCGGTCGGCCTGCTCCGTGATGGCCGCCGCCTCCTGGCCGGCCCGTCGCAGCAGACGGTCGGCCTGCCGCCGTGCATCGGCGAGAATCTCCTCGTGGAGCTTCTCCTGCGGAGCCTGGTTGTCAGTCGCCACGATCAGGGTTTCTCCTCGAGGCCGACGCGGATGCCGACGGCCTCCTGCACGAACTGGCGCAGGGTCTTGCGCCCCGGCATGGGGCCGTCGGGACCGGGAATCTCCGCGATGAGCGGGTGCTCGCGTTCGATGCGGATCTGGTCGACGAGCGGGCGGATTTCGGCGGCGATCACATCGGTGAGCACGAGGATGCCGAGGCCGGCGACCTCGGACATGCGCCGCACGGCCGATTCCGCTTCGGCGGCGTTGGCGACCACCTCGCCTTCCACGCCGGCCAGGCGGAACCCGCGGACGGTGTCCTCATCGGCGATGCAGTAGAGCTTCACGGCTAGATGATTTTCTGGACGAGCATGATGGCGATGGCGAAGCCCAGCACCGCCAGGCCTTCCGCCAGGGCGACGAACAGGATGCTGCGGGTGAGCAGGTCGGGTTTTTCGGCGGCGGCGCCGAGCGCTGCGGAACCGATGCGCCCGACCGCGGCGCCCGCCCCCAGGACGCTGACGGCCATGGTCAGGGCCGCGGCGAGCGCCAGGGCGATGGTTTCATTGGCCGTCCGCTGGGCGGGGACCGCAACGACCACCCCCGCCTCGGCCGCCAGGGCTGCAGTCGCCGCAGCCATCGTGAACAGAAAGACAACGGGTTTGCGAACGGACATTTTCATGCAGACAGGACTCCTCATGCAATGCGGTTTCCCGACACGGCCCGAAACGGACTTGGATTGCGCGGCGATATTATCACGGATGTCTCCTGCGACAAAGGTGGAAATTCGGCCGCGCCGATGCTTCGGATGGTTGGCGGGGGAACGGGTTCTCCGCCGTGCATGAAAGGAAACGGAACATGGATACGGGCGACGCCGTTGTGAACTACTACTTCATCCTCCGGCAGCAGCTGGCGGAGGCCTCCGCGAAAATGGAGTCGATCAAAGCCGCGGTGGCGGAGCAGCTGCGGCTGCGGAACGGGCGTGTGCAGCATGGGAGCTTCGAACTGCTGCTGGGGCAGTACAAGGCCTGGCAGTACACGCCGCGGATCTGGACGCTGCAGTCGATGGTGACCGAGGAGAAGCGCAAGGAGCGGGAGGACGGTCTGGCGAAAGTCAAGGAGGTCCGCGACAGCCTGATCCTGCGTGCGCGTTGAGCAAGGCAGGCGAACCATCTTTGTCGCAAGCTTTGTCGCGAGCTTTGTCGACAAAGTTTACGACAAAGTTTACGACAAAGAGTAAACAACGGCTCTCAGACCAGTGGAGCCGGAAAACTTACTCTTACACCTACTCGTACACTCAAATCTCTTGCGATGCTTGATGGCGAGTCGTGTGTACGAAGAAGCCCTGAAACCGGGGCTGAAGCCCCTAACTCGCTGCCGCCTGAAGGCGGGACTCCGGCAAGGGGTGGTTGGTGCGCCGGTGTTGGTTTTCTAGGTAGGCACCAAGGTCGGAGTCCCGGCTTCAGGGATTGTTGATTAATTCGACCGCAACACGATTTTTTGAATTTGGAAAGCAGGAAAACAGAAAAAAAGGCCCAGTTTCCTGAGTTCCCGATTATATGCATTTCGGATAAATCAACAGTCCCTTCAGCCGGAAGCAAGCGAAGGCCTTCAGGCCTGGTTGACGGTCGAATAACGGTTGTCATTGACCCCGGCCACCGGTCACTCGTCCGGCTCGTCGAACATTGTCGCGCCGGGATCGAAGCCGGGACGCTTGAAGGATGCGGCGCCGGGGATGGCGGTGTGGATGGCGCGGCGCATGCGGCTCAGCAGGACCAGCATGGCCAGGATGGGGTCCTCTTGCTGCGGGAGAATCTCGCGCAGGCGCAACCAGGCGGCGACGGAGCGTTCGATGGCGATCAGCGCGATCTTTCCCGAGCCGCTGGCGTCATACTGCCGCGACTCGCGGATGATCCGGGCGCCCTCGCCGTCGCCCGACACCGGCTCGGCAAGGCTGCCGAGGGCGCGCGCCAACTTGGGCGGGATCAGGGTGTGGTACCAGGCGACCACCTCGATCAACTCGCCGACCTCGCGGGCCGCCTCTTCGTAGTTGGTCCCGTCAAAACGGTTGCCCGCCGCAGCGAGCCATGTCTGAGCCAGCGCCTTCAGGTCGGCATCGGCATGCTTCAGCCAGGCGTCCGCTTGCATCAGGTAGTCGCGGGCGTCGATCGACAGCGGGTGGTTGCGGACCATCTGTTGCCGCGCCTCATAAGCGGCATCGGCATCGGGGTCGGTGGGTTCAGCCCAGTCGGTGTCGGTCAGTTCAGACGACCACGCTTCCGCGTCGTCCGCCTCCGCCTGGCCGAAGATCGTCGACTCGCGCAATTGTTCGGCGAGGCGGTTCCAGAACGCCTGATTGGTCGCGTCGGGATCGGCGTCCTGCCGGTCGCCTTCCTGTCGCCTGGGATCGGATGCGTAATTGCGGCACCGCCGGGTGAACGGACAGCGTTCGCACCAGTAGTCGCAGTAGTTGTAGATCCCCGTGATGAAACGTTCCATGATCTTTCTCCGTGCGTGATTATAACCGGTTTCCGCCGCCTGGCGCAAATCCACATCCGATGCGGGTCGGCGGTGAAACAGTTGATCAGGCCGACGGTCCCAGAGGACGGACGAGAGTAATGGCTCAGTTACCGGGGGGGTGCGAAAAGCGAGCATGACAAGCAGGTCTTGAACCGTCAAGGCACGCCAATTTTTATCGGCCATCGCGACAACTTCACCACGGAGGCACGGAGACCTGGAGGAGAGGTTGCGTGAAGGCGCATCCGCTTGCAGCGTATCCGGGACTAAACCGGCGCATGATCGTCAGCGGATGCGCCTTCACGCAACAGCTTTGGAGACGGCAGGC
>CAZQKI010000206.1:0-7869 GCA_964592855.1 uncultured Lentisphaerales bacterium
ACGGTGCGCAAGGCGGTGCGGCGCGGCCGCCTCGTCCGGATGACGGCGGCTGGCATGGCACACATCACGGGCGGTGGGTTCGTGGACAACATTCCCCGCGTCCTCCCCGACACCTGCCGCGCGGTCATCAACCGCCTGAGCTGGACGCCGCCCCATGTGTTCACCTTCATCGAACGCCAGGGAAAAGTCGACCACGACGAGATGTACCGCGTGTTCAACATGGGCATCGGCTATGTCCTCATCGTCCGCAAGAAGGATGTCAAGACCACCTTGGACATCTTAGGAAAGCACCGGGCCTCGCCCTCCGTCATCGGCGTCATCGAAGCGGGCAAACGCGAAGTGGTGTACCGCGATCAGGCCGTGTAAATGACTCCCGTACAACCGGAGTGAACGCGACATCCGTTGGTCAAGCACGCCAAGAACGTTGCGGCGGGGGACGTCCTGCTTTCAGCCATCGGAGCTGGGGGTCATCGGATTGCTGGTGCTCGGGCACCATGTCATGCATGTGATCAAGTGAGGATTGCGAACGTTGAACGTCATGTTCCGGGCGGCACGCGAGGTAATCTGGACGTTCTGGTTCGGCTGGCTGTTTCCACGAACCGTCCAGATGCAAAGCGATGAAGCACGCTCGCCATAAGAGTCCGGCAGGGCATGACGTCCTCGACGGCGATGGTCTCCCGACGTTGATGTTCCCGCTGAAGGCGGTTTTAAGGGTGCTCGTAATGTGAGCGGTCAGCAGGACATCCGGCGTACGCGATATTATCACTGGCGAATGAACTGGGATCAACCGTGTGGACAATTCGATCAAGGCGCGGCGACGAAGCGTAGGCGTTGCGGTCATTGGGATTCAGGTGTTGACGGCAGCACAGGGAGGTCGAGCACTTGTTTCTGTTTCAGCAAATGCTCGCGAAGGGTTGGATAGGGTAGTTGTTGCACCGCTACGTTTTGTTTGGCGCTGAGGGCGGCAGCGATGCCCGCGCTCTGGCCGAGGATCATCCACGTCGGCTCCACGCGAATGGAGCAGATGGCGACGTGCGTGCAGGAGAGCGCCACGGGCACGAGCAGGTTTTCACACTCGGCGGCTATCGGCGTGATGGCACGATATGGGATGTGATAGGCGTGGCCGTGCTTGCGGCCTTTCATATACACGAGCATCGTCCCCTCATTGATGACGCCACCGTCTTTGAGCGCGACTCGCTGGCAGTCGTGGGAGTCGATGGGAAAGGATGACACCGCGATGGGGTCATCCTTTTGCGGCGTCTTCATGATGTCGTTCTGGGTGATCACATACACGCCCTTCATGCGCCGTCCTTCGCGCACATACAGCGCTGGTGAAAAGTGTCCGTATTCGGGAAACTCATCCTTGCAGAGTCCCAAACGGGCGTAGTGCTTGCGGCTGGCTTCCGGCATGGCCGGGTCAGTGGTCAGGAAGTGGTAGAACTCGAGCGTGTATTGCTTATGAGCTTCCCAGATGACCTTTCGCTCGTCTGCACGGGCTTCGCTCCAGCCATTGCAGGCGCTGGCAAGACCGAGGGAGAACTGGCCACCAATAGAGTTGTTCCCGTCGAACTTGTCGCCCGGCAACGGATACAGATCGAAGCCCACCCCGCTCCCTCCGTTTTGAAGATGCCTGCGAACGACCTCGAAACGTGCAGGATCGTAGTGTGCCGGACTTGGCATCGGCACGCGGTTTTCTGGATTCGCGGTGAGGCACAGGCGGAAACTGTAAATCATCACGTTGGAATCACCCGCTTCTTCTGGCCCGGCGTCCGTAGTGGTGATCAGCGGCAGTACCTTGCCGGTGTCATCGAAGCCAGAAATGGGCATCTTTCCTTTCAGGGTTTTTGGCAGATGCGTTCCATACTGCTTCCCAGCCAGCGATTCGCCGAACTCCTTTCGCCCCTCGCGGCCCACCGTCCAGGTCACGCCCGCCGCAGCCATCAAATCGCCCTCGTAGGTGCCGTCGATAAAAACCTTGGCAGCGAAGTCACCCTCGCTCGTTGCGATCTGCGTGATGCGTGTACCGTCTTTGCTCGCGGACTTGAGCACACGCTTCGTCAGCACCTTCACGCCAGCCTCGTCGAGCATCTGTTTCGTGATCTTTGCCGCCACATGCGGCTCGTAGGTCCACGGCTTGTGATCCTTCTCGGACACCTTGTAGGGAAGCGTGACGCCGCGTATCTGATAGGCAGCCTCGATGCGGCTATGCCATTCATCAAAAAGGCCCATCACCGTGTTACGTACCGTTTGATTCGAGTCGCTAAAGCTCAGTCCTCCCGTGTTCAAGCCGCCGACATGATCCGTCGGCTCCAGCAACACGACGGAAGCACCTTCACGCGCTGCGGCGATGGCTGCGCAAAAGCCGCCAGGCGTGGAACCATAGACGATGACGTCCGTCTCTGCGGCGGCGCAAGGTAGCGAAACGAGGGCAAGGGCGACGAGGGCAAGGTTTTTCATGGTTCACGATTTGGGGCGATGACGAGTGGAGAGTCATAACGCGAGGCACATGTCCGCGGCAAGAACCGCTGGGAGTGCCCTTTGCCAATGCTTCCGCATGCCCTGCACAGCCGCAACACAAAGGAACGAGCCGAAGGGGACAGCCCACAGCATAAAATCATCCATACAGTCATCCTCTTCATCGAGCGAATAGCGTTTTTCTCGTGCGGCAAGTGTAGGTCGGCCGCGGATTGGTGACAAGCGGTTTTTTTTGCCGCACGGAGGAATAGGTTGTTGAACGGAACCGCGCTTGTGCATGGCAACGACGCTATGGGGTTTGATTGTCACCACCGGTTTGAATGGGAACTTCTTTTGCGCTATTCACCACCGCCGGGGACGGCGGGGTCCAGTTCGTCCCATGTCGCGCCCGTCTGATTGCAGTCTTGCCATCCAGTGGCTGTTGATTGTCCCACCGTCCAACGTCGTCCCGTCGTTGCTTTCTCTCTCTTCTCGCCAACCAAGAACCAAGAACTACGAACCAAGAACCAAGAACCAAGAACTAAGAACCAAGAACCACGAACCAAGAACCAAGAACCACGAACCAAGACCTCACCGCAGATCGACGCACTTCAGCCGCGTGCTGTCGCGCAGCAGCAGGAAGCCGTCGACCAGCGCCATCGGCCCCCAGGCGTCGCGCCCCTCCGGAAACATCGCCTGCCGCGCCAGACGGACATAGCCCCCGGCCGTCGCACGCGCGAGCGTGAGGACCCCCGTGTCGTTCATGAGAAGCATCAACTCATCCCCCACCCCGAGAAACGGACCCAGGCCAAAGCGATCCTGCGGACCGCTGTGCCAGAGCACTTCGCCGGCCAGCGTCATGCCGACCAGCTCCTGACGATGATCGCCCGCGTCGCTCGGAAGGACGGTGAGGAGGAGGCCGTTGCGGAGCACCGGAGTCTGCTGCTCGCAGCCGAACTTGCGGCGGCTCATCCGCTCGATCTCGGCCACCTGCCAGTCGTCCGCGCCGGAATGCCGCACCTCGAACAGGGCGCTTCCGCTGCCATAGCCCGCCGTCTGCAGGAAGCGGTTTTCCGGCAGCGGCACCGGGGTCGGCGCGACGACACTGGGCGAGAACTGCGTGGTCGACCAGAGGAGCTTCCCCCGCCCGGGTCCCTCCGCCTGGACGCCGGCCAGGCCGCCGATCGCGGCGTAAATGTATTGGCGGACGCCGTGGAAGGTCGCCACGGCCACCGACGCATGCGACATCTGCCAGCCCCCGGGATTGGGCGTCTCCCAGAGCGTTTGGCCCGTGGCGCAGTCGATCCCCGCCAGCAGGACCTTTTCGCCCCCGACGGCAATCACCGCCACGTCTCCGTCGATGAACGGGCACTGCCCCGCATACCACAGGGGAACGCGGGCGCCGTACCGCGACACCAGATCCAAGGCCCACAGGTGATCTCCCGTCTGCGCGTCGACGCAACGGACCTGGCACTGCGGTCCGAAGGTGACGAGGTATCGTCCCGCGAGCGCGGGAACCGTCCGGGAAATGCCGTGGTTGCGCTTGGTGTGCACCGGGTAGAAGCGACGCCAGATCTCGCCGCCATCGGCGAAGGAGAGGCAGCGGACGACATCCCCGCGGTTTGTCTCGTCGTAGTCCAGCAGATAGACGCGACCGTCGCGGACGACGGGGGCGGCATGGCCATCGCCGGCCAGCACCGTCCACCGGACCGGGGGCCCCGCGGCGGGCCACGACGCGGCGATCGGCACGCCCGGGCGCGCGATGTTCTCCTGGAGCGGACCGCGGAAGTTCAGCCAGCGGTCCTCGGTCGTCCCCGCGACGCCGTTGCCTGGCGTGAACACGCCCGTGGAACCTTGCGTCGACCGCGGCCCGCCCCCCGCGGCCGTCTCCGCCAGCGAGCCACGGGCATCCGGCACGCGGAGCCCGGGCATCCGGG
Organism: uncultured Lentisphaerales bacterium; assembly: GCA_964592855.1. GTDB lineage: Bacteria > Verrucomicrobiota > Kiritimatiellia > RFP12 > JAAYLN01 > JAAYLN01. The sequence goes on from CAZQKI010000206.1 coordinate 4,392, forward strand.
GGGCGTCGGCCAGCCACCACGCCAGGGTTGCGGCGGCGGCCGCCGCGCACAGCAACGGAGGAAGTATGGAGGAGGGAAGGCGCATTATTTTATTCGGGGAAGAGCTCCGGGATGCCGACCTGTTTCAGCCAGCGCCACTCCCGGCGGCGCATCGACCGCCGCTCCGGCGCGGTCTGGTCGTCGAAGCCGCAGAGATGGTCGCAGCCATGCGCAAGGTAGAGCGCCAGTTCGCGGCTGGCCGCCGCGCGATCGCCGCCCTGCTGCCAGGCGCACTCCGTGTTCAGAATGATCTCGGCCGTCGCGCCTGCGGGCTCCCCGGGAATCGGCTCGTAGTCGAGCGTGATCACGTCCGTGGGCCCGGCATGCCCCAGGGCGGCGGCATTGATGGGCGCGATGCCGGCGTCGTCCACGAGGAGGAGGGTAACCTCCGACCAGACGCGCTGCGGGGCGGCGCGTTCCGCGCGCGTCAGCAGCGCCCCGCAGAGTCGGCGGAGCGCGGCGCGGTCAACGCGGTGCAGGCGCTGCAGATTTTGGATCCGTATTCGATGCATGGGGGGGATAGGCCAGCCGGGCATGGAGCAGATGCGTGAGCGTGAAGCTGAAGGACTTGCGGACGCTGGCGAGATCCACAAGGGAGAGCAGGCTCTGGTCCAGCTGCCCGTCGCTCCATCTGGCGGTGCAGATGCTCGTCACCAGATTCTCGATGTGCCCGGGCGTCATCTTCGGCATGGCCCGCGCCGCCGCCTCGATGGAGTCCGCCAGCGCGACGATCGTCTCTTCGCGGCTCACGGGGAGCGGCCCCGCATAGCGATAGTGGCTTTCCTCGGCGTCGGACGTGTTCTCATCGGCCAGATCCGCGACATGGCTTTGCGCCTTGTGATGAAACCACCGGATCACGCTCGTCCCGTGATGTACCGCGATGAACCGCGTGACAGGGCCGGGCAAATGGTTCAGGCGGGCCAGAACCAGCCCCTCCTTCACATGGTTGACGATGATCATGCGGCTGATGTTGGGCGGCAGGTCGTCATGCGGGTTGCTTCCGTGCATCTGATTTTCCATGTAGAACTGCGGACGTCCCAGCTTGCCGATGTCATGATAGTAGGCGCCGATGCGAGCCAGCAGGCCATTGGCGCCAATGCTGTCGGCCGCGGCCTGCGCGAGATTCGCAACCATCATGGAATGGTGGTACGTCCCCGGCGCCTCCAGCGTCATGCGCTGCAGGAGGGCGATTCCCAGGTCGGCGAACGGGTTCAGGCTGAAGGCGCTGATACGCCCCGTCATCCGCTCCGCCGCCGGCAGGATCAGAACGGCCAGGGCGCCGGAAGCCGCCAGCCACAGGTAGAGGGTGGCGAGCCGGATGCCGACGACCCGGAAGTCGGCGGTGTCGGGCGAACCCAGGGACATGACCAGCACGACGGCCGTCTGCCACAAGGCGATGCGCAGGAGCGCACGGACGATCTGCCTGCGGTAGCGCAGCCGGGGAACTTCATAGGCCGCGACCGCCGTCGCACATAGCGAAATCAGAAAGACGCCCAGGCTGAAATCGGCGGCCAGGGCCAGCGCCACTCCCGACACGAGTCCGATCACGAGGGCGGTCAGTCCGCCGTACAACATCGCGACGAGCAAAGGGACCAAGGCGTACGGCGACATGCAGAGCGGCGGGACGGCGCCGATCATCGGCAACTGGAAGAGCTGGCTCAGCGACCATTCCGCCAGGCGGACATCCAGCATCGACAGCAGCATCATCGACAACATGAAGAGCCACATCGAACGCGAGCCATCCTCGCGGGGCCGGATCACACCGAGCAGCATCTGGCCGCCAATGCCGATGATGACGAGCGTGACCCCGCTGGCGACCAGCGTGCGCCAGTCGATCACCCCCGACGGAACAATGAGCCAGAGACCCAGCACCCAGGCCACCGTCCCCGCCAGGAAATGCAGCGCATCGCTGTCGCGGATGGCGCGGACGCGCTTCGGGCGCCCAGCCTGGGAAGCCTGCGACCTGACTTTGCGGAACCGCAATCTGGAGAGGGACTCCTGCATGCTTCTAGAGTTCCAGGTGGCCCTGCCGCATCGCCGCGGCGGTCAGCCCCTCGGCGTGCATCCGCTCGCGGCACAAGGGCGTCGCGATGCGTCCGCGGGGCGTACGCTGGATGTATCCCTCCTGGATCAGATAGGGCTCGTAGACTTCCTCGATCGTCTCGGGTTCCTCGCTCACCGCCACCGACAAGGTGCTGATCCCGACGGGGCCGCCGCCGAATTTGAAGAGCAGCGCCTCCAGCAGCCGCTTGTCCATCTCGTCGAGCCCGTAGGGGTCGATCTCGAGCAGCGCCAACGCCTCGCCGGCCACGGCGCGGTTGATGTGGTTGCCGGCGCGCACCTGCGCAAAGTCGCGGACACGCCGCAGCAGGTTGTTGGCGATGCGCGGCGTGCCGCGGGCGCGGGCCGCGATCTCGTGCGCGCCATCCTCGTCGATGCTGACGTTCAACTTCGCGGCCGAGCGCTTGATGATCTGCTGCAGGTCCTCCGCCAGATAGTAGTCCAGGCGGTTGGACAGGCCGAAGCGCGAACGCATGGGGGCGGAAATCAGGCCGCTCCGCGTCGTCGCCCCGACGAGCGTGAAGCGGGGCAGTTCGAGACGGATCGAACGGGCGTTCGGCCCCTGGTCGATCATGATGTCGATCACGAAATCCTCCATCGCGGAATAGAGGTATTCCTCGACGGAGCGCTGCATGCGGTGAATTTCGTCGATGAAGACGATGTCGCCGGGCTGCAGGCTCGTCAGCAGCCCCGCCAGATCCCCCGGCTTGTCGATCACGGGGCCGGAGGTGGTCTTCACGTTGACGCCCATGGCCTGACCCAGGATGAACGCGAGCGTGGTTTTGCCCAGTCCGGGAGGCCCCAGGAGCAGGACATGATCGAGCGACTCGTTGCGTTGCCGTGCCGCCTCGACGGCGAGCACCAGCCGATCCCGCACCTTCTGCTGGCCCGTGAAGTCCTCGAAGGTCGTCGGCCGCAGGTTGTTGTCAAATGAGGGATTGCGCTGATTGAGCGTTTCGTTGAGGCGTTCCATGTACCCGAACAGCATAGGCGACTGCGCCCAGCCTGTCGAGCGTCAAGATTTTCGGTTTTGCAGCCCCGTGCAAGTTACTAAGAGTCTCAAAATTGTTTTAGCCAGGATTGCAGGATTTGCAGGATTTTTCGGATGCTCCGTGTAAGGACTACAATGCGACGCTTAGTAATGAGCAAGAAGCGGCCCCGGCGGTCCTCCGCCGTAGTGAGTCGGGAGCCGGAGCGACCGCCTCATTCGCCACCGCCTGGGACGGCGGGGTCCAATTCTTTCCGTGTCGCGCAAAAGGAAGAAGTGGGCCCGGCGGTCCTCCGCCGTAGTGAATCGCCAGCCGGAACGACCGCTTCATTCGCCTACCGCCGCGATTGATCGAGGGGTGGCGTTCGACAATCTGGACGCTCGGACAAG
>CAZQKI010000207.1:0-7805 GCA_964592855.1 uncultured Lentisphaerales bacterium
TGGTGCCGGCCGTAGATGTCGCGGTCTTCCTTCAGGATGAAGCGGGAGATCGGTCGGTTGATCAGAGCGCCCCGGGCGCTGCCCAGCAACGTTACGGCGGAGAGGTTCGCTTTCAGAATCAATCCCTGCTCGCCGAGGGTGAGGTAACCCAAGGGAGCGAAGTCGTAGAGGTCCGTGTATTGGGCCAGGAGTTCCTCCGCCTGGGCGCGCGTCCGCTGGAGTTCCTCATTCTGCATCTCCAGTTCGATCTGGTGCACCTGCAGTTCGTGGATGAGCCGCGGTTCGGATTGCGGATTGCGGATTGCGGATTGCGGAATTGACTCTCGCGCGTTCAGCCGCTCTTCGGCCTGGCGGCGCAACGCGGCAACGTCGGCGGGTTGGTCCTGCTTCTTCTTCATAACTGCTTTCCGTCCAACGCGTGATCACTCGATCACTGATTACTGATCACTCCCCGCGCCCCCCCGTTCCGTGGTGGAAATCGCATACATCTGGCCGGCCTCGTTGATCAAGGCGGTGGAGATGATCGAGACTTCTTTGACCGTGCCATCTTTCGCGAGGCGTTGGGTGCGATACGGCTCCAGAATCTCAGCCTTGCCAAGTTGCACCAGCCTGGCCAATGCATCCTTGCGCTGCGCCTCCGGGATCCGGTCGTGCACGTTCATCTCCAGCGCCTCGGCTTCGCTCCAGCCATACATCCGCACCGCGCCCGGGTTCCAGGCGATGGTGCATCCCTCCAGGTCCTGCACGGTGATGGCATCGTGCGCATCGCGCACGACCACGGCCAGGCGGAGCAGGTCATTGGCTTTCTTCAGCGCTTCCTCCTTTCGCTTGGTTTCCGTGATGTCCGTAAAGGTGAGCACCACGCCGTCAATCATGTTTTCCAGGGTGCGGAAGGGCCTGATCCGCACCAGGAACCAGCTCCCGTCGCGTGCGGCGACCAGTTGCTCGCGAACGGCCAGCGTCCGCAGCACCTCGCGCGCGTGGTCGGCCAGTTCCGGGTAGGCCAGTTCCGAGACGATATCGGTGATCGCCCGGCCCACGTCGCCGGGGATGAGTTTATACACCCGGTTCGCCCCGGCCGTGAACAGCCGCACGCGCAGCGCGGGGTCCAGGAACAGGGTCACAATCTCCGTGGCATCGAGCAGGTTCTTCTGGTCGTTGCTGAGCTGGGACAGGTCATCCACCTTGTGCTGCAGTTCGGCGCTGAGCGTCTGCAGTTCCTCGTTCATGGACCGCATCTCTTCCGTGGAGGTGGTCAGTTCCTTGTTCGTGAACTGCATTTCCTCGTTGGCGGACTGGAGTTCCTGGTTGGTGGAATTGGCCTCTTCCTTCAAGGTCTGCATCGCCTCGCGGGCGGTGAGCAACTCCTGGCGGGATTGCTCGAAGTTCCGCTCCAGTGCCGCCATTCGGGCGCCGTTGGCGGCTGGGCCTTTGGCTTTGGCCGGCCCCTTTTCCGGGGTCGCGGCCACGTCCGTAAAGACGACCATCACCATGCCGCGCAACATCACCGGTTCCATGATGGCCTGCACGGTCAGGTCCACCACCTGCACGCCGGCATCGGCCTGGATCTTCACGCTCTTGCAGACGACCGCTTCTTTTTGCCGAAGCGCCAGCCGGAAGGCATCGCTCAACTCGTAGCGCAGGCCCTCGCGGGCCATGGCGAAGAGGTTCAGGTTGGCTTTGCCCGCGGCCGGCTCAAGGTATTTGCCCGTCCGCCCGTTGATGAAGATGATGTCGCCCTTGTCGTTGACCAGCACGGCGGCCGGGGAATACCGCTGCAAGAGCAGGTGCTCCGCCTGCGCCTGGAGGCTGGCCGACGGCGGCAACGCCGGCGGCGGCACGCTCTTCCGGGTGGGCAGGAGCGTGGCGGGAAATTCAACCGGCTCCGTCCGCTGGCCGGATTCGAGCCGCCGGTAAAGTTGTGCCTTGCCCGCCAACGGCGCGAAGAGGTCAGTAAATCCGCCGACGGTCTCGGCGCTTCCCAGCGACAACACGCCGCCTGGATTCAGGCTGTAGTGAAAGAGCGGCAGGAGTTTAGCCTGCAGTGCCGGCGTCAGGTAGATGAGCAGATTGCGGCAACTCACCATGTCGAGCCGGGTGAAGGGCGGGTCCATGATGAGGTTTTGTGTCGCGAAGATCACCATCTCCCGGATGGGTTTGCCGACCAGGTAGCCGCCCTCCACCGGGACGAAGAACCGGTTCAGCCGCTTCGGCGACACATCGGCGGCGATATTGGCCGGGAAAAGGCCCGTGCGGGCTTTGTCGATGGCGTCCTTGTTCAGATCGGTCGCAAAGATCTGGAGCTTGCATCCACAGGGCGGCTTGAGCTGCTCCAGTGCCTCTTGAAAGACGATGGCCAGGGAATAGGCTTCCTCCCCGGTCGCGCAGGCGGGGATCCAGACGCGCAGCGCCTGACTGGGCGGGCGGTCTTTCAACAGCGCCGGGAGGACCTCGGCCTGCAACTGCTCCCACACCGCCGGGTCGCGGAAGAAACTCGTGACGCCGATCAGGAGTTCCTTGAACAGCAACTCCAGTTCCTTGGGATTCTCCTGGAGAAACCGGGCATAGGAGGCGATCCGGGCAATCTGGTGGATGCTCATGCGCCGCTCGATCCGGCGATAGACGGTTGTCTTTTTGTAGAGGGAAAAGTCGTGGCCCGTCTGCACCCGCAACAGAATCACGATCTTTTCAAAACTGCTGTTGGCTTTGTCGTCCTGTTCGACCAGTCCCGGTTGGGCGAGGATGGGCACGTTTTGGAGATAGGCGAGGATCTTGCGGGGCAACGCCTCCGCCCGGGCGACCACATCCGCCAACCCGGCGTCAATGGCGCTCTTGGGCATGCCGTCGAACTTGGCCGAGGCTGGGTCCTGCACGAATACAGCGCCCGCTTTGCCCTTGATGGCCTTGAGCCCCATCGTGCCGTCACTGCCCATGCCCGAAAGGATGACGCCGATGCTACGCCCCTCCGCGTCATCCGCCAGGGTGCGAAGAAAGAAATCAATAGGCAGGCGCAGCCCGCGAGGCGCCACCGGAGCAAACAGGTGCAGGACGCCGTGCAGGATGGACAGATCCTTGTTCGGGGGGATCACATAGACGCAATCCGGCTGGATGCGGGTGCGCTCCCGGATCTGCATGACCTTCATGGCCGTGACGCGCTGGAGCAACTCCGCCATCAGGCCCTTGTGTGTCGGGTCCAGGTGCTGGACGATGACAAAGGCCATGCCGCTGCTGGCAGGCACATGCTTCAGGAACAGTTCCAGCGCCTCCAGCCCCCCGGCGGATGCGCCGATGCCCACAATGGGGAAGGCCGCGGCAGCGGCGGGAGCCGGCCGAACGGGCGTTGCGGCGGCCGATTGCTTCTTCCGGCGGGCGGGTTTGGTTGTCTCTTTCACGGCTTGGTGCGCTTTCATCACTGTTCACTATCCTGACTTGGATATCGGATCGGTTCAGGCGCTGCTTGACGCGTCATTCACAATCCCTCCACGCCTTGCTTGCCCGGTCGGCGGGCGTTGACCGGCCCTGTGGCTCGGCTAGATGCGCCAGGGCAGATCGCCCGCGTAGCGGCAGCTCGCCCCCGTCTCGACATGCAGTTGCAGGTGTTCGGCAAGCTCCCTTCCGACGTCACTATTGGTGAACATGTCGATGGCATCCCGGATGCTCGATCTGACGTTACGCCGTAAATCCGCCGGTTCGTCCAGATTGAACTTCACGCTTCCAATGCGGCCGCGTTTGCCTGCCAATCTCAGGAACCCGGCCAATTGGCTGAGTTTGCATGCAATCTGCTTGTGCTCCTCGACATCCTTCTCACTGCTCAACTTATCCTGCAATTCGGCCTGCAACCGCAAGACCGCGGCATTGAAACTAGGATCGGCAAGTTTTCGAATGTGCCCGCCGAAGCCGTATTCCCGACCTGATTTCGTCTCCATCGGCATAGTGGGCGTCACGACGGCGGGCGCTGCCATCTTGTCCTGGATGTTCCGCATCTCCTGTATCGGGATCGACTCCCGGGGGTGTGACAGCAAGTTATGGATGTAGGTCAACCCGGTGCGGCGCTTGAACAGCCCGAGATCGAGGCCATCGTAGACGATTTGCCAATAATCGCCCTTGTGCGAGAAAACATAGTTTTCTGTTGCGGTCTTTGTTTTGATGCCAGCGTTCCATGCGGTTATCGTACCATTCAGGAAGTCTTCGGCAAGGATAATCGTCGCCTCCTCAAAAAAGGCGCGACGGCGCAGGCGTTCCCGCGCTCGTTCCTCTTCGACCGCCAACTGCTCCCTGATCTCTGTAAGCAGATGTGATCCCACGCTGCGTTCCATCTCGATGTCATGGGCCAGGGTCACTTCGGCGCGAATCCACTTCCGGCCCACGAATTCCTGACACACGTGAAGCTGCAACAGGGTTTCGGGCGTCCACCACTGCGAAAGATTGCACGCTTCACGCATGCAAGCCCGCGTGTCGGGATCCTTCTCGCGTTCGACAGACTCACGGTCCACGCCTTTGGCGGCCATGGCGTACACGTTGCGGGCATGTATGGCAATTTCCCATTCACGGCAGGCCAGCGCCTTTTCGCCGGGATCGTCCCGAATGAAAGCGGTCTGCATGGCTTTAAACAATAGCTGCAGCGGCTGCAACGGCTTTTCGTTCATGATTTCTCCTTTGCGCGCGTCTGCTGGATCATGGCGGCTGCCTGGACTTTTCTGCACGGTGCGATCATATGACCCAGCGATGTAAAGATTCCCCTTTTATGAACGTGTGCAACATGGGGTATAACCCTACCGGGCCGACCGAGGCATTTCACCAGCGCAAAGCAATTATTGAGAGGGTCAATTTCCAGTCCGGGCTGCGCGGCGTGTCCGAGACCAGTATTGTCACGCTACATCTGATCCGCCGTCCACACCATGGGGTGTAACCCACATGCGCAGTCGTCAAAGTCGATTCTCGATTTTCGGGATGCGGAGGAGTAGAATGGCGGCATGAACCAGGAGAACGCGTGCCATGGACCCCGTTAAAGAACGTGCGTTTCGCAATGCCGAGCAGTTGCTGGGTGTCGGGATGCTGGTCCTCACCCTGCTGGGCTGTTTTGTCGTGCTGCGGCCCTTCGTTTCGGTGATCCTCTGGTCGGCAATCCTGTGCTACGCCACGTGGCCGGGCTGCGAATGGCTGGCGCGCCATCTGCACGGTCGCCGCGCCCCGGCGGCGGCGATCATGACGCTTGCGCTGGTGATCCTGGTCGCGTTGCCCATCACGCTGGTGGGCAGTTCGCTGGCCGCCAGCGTGGAGCATCTGCTGAACGTCGTGCGACGGCTCAACGCCGAGGGGCTGCCGACGCCACCCGCCTGGCTGACGGGGCTGCCGTGGGCCGGGACTTACATCGACTCCAACTGGGCCGACCTGGCCCTCAATGCCGACCGGACGGCGGCCATTCTCAAGGCGCTGCTGGTGCATTCACAGGGCTGGCTGATCCGCAACAGCCTGAACGTCGGCCAAGGCATCGTGCAGGTTTTCCTGAGCGTCGTGGTCGCCTTCTTCTTCTACCGCGACGGCCATCAGGTCGCCCGGCGGGTCACAGATATCACGCACCGCGCGGTGGGCGAATACACGCAGCATTTGATCGCGCTGGTTGGCAGCACGGTGCGCGGCGTCGTCTACGGCGTGCTGGGCACCGCGCTCGGACAAGGCATCATGGCGGCCATCGGCTTCACCATCGTGGGCCTGCCTGCGCCCTTCTTCTGGGCGCTGCTGGTGGCGCTGCTCTCATTCGTGCCGGTCGGGCCGCCCGTCATCTGGTGCGGCGCGACGCTCTGGCTGGTGGTGCAGGGCGATGTCGGCTGGGCCATCTTCATGGCCGTGTGGGGGCTGCTGGGCATCAGCGGCATCGACAACATACTCCGTCCGTTCCTGATCAGCCGGAACGCCAAGCTCTCCTTTCTGCCGGTCATGCTGGGCGTTCTGGGCGGCTTGTTGGCCTTCGGCCTGATCGGCGTCTTTCTGGGGCCGACGCTGCTGGCCGTCGGGATGAACATGGTGAAGGAGTTCGCGCGCGGCGACCGTGGCGCGAACAAAGGCGCTGCCGCACCCGGCCTGGCGCCGCCTCTCGCAACCCCGCCTGACCCGACTCAGTCGTCGTGAAGGGACCAGGCATTTGGGAGAGGTCGAGGGTGGATGACTTCTGACCTCCGACATCTGCCTTGCCGTCTTCGCGCTCAGCCGATTCTCGGTCTGCCGACACTTTTTCCGGCAGCCTCTGGTTCGCGGCATCTCCCTCAGCGCATGCGTTCCACGTTCCCGCGTCAACGCGGTGTAACGCGCAGGACCGCATCGACCGTGGTCAGTCCCACAAGGACTTTCTTCAGCCCATCAATCCGCATGGGCGCTACTTGGCGTTTCATCAACACGATCTGACGGAACACGTCCACCAATTCATTGCGATCAAAAGGCTTGCTCAACACGGCAGGATCGTTCAATGGGATCGTGCAGGTAAGCCAGGGGCCGAGCGGGTTGCTCATGGGCCGTTCGCGTGGTGGGTGGTGCGGTGGGTCGGCCGTCGGGTTTCAGGATGTTGCCTCCTGTTGCAGGAGGAACGCCCGAGAACAAAAAAGCCCGTTTTCATTGGTGTTTTCCAACAAAAACGGGCTTTCAAACTGGTAGCGGGGGTAGGATTTGAACCTACGACCTTCAGGTTATGAGCCTGACGAGCTGCCGGACTGCTCCACCCCGCAATAAATTGGTCAAATGGCGCGCCTCGCAGGAGTTGAACCTGCAACCTTCTGATCCGTAGTCAGACGCTCTATCCAATTGAGCTAGAGGCGCACTTCGAAAGAGCAATATACCGGAAATCAGTATCGGGTGCAAGCACAGACTCATGCGTTTTCAAGCTTGCCGACATTGACCTTTGCGCCGGGTTCGCCTATCATGCAACAGTATTGAATACATGGCGAAAATCGATGACGGCCACGGATCCTTCGGAACAGGCGGGATGCTTGCCGTCGGGCCTGCCGGCATATGGAGAAGCTGCAATGAACATGGGGCGAAATGCCGGACAAGCGGTGGTGTCGCGAAGCACGAGCGACCGCTGGTGGATGAAATCGGCCTGTTGCGCGTCCTGGGCCGGTGCCCTGGCTTTTCTGGTTTATGTCTCGACGCTGTCACGCGGGCTCTATCCCGACGGCTCGGCCAAGCTGATCGCCTCAGCGGCGGGACTCCTGCCGACCGCCATGCCCGACCACCCGGTCTGGCTGCTGCTGACACGCGGACTGGCCCGCCTGCCCTGGCTGACCTTGCCCCTGCGGCTGAACCTCTTCAGTGCGTTATGCGGCGCGGCGGCCGTGGCGGTGCTGGGCAGCCTTGTGGAGCGGTGGTTCCGGTCAGCCGTGCAGGAGGATCGGCAGGCAGACGAGGCGGCCTGGGACATCGGCGACGACCCACGGGATGCCGCCGCATCCCGTCGGTCGCCCGGCGCGTGCAACCCGGTGATCGCTCCGGGCCTCACCGCCGACGCCCGCGTACTCGGCGCCATCCGCCTGGGCGCGTGGGCGGCGGCCCTCGCCTTTGCCTTCAGCGTCCCCTTCTGGTCGGCCGCCACCCGGCTTCACACCCAGACGTTCGATGTGCTGCTGGTCCTGCTGGCCATGAACGGGGCCCTGTGGGATCGCGAACAGCCCAGCCTGCTCCGAGCCTTGCTGATCGCGGCCTTGTGCGGATGGGGCTGCATCGAATCGTTCATGTTTGTACCGCTGACGCCGGCCCTTTTCGCCTTCATGCTCTACTACCGGCTGCGCTGGAGCCTGGCCTGGGAACGCCAGATG
>CAZQKI010000208.1:0-7780 GCA_964592855.1 uncultured Lentisphaerales bacterium
ACCGCCGGGGACGGCGGGCTCCATTTCTTCCCTTGCCACCTCCCACCCCGGGCTCCCGCCCCCGTCTCCCGCCCCCCGTAGTCGAGTTTTGCCCTCACGCCTCACGTCTTCACGTTTCACGTTTACTGCCGCCGACTGGGTGTGTTGATTTATTCGGAAATGCTTACTCGTACACTTACTCGTACACACAAATCTTGCAACCTCTCGGGAGATAGGAGTGTACGAGTATGTGTACGAGTATGGGTAGGTGCATGAATCAACACTCCCGGCTGCGGACACTTCCCTTGCGCCGGAATGGCCACTCCCCACTCGCATCTCCTCCCGCTTCCCGATTATTGTGCATTCTGTGCCTTTGGTGGCCATCTCCCCGGCGATCCCCCGCACTCCGTCTCTGGCTGTGCGAAATTCACGATTCACACTCCCGAACTTATTTGAACTCCCGAACTGCCCCCCGTCCCCCGCATCCCGCCTCTCGGATATCTCCCCAAATTCGCTTAATTCGTTAAATTCGTTGATTCCCCGCCTTCCACCCCCCGCTGCACCTCCCCCATCAGCCATCGTTGAACCGGGGTTCGGCGGAACGGAAGATGCGGGGTTTGTAGTCGAGGTAGATCTTGTCCGTGCAACTCATGCGGATGCTGGTCCGGCCGAGCAGCTTTTCCGCCGCTTCGATGAAGGCCATCGACGGGTTGACCCGGAGTTCCTGCCCGGCCTCGACGAGGACGCGGCGCTTCGACTGATCCATCAAACAAAGCAGGACGGGAACGTTTCCCGGATGGCTTTTCAGGATCTCCTTGAGCTGCGTCAGGACTTCAATCTGACGGTCCGACCACTTGATGAAGAAGTTGACCTTCTTGGTGAAACGCTGGATGGCGTCGTTGACCAGATAGACCTCGTTGGCGAGGAACTGCATCCTGCCATTCCGCAGGGATAGCTCGCCGCAGATGAGCAGGGGCTTGTCGGCTTGCGCGGCTTCGGCATATTTGGTGAAGCACTTGTTGAACATCACCGCCTCCAGGCGGTTGTTCCCGTCTTCCAGCATGACGCTGGCCCAGGGATTGTGGGTGGTCTTGCTGAGCTTCCGCTGCACCGTGGTCGCCAGCCCGCAGATCCGCACATCCTGCGACTGCTCCCGGTTGAACTCGAGCGCATGGCTGATCGTGCAGGTGGACAGTGCGGCCATGAAGCCGCGGTAGCGATCCAGCGGATTGCCCGACATGTAGACGCCCAGAAGCTCCCGCTCGTTGACCAGGCAGTCCTTGACCGGCCAGGGTTCGCAGTCGGGAATTTCGCCTTCGGCCACGCCGTCGCCGTTCTGGGGAACAGCGAAAACTTCAAAGAGATTCTGCTGCCCGCTTTGGCGTTCGCGCTGCTTTTCCATGACGCGCGCCAGGGCGAAGTCGATGGCGTTGAAGATGCGTGCCCGGTGCAGGCCGAAGCAGTCCATGGCCCCGCAGCGGATCAGCGCCTCCAGCACGCGCTTGTTCGCCGCCTGCGTGTCGACCCGTTCGCAGAAGTCGATGAGCCCCTTGAAATCGCCGTGCGCCAGCCGCTCGCCGACGATGGCCTCCGCGGCGCCTTCCCCCACGCTCTTGATGCCCGCCAGGCCGTAGCGGATCCCCTCGCCTTCGGGGGTGAAGCGGGCTGAACTGCGGTTGACGTCGGGACGCAGCACGGGCATCCCCATGTCGGTCGCTTCGGTGATGAACCCGGGCAGCTTGTCGAAGTTGCCGATTTCGGAGGAGATCTGCGCCGCCATGTATTCGGCGGGATAGTTGGCCTTCATGTAGGCCGTCTGATAGGCGATGAGGCCGTAGCCGACCGAGTGGGCCTGGTTGAAGCCGTAGCCGGCGAACTCCGCGATGTTGTTGAAGATCTTCTGCGCAAGTTCGGCGGGGATGCTGTTGGTCTTGGCGCATCCTTCGACAAACTTGCCCCGCTCCTCGGCCATGATCTCATCGTCCTTCTTGCTCATGGCGCGTCGGAGCAGGTCGGCTTGTCCAAGCGAATAGCCGGCGAGCACGTTGGCGGCGCGCTGCACCTGCTCCTGGTAGACCATGATGCCGTAGGTCTCCTTCAGAATCGGCTCCAGCAGGGGATGGTCGTAGAGGATCGCCTCCTTGCCCGTCTTGCGCGCGCTGTAGCTGGGCAGCATTTTCATCGGGCCGGGGCGGAACAGGGCGATGACGGCGATGAGATCGTCCAGATTGCTGATGCCGATGTCGCTGATCAGCTTGCACATGCCGGGCGATTCGAGCTGGAACACGCCCTTGGTGTCGCAGCGGTTCATCAGCGCGTAGGTAGGGGGGTCGTCCGCCGGGAGGTTGCTGAGATCCAGCGTGATGCCGCGCGTCTGCTTGACCAGGTCCGTCGCCTCGCGCAGGACCGTCAGCGTCTTGAGCCCCAGGAAGTCCATCTTGAGCAAGCCGCACGCCTCGACGTCGCTCTTGGCGAACTGCGTCATCGGCGAGCCTTCCTTGTCCTTGGTCAGCGGAACAACTTCGCTGAGCGTGCAGTCGCCGATGACCACGCCCGCCGCATGCATGCCGACATTGCGGTAGAGGCCCTCCAGCACGCGCGCATAGGGCAGTATCCGGGCGAGGTCCGGATCCTTTTCGCAGGCCGTGGCAAATTCGGGGTTCTGTTCAATCGCCTTTTGCAGGGTGATCTTGGGGTCTTCGGGAACAAGCTTGGTGAAGGCCATCGCGCGATCCAGGGGAATCTCGAGCGCGCGCGCCACGTCGCGGATCACCGTCTTCGCCCCGAGCTGGCCGAAGGTCGCGATCTGCGCCACGCGGTCGCTGCCGTACTTCTGCTTCACGTAGTCGATGACCTCGCCGCGGCGGCTCTGGCAGAAGTCGATGTCGAAGTCGGGCGGCGTCACGCGGTCGGGATTCAGAAAGCGCTCGAAGATCAAATGGTACTTCAGCGGATCGATCTCCGTGATGTCCATCGCGTAGGCGACCACGCTGCCGCCGCCGGACCCGCGTCCCGGCCCCACGGGAATGCCCTGCGCGCGCGCGTAGCGGACAAAGTCGGAGACCACGAGGAAGTAGTCGATGAAGCCGGTCTTCGCGATGATCGAAATCTCGAATTCGAAACGCTGGATCAGCGCCCGCTCGGCATCGTCGGCCGGGTTGGCGTAGTCCCGGATGCCGTAGTGGCGCTGCAGGCCCTCGCGTGCGACGACCAGGATCTGCTCCAGGGGGCTCGCAGTGCTCGACATGTCGAATTTCGGATAGTGGGAGACGCCCTTCTGGAAGCGGTAGGTGCAGCGCTCCGCGATCTCCACCGTGCGGTCCAGCGCCTCCGCGTCGTCCGGAAAGACTTGCTCCATCTCCTCGCGGGACTTGAAGTAGAAGTTGTCGCCGAAATACTTCATCCGCCGGGGGTCGCTCATCACGGTCCCCGTTTGGATCGCCAGCATCACCTCGTGCGCCTGCGCATGCTCGCGCCGCAGATAATGGACGTCGTTTGTGACGACGGTTCCGAGATTCAGCTCCCGGCTCAACTGGCGCATGCCGCGGTTGACGAGCTGCTGCTCGGGGATGCCGTGATCCTGCATTTCGAGGAAGAAGTTTTCCTTGCCGAAGATGGCGGCGTACTCGTTGGCGGCCAGCCGCGCCGCCTCCAGGTTGTTCTCGGCGATATGGCTGCTGACCTCGCCTTGCATGCACGCGGAGAGGCAGATCAGGCCGCGGGAATGGGCGGCGAGGGCCTGCTTGTCGAGGCGCGGCTTGTAGTAGAAGCCCTCAAGATGAGCGATGGTGTTCAGCTTGGCCAGATTCAGATAGCCTTCGGCGTCGGTTGCCAGCAGCACCAGGTGGTGGTAGGGGATATGCGGGTCGCGGCTCGTAAGCGGGGCGCGGGCGTTGATGTAGAACTCGCATCCGATGATCGGTTTGACTGGCTTGCCCGTGGCACATTGGCCGAAGTCCATGGCACCGTACATGACGCCGTGGTCGGTCATGGCGACGGCCGGCATGCCCAGTTCGGCTGCCCGTTCGAAAAGGGGCTCCAGGTGACAGGCACCGTCGAGCATGCTGTACTTGGTGTGAAGATGGAGATGGACGAAGGATTTGGACATGGTCGCGGTCTAGGAGGTTGGCGGAAGGTTGTCGAGGATGGCCTTGGCGGCGGCGGGGGCGGCGCCGCCGGAACCGAGGATGGCGTTGACCGCGTCGAGGCCTTCGAGGGCCCTGGCCCGCACGTCGGGCTCGGTCAGGTAGTTCTGCAGAAGCCGGGCCAGCGGCTCGGGCGAAAGATCGGATTGAAGCAACTCGGGCATCACGGAGCGCTTGGTGATGATGTTGGCCAGGCCGACGAATCCAATCTTGCGGAGCAGAAAGCGCACGATGAAATAGGTCGGCCACGAGGCGCGGTAGACGAGGACGGAGGGGCAGCGCATGAGGCTGGCCTCCAGGGTCGCGGTGCCCGAGGCAACGGCGGCGGTTTCGGCCTGGCGCAGCACCTCGCGGGCCAGTCCGTCGACGATCTGGAGCTGCCCGGGGCGCTGGGGACACTGTGCAAGGACCGTCTCGATGGTGCCGCGGATGCGGGCCGACACGGCGGGAATGATGAAGCTGCAGTCGCCAATCCGCTGCTCCAGCAGCGCCGCCGCTGCCACCAGGTCGGGGAGCAGCTTCGCGATTTCATTGGTCCGGCTCCCGGGCAGCAACGCGATGCGGCGGCCGGTGCCCCAGGGAAGCGGTTGCTCGGGGCGGGCCAGGGTCTCCCGGGCGTGGTCGACCAGCGGATGTCCGGCGTAGACGGGGCGCAGGGGGGTCTTGTCGAAGCAGGCGGGTTCGAAGGGATAGAGGGTGATCAGCTGGTCGATGATCCGGGCAATGCGGGGGATGCGGTTCTTGTGCCAGATCCAGACCTGCGGGCAGATGTAGTGCACCGTGCGGATCTTGCGGGCGTGGGCTTGTGCGGCCAGGCGGAGGTTGAACCCCGGATAATCGATCGTCAACAACAGATCGGGCTTCCACGAATCGAGTTCGCCGGTCATCTGGCGGAACAGCCGGCGGAGAAAGCGGATGAGGCGCATCACTTCCCAGAAGCCGATGACGGCGGTCTTGTCGCAGTGGCAGAGGAGGTCGAGTCCTTCGGCCTGCATGGCGTCGCCGCCAATTCCCCGGAAGCGGATGGGACGCGGACTCTGCGCGCGCAGGTTGTGCATCAGGGCGGCGCCGTAGAGATCGCCGGAGGCCTCGCCGGCGACGATCAAAACACGCAGCGGTGCGGATGCAGGGGTTGGCATCATGTCGCGGTTCCTGAAATCGGGGGGCGCGTCGGGGCGGCGGGCAGGTCGGTTTCCAGAGCGACGACCGCGATGCCAAGGCGGTTGGCGGCGGCGATCACCGCGTCGCGGTCGAGGAGCATGGTGCGACGGGCTTGAAAGGCGATGGCCCCGACGCCCATCCGCCGCAGCACCTTCAGCGTCCCCGCGCCGATGACGGGGATGTCGAAGCGCATGTCGTGTCCCTTGCGGGCGACTTTGACGACGACGGTGCCGAGGCCCCCGAGCTTGCCGCCGCGCCGAATGGTGGCGTTGGTCCCTTCAAAGGCCTCGACGGCGAGGATCATGCCGTCCTTGACGACGACCGTCTGCCCGACATCGACCGCGCCGAGGGTCAGCGCCGCCCGGTGTCCGTGGGCGATGTCGGCCGTTTCGCGGGCGTCCGGCGCGCGAGCGCTGAGCACACCCGCTTCCGGGAGAAAGCGTTCCATGTAGGTCGATGCGGGGAGGACCTGGAGCTGGCTTTCCTCCAGCAGGGCGGCGACGGCGCCAAAAATGGTGTGGGCGCTCTTGGTCTTGAGGCGGGACATGATTTCGCGAGCCTTGGCGTCGAAGCGGGTCGTGAACAGGGCGGTCGGGTGGATCTGTCCGGCGAGCATCACCTGGCGGATGGCCCGCGAGCGGATCCATTCCATCGCGCGCTGCACTTCGCCAACCCCGATACGGCAGACTTCGTCGGCATACCGGTCGATTTTCCGGCTGGCTTGTCCACGCAAGGCCAGGACGGCAATGCGCTGGACGCCGGCGGCGCGGGCGCCCTGCGCCACGAGCAGGGGATACTGGCCGGCCCCCGCGATAATCAACAGATCCTGCGAGCTCGAAGTCATGCGCCGATTGTAAACGGCAGGGGGGAAAATGGCAAGGCGGGGAAGGCAGGCGAGGTGCGTGCATAAACCTGCAACTGGTGCCGTCAGCCGTTTCGAGTTTCCAGTTTTCCCTCACCCCAGCGCGACATCGAGCGTCATCATGACGGCGAACCCGAGCATGGCGCCGATGGTGGCCATGTCGGAGTCGTGGCTCTGCTGGGCCTCGGGAATGATTTCCTCCACCACCACGTAGATCATGGCTCCCGCGGCGAAGGCCAGCGCATAGGGGAGCAGAGGTTGGATGAACAGGACCGCAAGCGCACCGGTGACCCCGGCGATGGGTTCGACGATGCCGGAGGCCTGACCGTAGAAGAAGGCGCGCATGCGGGAAAGGCCCTCGCGGCGGAGCGGGACGGAGACGGCGGCGCCTTCCGGAAAGTTCTGGATGCCGATGCCGATGGCCAGGGCGACGGCTCCGCCCAGCGAGGCGCCGGGAATGTCGGCCGCGATAGCACCGAAGGCGACGCCCACGGCCAGGCCTTCGGGAATGTTGTGGAGCGTGACCGCCAGGACGAGCAGGGAGGTGCGCCGGAGGCGCGTGTGGAGGCCCTCGGGTTGCGAGTCTCCACCCCGCGGGAAAGGATGGAGGTGGGGCATGAGCTTGTCGGCCATCCACAGGAAGGCGCCGCCGGCGAGAAATCCGATGAGCGGAGCACGCCACGGAGGTTCTCCGGAGGCTTCGGACATCACGATGGCGGGGGCGAGCAGCGACCAGTAGCTTGCGGCGATCATGACGCCTGCGGCAAACCCCAGCATGCCGTCGAGAAAGCGCCGGTTGATGGTCTTGAAGAAGAAGACCATGCCCGCGCCCAGCGCGGTGATAAACCAGGTGAAGAGGGTGCCGAGAAACGCCTGCAGGGTTGGATTGAAGTCGGCAAAGTTCATGTCCATCATTGCTCGATTCTCCTGGCCGGTTTTTAGTTCGTGCATGCTGGAACCGGCCGGCTGTCCGGTACCGCCACTATACCGGATTGAGAGGGCGGTGACGAGATTCCAGTGTGCGAGATTCCAGTGTGTGCGAGTTCCGGCGGGGGGGGGTGCGCGTCAACTTCGTTGCCGCGCCCCGAGGGTTCAGGAAACAGGGTTCAGGGTTCAGGCTTGATTTCCAACGTTTTAGGCACATCCTCTTTTCTCTTTTTGGTGTTTTCAAAATCACGTCTGGAAGCCAGAATGGTGCCTTCTTTCCGTCTCGCGACATAGGTGATCTGGAGCCGGGCGTCCTCGCCCGTAGAGAAAAGAGCGTCGAAGCGTCCTGCAATTTCGCTACCGCCGGGGACGGCGGGGTCCAGTGCGTCCTCGTCGTCGTCCTCGTCCGTGATACGATATTTCGAGTACGAGGACGAGGACGATGCGGTTAGTCTCCCACTCGATCCAACTGCCACGGCAAAGCTGGCCAGCGGCCCCACTGGTCTGAGAACCCAAACGCTCAACGCTGAACTTTCAACGGTTTAACGGCTGTACTCTCCTGTCCTGATCCAACTGGCGGCTTCAGGCCGCCAGCGGCCGGACTGAACCCTGGTCTGAGACACCACACGCGGTGTTATTGCGCATTTCGCCAAAGTCCAGTTATTTGCGTGCCTTTTGCGCTTGATCGACTTTGAGCGGTCCGATA
>CAZQKI010000209.1:0-7779 GCA_964592855.1 uncultured Lentisphaerales bacterium
TGGTGGCGGTCGCGGGCAGTTTGCTGCTGGGCGGCTGCGCCTCCCCGCAATCGGGAACGAATTTTTCGCGCAGCGAGGCGGTGCGGGCGCAAAAGACCTTTTACGGCGTGATCGAATCGGTGACCGAGGGCAACATCGATGGCACGAAGACCGGCATTGGGACGGTGGCGGGCGGTGTCCTTGGCGGCGTAGCGGGACATTCGGTCGGCGGCGGCAGCGGCAAGGACATCGCGACGGTCGGCGGCGTCATCGCCGGCGCCATTGTCGGTTCGATCGCCGAAGAGGTCTCCACGCGCCAGAAAGCCTATTCGCTCACGGTCAAGTTCGATGACGGACGGTTGATGACCATCGTGCAGAACGCCTCGACGCCCTTCGTCGTCGGACAGCGGGTGAAGGTCCTCGAGACCGACGAGAACCGCATGCGCGTTCAGACGCTGTAACTGACCGTGTTAGAAGGGCGCGCCAAATGAAAAAACGATCCCGTTGTCAAGTAAGGCTATCGCGCGCACTTCAGCATTGGCAGCCTCTGCGGCTGGCCTGGGTCCTGAGCCTGCTGCAGGCATCGGCATGGGCTTCGTCTCCGTTTGCCGTATCGGCCGCGATCGACCGCAGCGCACAGCCGGCGGAAATTGGGGTTGCAGTGACGATTCCGGACGGCCACCATCTGTATGCCGACACCTGGTCGGTCATGCAGGGGAGCGCGCCCGCCGCTCCGCTCGCGGCGATCCCCCTGAAGCGGGTCTACGATCCGTTGATTGAAGGTGATCGCGATGTGTTTGAGCGATCATTTACGGCCCGCTATGCGTACACGGGTGAGACGGGAAAACTGACGGTTGTCTTTCAAGGCTGCTCGGAATCCATCTGTTTCACGCCCGAGACGCATGTGTTCACCTGGGCAGGCGATCAGGTGGAACGGGTGGCGAGCGGCACGCCCGAGTTCGCTCCCGTCCCGTCGTCGGAGTGGCTCTCCGGGATGGAGGTTGTGGCGACGGCTTCGGGCTTCATGCAGCCGGAGGCCTTTCTGGGTTTTCTGAACGCGCCGCCGATTGCCTCCGGGGAGACGCCGCCGGAGCGGCGGGGATTCACCTCCTTCACGCGCGATCCCTCCCAGTTTCTGGCCGAAAAGGGGTGGTGGCTGACGGTGCTGCTCATTCTGTTGGGCGGTCTGCTGCTGAACCTGACGCCCTGCGTCCTGCCGATGATTCCGATCAACCTGGCCATCATCGGCGCGGGCGCGCAGAACGGTTCGCGAAGCCGCGGCTTCCTGCTGGGCGGCGTCTACGGGGCCGGCATGGCGCTGGCCTATGGTGTTCTCGGACTGTCGGTCGTCGTCACCGGCGGCTTCTTCGGCGCCATTCAATCCAACCCGATCTTCAATCTGGTGATTGCCGTCGTCTTCGTGGCGCTGGGCCTCTCGCTGTTCGATGTGTTTCCGATTGATTTCTCGCGCTTCCAGCGCTCGGGCGGCACCTCCAGGACCGGCATTGGCGTGGTGCTGTCGATGGGGGCCATGGCCGCACTGCTGGCCGGCGCCTGTGTGGCGCCCGTGGTGATCGCGGTGCTGCTGCTCGCGGGACGGCTCCATGCCGCGGGCTTCGGCGGCGCGCTGCTGCTGCCGTTTCTGCTGGGTGTCGGCATGGCGTTGCCGTGGCCCTTTGCCGGTGCGGGGCTCGCCTTCCTGCCCAAGCCGGGACGCTGGATGACCGGCGTCAAGATGGTTTTCGGCGTCGGCGTGCTTCTGATGGCCCTCTACTACGCGAACCTGGCCTGGCAGGGCTTCCGCCCGGTCGCCGCCGCACCTGGGGGGCTCGTCGCCGGCGACCGCGCGGCGTGGGCGCAGCGTCTGGAAGCGGCACGGGCCGAAGGGAAGCCCGTGGTTCTCGATTTCTGGGCGACGTGGTGCAAGAACTGCCACGCGATGTCGCGGACCACGTTGCGCGATCCCGCCGTCGTGGAGGCGTTGAAGGGGTTCGTCTTCATCCCCGTGCAGGCGGAGCGTCCTGCGGACGAACCCGCCCGGGGGCACCTGCAGGCGCTTGACGTCTCCGGCCTGCCCACCTACATCATCCTGAAACCGGCAGATCTGCGTTAAGCGGGTTTTGGGACGTTGCCAATGAAGAAGCGGGTCTGCATGAACGGTAAGCCAGGCGTCAGCGTCTTTCCTCCCCACTGGCCGATGGCCACCAGCCTGCATGATTGGGCGGGCCAGGGGCGGTCGCTGTACGATCCGCTCGCCGAGGCCCGCCGGACCGCCGCGCGGATCGCCGCCAATCGCGCCGCCTTGTCGCTGGACGGGCTTCTCGCGGAAACCCCCTGGGTGCCGCGCGGGGATCTGGCGGCCGCGCTGGTGGCCTATCACAAGGACGCGATGGGACGCATCCCCTCCGCCACGCGTTACCCGGAGGCGCAACCGTTCGTCGAGCAGGTGCTCCGCTTCGAGAAGGAGCTGCGGCGATTGGCCAACCTGGACGACCTGGGTGTCGCGACCGTGATGAGCCTGGGGCGATTTCTGCTGTTCCGTGGGCGGCGGCAGTTCGGGCTCCGGAGACCCGCGCAGCAGGCGGAGCGCTGCCGCATCCTGCTGCATCTGGAAACCGATCGTGGCCCGTTCATGATCAAGAATGTGGACGATCCGCCGCGGAACTGGAAGCCGGCGCCGGCCCTGCCGCCGCGCATGCCGCGGTCGGATTATTGGTGGGAGCAGGTGGAATGGGTGGCCGACGGCACGGGCTCCGGATTGCACTTGGAAGATGAGCCGTCCGAACTGTTTCCGCTGCCGGCCGTGTGGGTCATGGCCAGCGAGCATGCGCACGACACGCCCGGGGTGGTGGATTTCGTCCGCCGCTACAGCCCGTTTTTCGGAGGCGGCAACCTGCTGGTCTACGACCGTCAGCTCCGCCTGGCGGCGATCGAGAAGAGCAGTCACAACCACTGCGAGGTGTTCCCGCCGGAAGACGGTCGCTGGGCGCACATCAGCGGCATGGTCTGCCGCGACCCTGCTTCGCCCCACGGGCGCTATCAGACGGCGTGCCGCGAGGCGTACTTGCGGCTCTACGGGTTGCCGGCCGACGGTCCGGACGCCGCGTTCTGGATGTTCTGCGACGAGGGCGAGCGCATGCTGGTCGACGGCGTGCGCCAACTCGGCAACCGGCCGAAGGTGAACGACATCATCGAACTCTTCCGGACACCCTATCCCGGCGGCTTGTGCAAGGGCGGGCACAGATTCCACAAGGATCAGGCGGTCACCGAATACACACTCTGGACCTACGCTCACCTGATCGCCGAACGCAAGTACCTGCGCTGGCAGCGCGGCGAGGATTTGTCCGTATGGCCGGCCGATCCGGAGACCTGCGAATTTGTGTGATCACACGCGATTCGCCGGCAGCACTTTCAGCAGGGCCGCCAGGCCCTCGCGTGGCTGTGCGGGCAGGTTTTGCGTGCGGGTCTGAGCAACGCCGGTCTCCGCGGCCAGCAGATCGGCAAGCAAGCCTTGTGCGGGCATCCGAAGCAGCGTGAGGGTGCAGTCACCCTCCACGATCCGCTGTGTTTCCAGAATCTCGAACATCGTCTGCGCCACCTCGGTGTCGCGGCAGATGTCCGCCATCGCCTGGCCGACGATGGCCGGCCGCACGGCCGAGGCTTTGCCGAACTCGATCGCGGCCTGGCGCTCGGCCGTGCTCCGGATGATGCTGACACTTGAAATAGGGTCCGCCCGGCAGGATGACCCGCACTTGCGGATAGCAGTAACGCTCCCGCTCCGTCTCCCGCAGCGACTCGGCGATCACGTCGTCAAGGCTGGTCAGGTTGCCCAACCGCTGCGCGCGCCCGAAGACCGTCTTCACCGCCCGCTCGTTCGGGCCAACTGTGTACCAGCCGGTCAGTACAAACCGCACGGCGAACCAAGCCGCAAACCCCAGCAACACTCCTGTCAGCATGTCCATGTGCATCTCCTTGCGTCCGTGCGAACGAAATTCATAACTAGAGGATGCAGTTGTCGATGAGGCGCGTCTTGCCTGCGAAGGCGGCGATCGCGATGAGCACGCCGGGCGACAGAACCGGCGCCGGGGTCAGGTTCCCGCCGTCGACGACGGCGACGTAGTCCGTGCGGAGTCCGCTCGCCACCAGTTCCTGCTCGATCATCCGACGGACGGCATCGCTCTCACGGTTGCCCTTTGCATAGGCGGCTTGCGCGCGTGTGAGCGCGCGGGAGAGTCCGCGCGCGGATTGCCGTTCCGCCGCCGAGAGCCGCACGTTGCGCGAACTCATGGCCAGACCGTCGGCTTCGCGGACGATGGGCGCGACGATGATCTCGACGGGGAAATTCAGGTCGCGGACCATCCGCTGGATGACGATCACCTGCTGGGCGTCCTTCTGGCCGAAGACGGCGACGTGGGGCAGCACGCAGTTGAAGAGCTTGGCGACGACCGTGCAGACGCCGCGGAAGTGTCCGGGACGCGAGGCGCCGCAGAGCACCTTGGAGAGGGATTCCTCGACGACGGCGATGCTGGCGTCGGGCGCATACATGTCGGCGACGGCGGGCATGAAGATCACATCGACGCCCCCGGCCTCGCAGAGGGCCTGGTCGCGTTCGGGGTCGCGCGGATAGACGGAAAAGTCCTCGTTCGGGCCGAACTGCGTGGGGTTCACAAAGAGGGTCAGCACCACGCGGTCGGCCGACTGGCGGGCACGGCGGACCAGCGACAGGTGCCCTTCATGGAGGAACCCCATGGTCGGCACGCAGGCAATCCGTTCGCCGGCTGCCAGTCGGCTGCGCGACCACGCCTGCATCTCGACGGGAGCGGTGATGATTTTCATGGCTGCATCTATTGACGGGCGGGAAGTGCCAGCAGGCGCCGGGCCTCGAGCACGGGGACATCCTGGCCGGCAAGGTGCCAGATCCGGCCTTGGACTTCGACCGGGCTGTCGACCAGGGCGGCGAGTTGTCCGTCCAATCCGATCACCTGACAAAGCACTTCGCGACGGCTGCGCCCCCTCCCCGACGCGACGATCTGGTGGGTGCTGAAACCTGGCCCTGCGGCATAGTTGACGCGGATCAGGGTGCCGGAGAACTTGCCGGGCGCATTCTGGGGGCGGCGGGCATCGGGGACGAAGCCGTTCAGCGCCAGGGGGAGGGTGGGGGTGGGCGTACGGATTGGCGGGGAAGGCAGGATCGGCTGGAACGGCCGACTGATGGCTTTCGGTGTCGCCGGGGCGGGTTGCGCCGGGGCGGTTTCGTCGGGGAGCGGAGCCAGCACGGCGGGTTGCACGATGTCGGTCGCGTCGCCGGCGGCGTTGGCTTCGGCGAGCGGCGCGAGGATGGCGGGCGGCACGAGGTCGGTCGCGGCGCCTGTGGCGTTCGCGTCGTCGGCAGGCGGGGGGGCTTCGGGAAGTGGAACGGCTGCGTTCGCTTCCTCGGCAACGACGGGGATGACGGGGGCGACATAGTCGCGGTTGATCCACAGAAAACACGCATCCGTCGGGGCGATCTTCGTCCAGTCGCCCATTTCGCCGCGCGAGACGACGGTCGTGCCCTTGTTCAGTTCGCCGACGCGTTTGAATTGCAGACCGGGACCGCCGCGCACCTGCGCCTTGTTGACGGCGATGCGTCCCGCCTGGAGCAACTCGCCGTAGACCCAGAGATCGACCGACTGCGGCGCCACGACGCGCACCCACGCATTGGAGGCGAGGGGATCGGGGGCGACCAGAAGGTCGCCAGCCATCATCTGCCCGACGACCTCGGCGTCTTCAACGGGCTGCGCCCGCAAATTGACGCGGTCTCCCAAGACCCGGACAACCTGAGGCTCCGAGGCCAGCGCTTGGGAGGCGAGCCATAAAGCCGCCAGAAAGCCGATTCTTCGGGCTGCGGCCATTTTGATGAACCCAGACGCGCGATCAGACGGCTGGCTTGGTCTTGCGAAGACCCAGTCCGCGATCACCCGATTTCCACTGGCCGCGTTCGGTCAGGAGGTTGATGCGCTCAAAGCGCTTCAAAACGTTGCGCTTGGCCGTGATTTTGCTGGAACCTTTAAGACTGCGATGCTGACTCATAATGCTTTTCTCACGTTGTGTCGCCAGCGTCCCGATTCAGCCAGCGAAATGAATTGCCAATGTTACCAGATTCATGGCAGAATGCAACCCCATGTGTTCAGAACGTTTACAACTCAAGCTGGACCGTCCGCTGGCGGTCTTTGATATCGAATCCACCGGGATCAGTACGCGAGCCGACCGGATCATCGAACTTGCGGTCATCCGCATCGAACTCGACGGCAGTGAAACCACAAAAGACTGGCTGGTCAACCCGACCATTCCCATCCCGGTGGAAACCACGGCGGTGCATGGCATCACGGACGAGATTGTGAAGGATTGCCCCACGTTTGCCCAGATTGCCGGACAGGTTGATGCCTTTTTGAAGGGGTGCGACCTGGGCGGGTACAACGTCCTCCGCTTCGACATTCCGATGCTCAGCGAGGAATTTGTCCGGGTCGGCCTGAATCTGGATGTGGACAACCGGCGTGTGCTGGATGCGCAGCGCATCTACCACCTGAAGGAACCCCGCGATTTATCGGCGGCCCTCCGCTACTTCTGCGGGCGCGAGCACAACGATGCCCATGGCGCCGAGGCGGATACGCGGGCGACGCTGGACGTCCTCAAGGGGGAGTTCCGCAAGTACCCCGACCTGCCATTGGACATGGAGTCGCTGGATCGCCAGTTCAATGCAACCGATCCCTTCAACGCCGACCGCAGCGGGCGGCTGCGCTGGGTGGACGGAGAAATAACCGTCAACTTCGGCAAGAAGAAGGGGGCCAGGGTCAAGGACCTGCTGACGGCCGATCCGGGTTTTCTGAAATGGATCCTGCGCGGCGATTTCCCCATGGACACCCGCAAGATCATCCAGGATGCTCTCGACGGGAAATTCCCACTGCCCCCGGGGACGCCGAAGATCATCGAGGGCTGATCCAGCGGTGTCAGCGTTCAATAGCGCCGCTGGCCCGGCTGCGCCGACCAGTTGGATCGAGTAGGAGACTTGCCGCATCGTCCGCGTCCTCGTTCTCGAAATCTTGCATCGAGGACGAGGGAGCCACCCTCGAATTACCGCGTCCCCCTCCCGTTGAAACCGCGGTTTTCCGAATTGGCGCTGAGAGAATCGCCTATGCATGGCGGTCCGAAGTAGGACGGTGCTCCCGCGCCGTCCGGTCTCTGCGCATCCGCCGGGACGGCCCGGAGGACCGTCCGATCGTCGACCGCTCCCCCGCTTCTTCGTTCCCTTCGGGTGAACCGCCACCCCACACTCGTACACCTACTCGTACACTCCCTTCTTGCCCCATCTCAGGAGATTCGCGTGTACGAATAGGTGTACGAGTACGTGTGCATGGGCGCCGAGCAGAATGGCGCCTGAAGCCCTGAACCCGGGGCTGAAGCCCCTGCCTCGCTGCCGCCTGAAGGCGGGACTCCGGCAAGGTGTGGTTGGTGCGCCGGTGTTGGTTTCCCTGGCAGACGCCGAGGTCGGAGTCCCGGCTTCAGCCGGAAGCTAGCAAAGGCCTTCAGGCCTGTATGACGGTCGATTAACGGTTGACTACTTTTGCGGACGCATCGACCCGGGCGCGAGCCGTAGCGCGGGACGTATCGGACCGCTCCAAGCCATTCGATCACAAAATGAACGTAAATGACAAGGCTTTAGCGAGCTACGCAAAAACACCACGTGAGGTTTCTCAGACCAGAACGTCCCGCCACGTTCTCGGGGCTGCGCCAGAGAAACTGCTATTGCGCGGGTGCGGGCGC
>CAZQKI010000210.1:0-7739 GCA_964592855.1 uncultured Lentisphaerales bacterium
AATCGCCATCGCAGTCATCGTCCCGGTGGGCGCTGAGCCGGTCGCACCCGTCATAGGTGAACACCTCGAACGTGGTGGCCGTCGAGACGCCCGCCGCTTCGTTTGCCACGATGTCGCGGGCGACGAGTCGGTCGTTGAGGTCGTAGGAGTTCGTGATGACACTGCCGTTCGCGTCCTGCTCGATGTCGAGGTTGCTGCGCGGACTCCAGACGAGGCTCTGTTGAGTGCCGTCTGCACAGGAGACCGCAACGCAGCGATCACGCGAATCGTACGCATAGCTGGTCGTGTTGCCGTGGCTGTCAGTTGTGGAGAGCAACCGTCCGTTGCTGGGGCTCCAACTCGCCTGCTGGGTGATGTCGCTGTCGAGATCTTCCAAACCGTCTCCATCCAAATCCCCAACAATCGCTGTGCAGCGTCCCAGGAGATCATAGTGGTGGAAGGTTTGAGTTCCGGCCGCATCGGTTGACCGCACCAGGCGATCCAACGAATCGTAGGCACACGCGGTCGTCTTGCCCACGCCGTCCGTCGAACTGACGCAGCGGTTGCGGGAATCATACGCAAACGTGCGGGTGAATGACCGCGGCGGCCCACCCAGAGCGGCCGTGTCGGTCTGGGTGACGGAGGTCACATTGCCCGCAGCATCCCTCAAACATACACGCAAGGATTTGTCTCCCGGCACCCTGACCGAGTAAACGCGACCAGCGGTGTCGTAAGAGGTGGTCGTCACACCTCCGAGATCGTTGGTAATGCCGATGCAGGCGCCGTTCGGCGCATAGGCAAAGGCGGTCGTGCATTCGCCGTCGCCGACCGGCGACTGCGTGGCGGGGTCGAAATGCAGATCACGCTGCACCGCGCAGCGGTCGAGTGCGTCGTATTCGTAGCGAGACTCGGCGAGGCGGATGTTGCCGTCTGAACCGGGTGCGTCGAGGGTCTGGCCGAATTGACGGGCGACCGTCATGTTGTCGTTCGCGTCATGGTGGAACGTGGTGACGTTGCCCATGGGATCGGTGATCTGCGAGACGCGCGTGCGGTTGTTGACCATCCAGGCCTTGGCTTTCGCGCCCATCGCGGACAGTACCCCTTCCCACTTCTCGTACTCTCCATCTCTCGTTTCCGCAAACCCGTCATACGCCAACGTTGTTACACTCGGAGTCTCCTCAAGCCCTTCGCTCACGCGAACGACAAGGCCGTTCGCGTCGTAATCGTACTGCGTGGTGCACGGGTCGGCGCTGCCCGGCGCGGCGATCTCGCGGTACAACAAGCCGCAGGTGTCGTACACAAACGACACGGCGTGGTGCGGGTCTACGCCCGAGACAGCGTCGCCGCCGAGCAGTTGCACGCACCGGTCATTTCCGTCGTACACGAAGCGGTTGGTCAATGCGTGCGCGGCATCTACCGCCAGCGCAACTTCGGTCAAGCGATTTAGCGTGTCGTAGCTGGCGCGGTTCGTGCACGTGCCGGTCAGGGCATCGTTGGGGTTGCGGACTTGGGTAACACGCTGCACGAGGTTGTCGCTGGCATCGTAGAAGAAGCCTGCGGAGCAACGCGCCGACAGATTCACAGGCGACTGGGCACGGACACACTGGTCGAGCGAGTTGTAGGTGTAGAGCCAGTCGTTGCCGCGCGGGTCCACGCAGCGGTTCAGATTGCCGCGCGAGTCATATTCAAAAGCTGTGGTCAGATGAACACCCGGTTCGTCAATGGCAATGGATTGCAGATAGCCCGTCTGCGGGCCGTTTTCGTAATAGCTGAAGGTGTCGACGCGTTGGTAGCCGTTGGCGTCGGGCGCGTTCGTGATGGACGTCAACTGGCCGAAGCTGTTGTAGTTACCTTCTGACTTGCTGCGGAAATTCGAAACGGAATAGTGTCCCTGTTTAATGCTCGCGGTGCGATTACCATGGGGGTCGTATTCCTGTATCGTTACGTTGCCGCGCGGGTCGGTGCCAGAGGTGGCGAAACCATCACCGTCGCAATCCTCGTCACGGTAGTCGACAATCCCCCCCTTAATTGATCCGTCCCAGCCTTTTCGGAGGCTGTGACCAAGTGGACTTTCGGGGCTTGTTTCCCCTCCGACGCCAAAGCGTTTCCCCTTAACCGATCCGTCCCAACCTTTTCTCGATGGGTCAGCGCCAAAACGTGGGTCGTATGTGTAATGCCACACACGTTCACGCGTATCAGGCGTGCCGTCTCCGTCCAGATCCACGGGACTGGCTGCAACTTCGCGCACCACGCGGCAGTCCGCTCGCTTGCGGGCAGGTGTGGAGGGCTCGAGATCGCCTTGGTAGGTGTAGCGCACGACTTGTCCGCCGGGTGCGGTTGCGGAGGTGCAGAGCGAGTCGTTGTTCCACGTCCAGCGGGTGACCGTATACTCCGGGTCATCATGACGTAGCTTATTGGGGGGCAAGGTCGCGGTGTCGGTGACCGGCTGGCCAGGCTCTGCGCGGCGCCGGATGTCCTTCTTATCGATGCCGCGGTTGCGGCAGTCGTAGAGCAACTCCGTCACGTTACCGACGGGGTCGTTGACGATGCAGCGCAAGGCGGCGAAACGATTGTCCGGCGTCGGCGTCTGCGGCTGGTACGTGAGCATCGTCGGTGGATGGTCGCCGCGTTGGACCGACGTGCAGCGCAGATACGACGGGGATGCGGGGGCAAGGTCGTAGCCATACTGCGTTGTGGTTTGGCCCAGGCCATCCACGCAAGCGACGAGGAGGTGGTTCTCAGCCTCGGTGGTGGAGCCGGACGTGTAGACGTAACTATTTGTCTTGCCGTTGGGGAAATTGTTGCCGTTGGGCGTATCGGTCACTGGGGGCGAGACGCAGGCGACGAGGTCGCCGTTCCCATCGTACAAGTAGCTCACCGTGCGGTTGGAAAAGTCGGAGACCGACGCAAGCCGTCCTGCCGTGTCGTAAGCGACGGCGTAGTTGCGACCGAGGTCATCGACCAAGCCAGAGAGTCTTCCCGCCTGGTCGTAACTCAGCGAAACCGTGTTGCCGTTGCGGTCGACAATGTGATCGAGTTTGCCGGCCTCTGGCGCTGTTCCCAGCGGTTTGAACTCCCAATAACCGGTGTCCGCGAAGGTGAGGCGGAAGACGTTGGCGTTGAGCGTGCCTTCGCAGAAAAACTCCGGGCAGGTGTAGACGCCGTTGGTCTGGAGAACATACCGGTCAGCCCGGCCTGTTCCGTTGTGGACCAGAAGGTCGCCGCCGAGCGGTTGCACATGAAGGTCATAGGAGAAGGTCCAGCCGTTGGTGGCAGAGCCTGTGCGTCCCAGCCGCGAGTGGTAGGTACGCGCCCAGACGAAGTCGAGGCCCCGGCCCGGAACCGCCATATCGACGACGCATTCCTGCACGTCGCCTGAGAAGAGACTGACGTCATCCTGGCCCGAGCTTCCGATATTGCCGCCGCCTGCCATGCGGGCCAGTTTGTGGCTAACCGCGTATCTGAAATCTTCAACCATAAATTCATTGACTGCCGAAACGATGGGTGAGTCATTGTCATTTGCGCCACCTGCCATGCGGGCCAGCTTGACGTTGACCGCGTTGAGGCCCTTCTTGCCGTCCACGACTTCGAAGCCGGCGCTCATCGCGCTGGAATCGTCGAAGAGCTTGATCCCCGGCTGGGAGATCCCCTTGCCGTTGTCCGGGACGGTGATGCTTGCGCTGCTGTCATCGTAGAGCTTGAGCCCGCGCTCGGTGATGCCCTTGCCATTGTCCGGAGGGCCAACGTAGGTCATCTTATTGAGCTTTTTCTCAAGATATGATTTGGTCAAGGCGTCTGTTCCTGGACTGGCCGACGCTGCTTGATCGCTTGCGGCCTTATAGTAGTCATAGCCCCGTTTCCCCATCCAAAGGCCCGTAGGACTGGCAGGTGGCAGCTCGGGCGGTCCTTGCAGCAGCCCATTGGGATCTGTTGCAAGATCAACCACCGTGACGGCCTCGTGAAGCGTTGCCATTAAGGCCCCAATGTTGTTGCTGAGGATCTCCACGTCGTGACGGCCCGGGGGCAGTCCCGACGGCAGTTCGACGCGCAGTAGCGAAGCGGTCAGTAGCACCGTGTTGTTGGCAAGGATACCGCCCACACGAACCTGGTCACCTGAATAGAAAAAATCACCCGTGATATAGAGGTATGAGCCTCCTGTCCCATGCACATACCGGGCGGTCTCGGCGGCCAAGACGGTCGGTTGCGGGAACAGCACACGGAAGAAACGCGTCGGCGAGTCGTCGGGAGGAACGGGATAAACGGTGAGTCCGTCCGCACCGATGACCGTGCCCAGCAAACCCCAACCGCCCTGCACCAGGTTGGTCCGGGCCTGAGCCTCGTACGGGGCGTTCGTGATGCCCAGCCAGCGCAGACTGACTCCCGCGCCCTGACGCTCCAGGTCAAGACCACGCCCCTCGGGCAGTGCGGCGTGGACAGCCGCAACAGCCAGCATGAACGCGGCTAGCCACAGCAATTGACTGTAAGGTGAAGGGCGTTTGGATTGTAGTGTGTTCATGTTTCCTTTCTGTGTCCTGACTCGAATTCACGGTGAAGCCTCGTTGAACCTGACCGGCATCGATCAGCCTCTCATTATTCAACGGCACGGATCTCCTGGTCGGCGCGGGAGACGTTTTCTGGGGTCGCATGGCGCTCGTTTTGGGGCGCCAGAAGACGGTGTATGACTTCGCAATCAATGCACTTGAGGGGGCCGCAGGGATCGTCGCTGCGCCTTCCGCACGAGTTGCCCGCAACCAGCCAGCAGAAGAGCCCCCCGTTAAGGATGCGCGACCTGCAATCGCTACGTGTCGGTTCCGGGCAGCCAGTCAGAACCCAGCACGGCACTTCCCCGAGGTTCAAGCGACGGGTAGACGCCAGGACAGCAAACATATGAAGGAGCGTCGCCCGCGGGAGCTGTCTCCATCCCTGCTCGTAGCTCTGCACGGCTCTTGCCGACATCCCGAGCACACCGGCGAACTCGACCTGGGTCATGTCCATCGCCTTGCGAATGGCTGTGGCGATGCGGGTGTCTCTGCTCAAGCCATGTTCGTCAACCGGTCTTGTATCTTGGTTCATCATGTCAGACGGAACTCCTGGAGGACTGAATGCCTCTCTTTCAGTTTTTGTATCACAATGTGATAGTAGCGAAAGCCGTTGATCTTGTCAATGGCTTAACGCGCGATCCTGGCGAACGCCCTGCCCCGGATAAAAGAACAACCAGCAGGACCGCCCGAATCCACTGATCCAGCAAGCCGCGTCCGCACCCGCGATGGACACGGAATCGGGAACGTGCAATACTCGCTCTCATGGTTGCGGCAGCCACCCTTTAAGCAGGTCAACCGTGCGGATGTCTTAAAATATGAAGATCGATGCCATTGAAATCCACCACGTCGCCATGCCCATGGCGCATGCGTTCAAAACCTCCTTCGGGAACACGCAGGTGCTTCATTCCCTGCTGGTCAAGCTCGTTTCCGGCGACCAGTACGGCTGGGGCGAGGCCACCGCCTGGCAGTATCCGGCCTATTGCCCCGAGTTCGCGGCAGGGCAGTTCCTGCTTTCGCAACAGATCATCGCCCCTGCGCTGCTCGGCAAAGAGATCGCTTCGGGCAGCCAGTTGCAGGCCGAGCTCGCCTGGATCAAGGGCAACAATTTCGCCAAGGCCCAGTTCGATCTGGCCTGGTGGGATTTGTTCGCGAAGCTGCAGAACCGCCCCCTTTGGCAGGTCCTCGGCGGCCGGGGGCCCGAGGTGGAGACCGGCGAGGATTTCGGCATCCTGGACCGGGTGGAGACGCTGATCGACAAGATGCGGACAGCCGAGGCCCAAGGCTACAAGCGAATCAAGCTGAAATACGGCCCCGGCTGGGAGATCGACATGATTGCCGCCGTCCGGAAGGCCTTTCCCGATCTGCCGATCCACGTCGACTGCAACAGCGCCTACACCCTGGCCGACGTGAAGATGCTCAAGCAGTTGGACCAGTTCCATCTTGCGATGATCGAGCAGCCGCTGATGCACGACGACCTGCTGGACCATGCCGCCCTGCAGGCGCAGATCCAGACGCCGATCTGCCTGGACGAGAGCATCACCTCCGCATCCAAGGCGCGCAAGGCAGCGCAGCTCAAGTCCTGCCGCTGGGTCAACATCAAGCTCGGACGCACCGGCGGCATCACCAACGCCCTGGAAGTCAACCGGACCTGCCAGGCGGCGGGGATCCCCTGCTGGGTGGGCAGCATGGCCGATTCGGGCGTCGGCGCCTCCCACAACGTCGCCTTCGCCTCCCTGCCGAACATCGAGTATCCCGCCGACATTTTTCCGACCCGGCGCTTCTACGTGCGGGATCTGGCCACACCCGAAATGGTCCACTCCGCCCCATCGATGTTCCGCGCCAGCGACAAGCCCGGCATCGGGGTGGAGCCGGATCCGGAAATGCTCGCTGCGCAAACGGTGAACCGGGCGGACTTCAAGCGCTGATTTGGGGGCTTAAAACGAAAAACCCCGTTATTCTTTGGAATAACGAGGTGTTTTCATCCCGGATAATGGTGGAGGTAGTCGGGATCGAACCGGCGACCT
The DNA here is from genome assembly GCA_964592855.1 of uncultured Lentisphaerales bacterium. GTDB lineage: Bacteria > Verrucomicrobiota > Kiritimatiellia > RFP12 > JAAYLN01 > JAAYLN01. The sequence continues at coordinate 6,545 of CAZQKI010000210.1, forward strand.
CTTGAATGCCATTCAAGCGCTCTACCAACTGAGCTATACCCCCGAATCCGAGGTACGGAAAAGACTCCGTAGCAAAAGGAAGGCGCAAAGTTACCATCTTCATTCTCCCCTGTCAATCATCGGCCACAGGGTTTTGGGGGCAATCTGACAGACCATCTGACAGTCCCTCATCAACGACCTACATGAAAGGCTTGCCCCGCGCCCCCGTATCTGATAAATTATTACCTGTCGGCTGTGCTGGAGATTATGAACCATTGGCCTTGATTCTGGCCAGCCTCTCGCACTATACTGACGCGCGTTCAGTTGAGGAGTTTTCTTATGTCAAGAGTTTGTGAACTTTGCGGCAAAAAGCCCGCAGCCGGTAATTCGATTGTCCGTCATGGTCTCGCCAAGAGCAAAGGCGGAATCGGTCTGCACACGACAGGCATCACGAAACGCCGTTTCATGCCCAACCTTCAAAACGTGCGCGTGAAGGAAGGCGGCACGACGTTGCGTCGCACCGTTTGCACCGCGTGCATTCGGCAGGGGTTGATCACGAAACCCTGACCGCGTCCGGTCTGGATCGCCTACATAAATGTTCATCCAGGCGACAGACTTGGCGGTTAACCGTTTCGCGCCAGACAAGGAGCCGGGGTATGGCGAAAATCGAGAAAGATGATTTCAACGGAGCCGGTCGACCGGAAGGCGCCGATGGCGCATCCGAGGATGCCGAGTTTGGCGACCAGACCGGCGACATCAATGACAACGACATTGTCTTCGATTGCCCGCACTGTGGTCACGGCTTGGTCATCAACTACCGTGGCGCCGGACTGATCATCAATTGCGCCGAGTGTGATATGCCTGTCCAGGTCCCGATTCCGGACGGCATGGAGCTCGCCGACCTCGATCAGGAGCCGGAAGAGCTGCAAAACCAGATCCGCAATCTCCGCCGGGCACTGTTCAAGTCCGAGGAACATGGACGCGAACTCGAAAGCGTCGTCAACAGCCTCAAGGAAAGACGGACGGTCCTGGAAAAGGAGCGCATCACACAACTGCATCGACTCGCCGAGATCCGGATCGCCTTCGAACATGTGCATCGCCTGCACACCGAAATCTCGGCAACCTGCAGCCGCGTCATCGAGATGATCCAGACTGAAACGCGCTAGTCTTCACACTCTTGGCACGCGATGTGCTAGATAAGAATCACGGAATGTGA
>CAZQKI010000211.1:0-7728 GCA_964592855.1 uncultured Lentisphaerales bacterium
ACCGTCCTACGTCGAGCGTTCCCCCGATTCCTCGTTCCTTGCGGGCGAACCGCCACCCCCTACTCGTACACCTACTCGTACACTCACATCTTGCCCTATCTCGGGAGATTCGCGTGCACGAGTAGGTGTACGAGTACGTGTGGTGGGACCGTCCACCGTCGGATGCGTCTGCGCGGTCCGATACGTCCCGCGCTTGTGCGGCGCATCGATCCGGGCGCGAGCAGGACGTATCGGACTGCGCCGCCTGGCAACCGGAAGAGCGCAAGCATCCCGCCGCAGGCGGCGCGGCGACTCCTTTGCTTCCAGGATCAGCACGACACGCGCGCGCCGCTCCGCCAGGCGGGGGGAATGCATCTGCGCCAGGATGTCCGCGCATCCGAGCAACGCGGCACGCGAGTCATCCCGCAACAAGGCATCGGGCGCAACGACCGGCCCCGAACAGCGCTGGATACCGGCAGGGGTCAAGGTGACCGTCGGGTTCATCAATTGCACGAAACACACCCCCTGCCCGCCATAGCCCCAGACTTCAAGCTGCAGCGCATCGGGCTGTTTGGACCCGACGAAAGGCACGTAGACATCGTAGTGACCGCCCATTCGGCCAATCATCAGGGCCGCCGGCTTGAGTGTGCCGTCCACCACCACCTGACGTTGGTCTTGTGAATGTACCGTGACACGCAAGTGCGGCGCACCATGAAAGTCCTGGAGAAAGAGCCGAAGGATCAGGAGCCAATCCTGGCGGCCGGGACGGCGTTCCAGCGCCGCCTGGATTGGTTGAATCCGCTCCGGCAGCGTCTGCCAGGGCTCCGCCAAACGACAGTCGTCGGCCTGCGCCCAGGTCCGCGGGAAGGCGAAGGCGGCGGCCCGGCGGCGCAGAAGCGCCCGATAGGCCCGCTGCCAGGTTGCGAATCGCCGACGCAGCGCCGGCTCGTCGACCAGCTGCCGGCGCGGGTGCAGCGCAGCCACCGCCAGTTCGTGCAGCTCGCCGAGCAACAGGTCGGCAGCGACGCCCCAGGCCATGGCCGCCAGGGCCGCCCGGGCCGGCGGACGCACGCGGTGGCCGTCAGCCCGGATCGCCGCGCCCGCCGCGCGCAACACGGCTTGCGCCAGCGCTTCCTCCCGCACGGTCGGTCCGCTCAGGAAGGACTGCAAGGACCCGGGAGCCTGTTGGGGAAACAGCCGAAGCCAGTCGCGGAGTGCATCCCGCAGCGCCAACGGCGCACCCGGCAGTTTGCGGAGCAGACTCGTGCGCCAGGCCGCCTCGGGTTTGTAGGCGCGGCCCCGCCACAGCGCGCCCGTGAAGCCCGCAATGACGGATTGGCCGGGGTGGAACCGCGGCGACCCTTCCCATTGGGTCAGCAACCCGCCCAGCACACGGTGGCGTCGTGCGTAATCGGTGATCGCCTCGATGCTCCGGGGATAGCGGGCCCACGGGCAGGCCACCACGTCCAGTCCCAGGCGCTCGTACCGCGCCAGCCAGTCGACGCGGGCCCGGTTGACGAAATGAGCGCGAGGGCCTTCGGGATCGATGACGTCGTCGTAGCACCAGTGGCAGAGCACGACATCCTTGGGAATGTCCGCCACTTTGTCGGGGGCCAGCTCGAAGAAGTCGTCCCAGATCCACAGTCGCCGGTTCAACCGTCTGGCGATGGCGTGCATCCGAGCCAGATGGCCCATGAACAGGGAGGCCAGCCCGTCCCGGCGCCAGCGTCGGCGGCAGGGCCTGCAATACCCGAGATCCCAAGCCTCATCCAGGCCCACATGCAGGTTGGGGCCGGTGAAGACCTGCGCCAGTTCGTGAAGGTAGCGATCCAGGAACGAATAGGTCGCTTCCTGCGACGGGCACAGCACGGTGCCGCCGTTGGATGGCGGGCTGAACCGGCCGCGGCCGTGGCGCGCCTCGCCGAGCGGCCGCAACGGCTCGCAGGACAGGAACTGCTCGCAGTGGCCAAGCGTGCTGACGACGGGGATCACATCGAGGCCATTCCCTTGGGCGTGCCGGACGATGCGGTCCATCTCGTTGAGCGAATAGGAATCGGCCGCCGGGCGCCAGGGGAAGGACTCCGTCCGAACCCGTCCCTCGATGTAGAGCACCAGGGCGTTGAACCCGTCGCGCGCGGCGGCATCGGCCTGGCGGCGGACGTAGTCGACCGTCTCCCGGTGCCGCGCCAAATCCATCTGGATGCCCCGGAAGGCCCAGGGCAGTCCGGTGCGCGCGGCGAGGCGTGGGTGCGGCGCAGTCATGGCTAGCGGACGATGACTGTCGCGCCGCGCGGCGCCTGGGGCGTTTCGTAGGCGCCGATGTCCGGCAGGCCGACGCGCGCCGACTTCGCGCGGTCGATGGTCACGTTCGCCAGGGCGATGCCCCGATTCTTCATCGGCGAGTTCATCGGGATGCGGAAGTCGAAGCCGGCGGCATTCAGGTAGAGCGGGTCGGCGTTCTCCATGTTCGTCGCCGAGTCCTCGTTGGCCATTCGCGCCGTGTCGCCGTTGCAGTTGTCCAGGTTGAGCGTCGGCGTGGTCTGCACGAAGATTTCCTCGTTGCCGCTGGCGGCGCTGTTGCCCCTGAAAATGCTGTTCGTGGCGTTGGCCGTGCCACTGTTGACAAACAGCGCCCCGCCCGACCCGCCCGTGTTGCCCTGGAAGGTGCAGTGCAGGTAGTCCACCGTGGCCAGCAGGTGGTAGACCGCCCCGCCGCGGTTGGGGGCGGAGTTCCCGCCGAAGGCGCAGTTGATCATGCGACTGCCTGCCGCCGCATCACCGAGGTAGACGGCACCGCCGGAGTAGGTGTCGCTCAGGACCCTGTTGTCGAAAAACGAGCAGCGCTCGAGGATACGCGGGTACGTTGCCGCGGCAAAGTAGACCGCGCCGCCGTCGCGGTACGATGCGCACGACCGGAACGTCGAGTCGACAATGGTGACCGGCGCTTTTCGGGCAGCCACATAGACCGCGCCGCCAATTCCCTGAACCCCGTTGGTTGCCGCAGTGAAGGTGCAGTTGCTGATCGACACCGGGTCGGCCGTCGCGCCGGTCACGTAGATCGCGCCGCCGTTGGCCGTGGTGGTGCATCTCAGCGTGGTGTTGGTGAAGCTGCAGTTCATGAACTCAGCCGCACCATTGAAAACCATGACCGCCCCGGCGTGGGCGGCGGAGTTCGTCAGCAGGTTCGCGACATTGGCGAAGCTGCAGGCGTCGAGGACGTGCCGGCTGCCGTTCGCGCCGTACAGGTAGACGCCGCCGCCGGCGGACGATCCGGTGGCGCCTGCGGCGATGTTCACGTTTCGGAAGGTGAGCCGGCGGAGGGTGTTGGTCGTGGCCGTGGAACTGGTACGATGGATCGCCCCCCCGCTGTTGACGCTGGACACATTGTCGAACGCGCAGTCCATGACGCGGGTGTTGACCGTGTTGGCCAGGTAGAGCGAGCCGCCATAGTTCGCCGAACGTGAAGCCGTGAACGTGCAGTTGCTGATCTCAACCGCAAAGGAAAAGGTGTGCGCGTACACATCCCCCCCGCTGTAGCTCGAGTCCGTGACCCGGTTCGCGTGGAAAACGGAATCCCGAACCGTGAGCTCCCCGTCGATGGTGTAGTACGCGTAGATCGCGCCACCGTTCTGCGTCGCGACGTTGTTGGTGAAGAAGCAGTTGGCAACGCTCACGGACCCATCGTTGAGATACAGGCCGGCGCCTTGCGCCGTTGTGGCGCCGTCCTTCACCGTGAAGCCGTCGACAACCGACAGCCCGGTGCTGACGGCGGCCTTGTACAGCACGCGCTTGGTGCCGTTGCCGCTGAGGATCGTCGGGTGGGTGACCGGATTGCGCTGACTGAGGGACGTCTCCCCGCCGGCGAAGCCGCCGTAGAGGTCATGATTCTTGAGCGTGAAGCCGTTCGCCCCCGACGACGTGTAAGTGCCCTCAGCCACCCAGATTTCGTCGTCGGTGCCGGTGTTCAAGGCCGTGTCGAGGCTGAGGAAAGCGTCACCCCAGCTCCCACCGGTGTTGCCGCCGGTCGCGTCCTTGTCGACGTACTCGACCGCGAACACGATCGGGGCTGTCGCCGCCAGCAGGGAGGCCAGCAGGCCTCGTTGCATCTTCTTCATGACAATCTCCTTCTTGGGGTTGGAACCATTGGCAACATCATTGCGCGGGTGAACTGAACAGGGAGGGGACGGCCGACGGCGCAACCGGTCCGTCCGGCGTGCCGCAGGGGACGAGTGCGTAGCGCAGGGCAACGGGCAAGCCGGGCGCGAGCCGGGTCGGGAACTCGACCTGCAACGCCCGGACGATGGGACCGGTCCGTCCGTGCGTGACGAACGGCACCGAAACCAGCGCAACCGTGGCCGGCGCGGCGAAAACGATGCGGACGCCGCCGGCGCCCCGCTGCACCACCAGCTCCTTGACCCCCGGCACACGGTCGAGGTTGTTCGTCGCAAGGGTGCGCCCGGCCGCGTCGGCGAAACGGAGCTCGGTATTGGTGGCGACGAGCATCGGCAGCGTTTCGTAGAGGGCCAGGAACGCGACCGGCTGGTCGGTCTGCAACTCGGTGGTGACTTCCAGATGCGTCGGGTGGAAGTCGAAGCGGCGGCGGTAGGCGACGCTGGCGTCGCAGATGCGTCCCTGTTTCGGGAGGGTGTTGGGCATCGTGCCGCCAACGATCACCGTCTCCACCCGCCCCGCCGTCTTCCGCTCGAACGTCGGCTGGTGCACGCGGGCGGAGGTCAGCACGGTGTTGGTCAGCGTCCGACCGACGATGTGGTGGGTGGCCCAGTCCTGCCAGCCGGGGATGAACCGTGGCTCGCTGCCGCGCGCGTACCCTTCGGCGGCGCAGTGGCGGCCGAGGAGCAGCGTGCCGGAAGCGGGCGTCCAGAAGCTCGAAAGTCCGCCGCCGCCAAAACCGTTGAAATGGCCGCCGCCGGCCTCCGCCAGCCAGCCGCCGAGGTTCGTTCCGCCCCGGTCGCTCGCCGTCACGCGCCCCGTGTAGAGCGTGGCGTGGTAGCCGGGACGGCGCACCACGAAGAACTCGTGGTTGAAATCCTCGGTGTAGTCGTCGCGGGCCAGGATGGGCAGCTCCGGCGCCGCCGCCGCCGCTTTCGCCAGCGCCGCCGTGTCCTGCTGATACAGGAAGTAAGGCAGCGTCCCCGCCAAGCCCCATTGGTGCGGCGCGTCATGGTATCCCGGAGCCAGGCCCCAGCCATGCGCCGGCAGAATGCGAGTCGAGAGCCGCTTGTGTGCGTTCGCGATGGCGGTCTGCACGCGGACGGGGTCGACGGTCTGCGGCCAGACGGCGCGGTTCCGAACCAGAAAGCTGAGGGCGTCGGGCAATTCGAGGGCGAACTGGATCTCCCGCCCTCCGAACTGGTCATCGGCAAATGTGGCCGTGTCGCGGTCGTTGAAGTGGCTCGCTCCGAGCAGTTTGCCATCCGGCTCGACGAGGGTCAGGTAAGCCTTGAGGCGGTAGGCCTTGCGCAACACCTCCAGCGCCCGCGCGTCCCGGCTGATCGACCAGTACTCGGCGATGCGGTGGAGTCCGATGCCATTGTAGGAGCCGTCCGGCGAACGGTTCGCACCCTCCCAGTAGTGGCCCGCCGGGCTCAGCTCGGGACCGAACATGACCTTCTCCAGCCACGCGTCGCGGAGTTCCCCGAAAACGGGTCTGCCGGTTGCCAGCAGGCAGTAGTGGAAGGCCACCGGCAGGCTGAGGCGCATGTTCTGCGGCCCCATCGGCCGCATCGCCGCAGTGCCCCTCGCCAACCACTCGAGCGCGTCGGACCAGCTTGCGACAACCGCGGCTGGAAGCGCGTCTTTGACCTTCAGCAACGTGAAGGCGCTGAACGTGAGCGTGAAGCCCATCTGCCCGGGGTGGGCAAAGCCGTACTTGCGGCCCTCCTTGCTGCTGGCGGGGTCGGAATAGTAGAAGATGTTCTCCGCCTGGGCCAGCAGGTCCACGATGGATATGGCTGCGGCGCGGCGCGCGATGGCGGGATCCTTGCGGTAGGGGTTCCATGGCTCTTCGAGCGACCACGCCAGGGCGAGGAAGTTCGCGGTCGTCGGGTGCGACGGCAGCCAGAGCTGGCCTGTCGCGAGGCCGTGGGACGCGTCCTTGAGCATTGGCTGCGCCAGCGGCAGGTTGGCGCGCCAGATTCCCTGCCATACGAAGTTCGTGTCCGGCAGGGACGCCGCAGTGGTCATGAAGCTGGCCAACGGCGCCGCACCCTGGGCCACCTGGAGGAGCCGGCGCGCCTCCGTTTCGGACAACTCGGGGATCGCGATGGCCTTCGCCTCGGCGTGCATGTCTGCGACCGTCAGGCCCTTGAGCCAGTTGACCAGGGGAACCTGCCAGTGCGGCTGGTGCCAGTGCGGCTCACGCGCGGCGGCGTCCTGCGCGAAGGCGACCGGACACAGCAGCGCCAAGCCCACAATCCGCGCCGCGAGACAGGCGCGTGAGCGGCGGCTTGGGAGGAACCCAACGAAGCGGTTACACATGCGGCGGCCGTCCTTTCGCTTTGGGTGTTTGGCGCGCCCCGTTCGCCGGCCCGCACGCGCTACCCTCCACGGCGCGCACGTTCACGTAATCGATCCCCCCGTTGAGAGCGGGATTCAGGAGCAGCTTCTGGAGCTTCTGAACGCCCCGGTCCGCAAGCTCGTCCAGGTCCAGCTCGAAGCGGATCACCGGAAGGGCGAAGGGGATGGGAAGCTGTCGCGTCGTCATGACCGCCACCAACGGGCGGTACCCGGACTGCCCGGCCAGCACCTGCGTCACCTCCAGCGCGGTGAAATCGTCGGTGCAGACCAGCGCGCCGGGGCGTCGCGCCGGCGGGCGGGCCAGCAGTTGCCGGACGGCGGCGGAACCCGCCCCCTGTGACGCCGGCGCGACGAGCGCTTCGCCCGTGCGCAGCATCGACGGCACGCCCGCGCGGCCGGCGACCGGCTGATCGCGGACCGTGGCCAGCAAATGCGCGGGATCGGGGTGCAGCACGGCCAGACGACGGATGCCGCGCGCGGCCAGCACCTCCGCCGCATCGCGCAGCATGGCCCGCATGTCGACAATCGTCGCGTGCGGCATCTCCTCCCAGAAGCCGGTGTGGCAAACCGGCAGCCCGCGCCGCTCCAACGCGCGGCACTGCCGCAAGTCCAGGCTGGTGATGGCCAGCAAGGCGTCGATCGCCCCGCCTTCCGCATCCTCCTCAAGACCCGGAAAGTCCGAGAGCCGATGGGGCCAGTGCGCCTGTTCGCTGCGGAAGTACGTATTGCAGCGGCACCCGGCCCGCGCCAACCGGCTCAGGAGCCGGTGCAGGAGCGCACCGTAGAAGGCCACGGGGCCGCTGTCGGGGGCCACCAGCCCCGCGATGCCGACGGTCCAACAGGTCTTCGACAGCGCGTCCAGGTCGCAGAGGCCTGTGCCCCACCCGCTCCGGCGCCGCAGTCCGCCCGCCCGCACCAGCGCGCCCATGGCGGCCAGCAGGGTGTCGTTGCTGAACCCCAGCAGCCGCCGCAGCTCGGCCTGCGACGGCAGCCGGTCGCCCGGCTTCAGTCCGCGTGCATGGACGTAGCGGACGATGGCCTTCCGCGCCCGCCCGGTCTGGGTCGGGCCTGCGGAAAGTTGACTCCTGCGAACGCCGGCTGTCTTCCTGGCTGCCATGGTTATACCGATGAATCGGTTTGATCGTATCAGAGGCCGACGGACGCGTCAAGCACCGCGCGAGGCCGGGGCCAGGGCAGGGCGCATCCCCGTTT
>CAZQKI010000212.1:0-3100 GCA_964592855.1 uncultured Lentisphaerales bacterium
TCCAGCAAGCGCTTCCCTTTGAGGTCGTAACGCTGCACGCGGTGGGCAATCAAGGCTTCACGAAAGTACCCCAGATAATTTTGTACGGTTTCGACCCCGACCTGCAGGCGCTGTGACTTCACGTAGTCCGCGATGCTCTTGGCGGACATCACGTTGCCGATGTTGTCGAACAGGTAGCGCGCGACCTTCTCCAGCAGTTCGACATTGCGTACCTGATGCCTTTTGACGATGTCTTTCAGCAGGATCGTGTTGTAGATCGAGCCGACGTACTGATAGACCATCTCCTCGTCGAGACCGAAATGGTGGATGGCCGGCAGCCCGCCGAAACGGAGGAAATCGAGCAGTTCACTTTGGACATCTTTCTTCCCGACGCCCCGGAACTGCAGGTACTCGCCCAGCCCCAGCGCATAGACGGGGAATTCGATGTAGCGACCCGACAGCCGGGTGGCCAGTTCGGAGGAGAACAGGTGGGCATTGGAGCCCGTGAGCAGGATGTCCACGTCACCCCGTCCCGCCAGCGACGCCACCGCCCGTTCCCACTCGGCGATCTCCTGGACTTCGTCCACCAGCAGGTATTTCATGCCCGGCTGTTTCAGGAGTGAACGCTTCGCTTCCGCCTGCAGCTCACGATAGGACCGGATATGCTCGAAATCGAGCGACTCCATGTCCACGTAGAGGATACGATCATCCGCCACGCCGTCCGCATGCAGAACGTCAATGACCTGCCGCAACAGGGTGCTCTTCCCCACGCGACGCATGCCCGTGATCACCTTGACCACCGGTTTGCCCAGAAAGCTGCGTATCCGGCTGAGATAGGCGTTTCTTGTATACATGAAGTTTTCCGCCGTTCATCAATTAGTTATCGATATGGAGAAAGTAGCATACACAGGCGCCGCAGGCAAGTCCTGTCAACACGTCGTCAGCGGGTTCACGCCTGGGGGAACGGGCAGCCTCGCCCGTTTCAAGTGGGTCGTTTCACGCTCAAGCCGTTCGCTCGCCTTCAGGCAAGCCCGTTGACAATGCCTACCGGGAGGCCTACCATGACAATGTCTGTTTATTTTGGCGGTCCGGCGGGATGCCGGACGAGCGGGGCAGGGGATGCGGGGCCGAACGAACGAGCCGAACGGGGAATGCAAGATGGATGCTGGAAAGAAGCGGGGGAAGGACAGCCGGATCTGCGCCGCAATTGACGAGGTGCAGGGTCAGCCGGCACTGGTGGTCAACGGCACACCGCATTTTTTGCAGGCGCCATTTCTCTACAAGGCCCCCTACGAGAGCTTTGCCGCCGCCAAGGCCGGCATCTACATGGTCTCCGATCCCCCGATCCCCATACGCCCCGACGGCACCGTCGACACGTCGACCATTGAAAAGGAGGCCGACGCCGTGCTGGCCCGCGAACCCGGCGCGCTGCTTATCCTCCGAACCTGCCTGCGGGCGCCCGACTGGTGGATGGACGCCCATCCCGATGAAGTGATGCAGTTCGACCGGGATCTCAGCCGCTACCCCAACCTCAAAGGTCCGTCCGGCGCGATGTACCGTGACGCTTCCTGGGGTTCCGAGCCGTTCCTCGACCTGCTGAAAAGCTGCTACGAGCAGACCTGCACGCGGCTGCATGAACGCTACAACGGACGCTTCATCCTCTACGAGTTCGGCCTCGGCTCCTGCGGCGAGAACAACCCCATCGGCGCCTGCGCCTCGGACGGCCGCTGGTTCTGTTCCGATTTCTCGACCGCCATGACCGGTTGCTTCCGCTGCTGGCTGCGCGCCCGGTATGGCACGGACGCGGCGCTGCAGGCGGCCTGGTTGATGCCGGAGGCGACGCTGACGACGGCCGTGCCGCCGCCGCGCGCGGAGCGGCTGCGGACCGACCGCTTCACCTTCCGCGATCCGCGCCGGGCGTGGTCGGCCGATTACTACCAGTGCTTTGCCGAGCGGGTCGAGACGATCATCATCGACCTCTGCGGCGCCATCAAGCGCGCCACGAACCGCGAGAGCCTCGCCGGCAGCCACCTGGGGGCCGTGATGGACGCGGGGTTCCACGCCTACATCTACAACCAGGCCTCCGTCAGCATGGTCCGCCGGGCGCTGGCCCATCCCGACGTCGACACCTTCACCTCGCCGGCTTCGTACGAGAGCCGCGAACCGGGAGGCGATTCGACATCCATGATGCCCGTGGGGAGTTATCTGCTGCACAACAAGCTGATCTACCAGGACCAGGACACGCGGACCTTCCACATCCCGGAGACCTACCGCAAGGCCTTCACACTGGGGAAGATCGCGGCGGACGAACGGGAGACCGTCGGCGCCCTCAAGCGCGACTTCGGCCACGCGGTCATCCGGGGATACGGCCTCTGGTGGCACGCCATGGTCAAGGGGATGTACGACCATCCGGCGGTCGGCGACTGCATCGCGCGGCTGGCGGAGATCGGGAGGCGGAGCCTCCGCTTCCCCCGCGGCGCGGCGTCGGGAGCCGCCTTCATCGTCGACGAGGAGAGCGTCTTCCACCAGCAGAACGCCAACCGCCTCTTCTACCCGATGCTCTACTCCCAGCGCCAGCAGCAGTGGGGTCGCAGCGGCATCCCGTGGAACCTCTTCCTCCACAACGACCTGGCCGATCCCCGCTTCCCGGACCACAAGCTCTATTACTTCCTGAACACGTTCTATCTGACGGACGCCGAGATCGCGGCGATCGAGCGGCGCGTGAAGCGCAACGGCGCGGTGGTGATCTGGTCCTACGCCCCAGGCATCCAGTCGTCGGCGGGGATCGACCTCGCCCGCGTGGAGCGTCTGACCGGGTTCAAGCTCAAGTCCCTGGAAGCCGAGGCGCTTCCCCGCGTGACGCTGACGGCGCTCCGGCATCCGTATGTCCGTCTCGACGCGGGAGTCGGCGGCGACAGTTACCTGAGCGGCGCCCGCCCGCCCGGGTACATCGGCGCCGGACTGCTCGGCAACGACGACCGCGCCGGGATCTTCGGGCCGCTGATCTATGTCGACGATCCGGAGGCCGAGGTGCTGGGCGAGCTCGACCCGGTGCAGGCGCCGGGTTTCTGCGTCAAGCATTTCGCCGACTGGACTTCGGTCTACGTCGCCGCGCCGATGC
>CAZQKI010000212.1:3200-5926 GCA_964592855.1 uncultured Lentisphaerales bacterium
TTCTGCGTCAAGCATTTCGCCGACTGGACTTCGGTCTACGTCGCCGCGCCGATGCTCAACGCCTTCATCCTCCGCAACATCGCCCGCGAGTCCGGCGTCCACGTCTATGCCGACCAGAACGACGTGGTGCTGCCCGGCCGCAGTTTCCTGACCCTGCACGCCCGCGAGGCGGGGGAGAAGGTCGTGCGCCTCCCCGCGCCAACGGATGTCTACGAATGCTACGACGGCCGCCTGATCGGCCGGCAGGTGACGGAGTTCCGCGACACACTCGGAAAGTATGACACGGGATTCTATTTCCTGGGCTGCGCCGACGAATGGACCCGCGGCTTCTGAGAGAACAATATCAAGCAACCGAAGGAGAGAACGGCAATCATGAAAAACCAAGCATGCAGGATGTCTGTAGCGGTGTTGTCCCTGGCGGCGTTCGGCCTGACGCACGCGGCCGACACCAAGTGGAAACCGACGGGAACGGGCGACTGGCAGGTGTCCGCCAACTGGTCTGCCGGGCTCCCCAGCATCGGCGGCAACCTCCAGGCGTATGTGAACAACGGCAGCACGGTGACCGTGACGGGGGCGTGCGAGAGTGCCGGCATCTCGATCGGCAATACGGCCGGCAAGCGGGACGAACTCCGCCTGATCGCCGGTGCCGCTTCCTTGAGCAATACCGTCAACCTGATCTCCATGAGCACTTTCGGAACGGGCGTGCTGGTCCAGGCCACCGGCTCGATCTGGAATGACAAGGGGTTGCGGCTGGGGTATTACGCCAACTCTATGGGACGGTACGAGCTTTCGGGGGGCACGAACATCATGTATGCCGATCTGACGATCGGCGCCAATGTCGGTCGGGGCGAGGTGCGCCAATCGGGCGGATATCTGGAACTGCGCACGGCGGGCGTCAACAACGGAAGGTTCTACGTTTCTGATGGCGAATACTGGATGACCGGCGGTCGTTTCGTCAACACCGGGCTGGCGTTCGCGGTCACCGCCGCCATCGGCAAGTCGGCGCTGTTTGTCCTGGACGGCCCTGCCGCCGAACTCAGGCTGGTCAACAAGGTCACCGCTTACATCGGCAACGGGGGCAATGGCCGGATGGAAATGCGGCAGGGATCTTTCTATGCCGAGGGGGGAATCAGCGTGGCCAATGCCGGCGCGACGAACGCCGTGTTTATCCAGACGGGTGGAACGGTGATGAACGGACCGGGCAGCAATCTGTATATCGGATCGGGCGCAACGGGCGTCTGGCACCAGGCGGGCGGCACGCTGGTTCTGGCCAAGAATTCGACTTGGCTCGACCGATCATTTGTCATCGGCGGTTCGGGCCGGGGCGTGTTCAACCTGGGCGATGCCGCGGGCTGCGGGATCGTGACGCAGGGGGTGACCGGGGTCGGGGTCAGGGTGCGATGGAACGCACCCGGCAGCGGCCTGCTGCGCGGCTGGAGCGATGCCGGAGGGGGCAATCGCTGGTTCCTGACCGGTCCGATCTACATGAACGGACAGGTGGTGGCCGACGGCTACGGCGCCGACCGCGCGCTCGATCTGAGCGGCATGGGGACGATGTACAATGAGCTCGACAACACGCGCGAGGGCGCCAATGGCTGGTACGCCCGCGACCGCGGCGAACTGCGGCTGCCGCTGCTGACAGTCAGCGGCAACAACACCTACTATTGGGGCGAGCAGGCGGACCTGGACCTGGTGAACGGCGCGCGGCTGGCCTTCACCGGCGCCTCGGGCAAGCTGACCGGCAAGCTGTTTGCCGTGGATCACGGAGCGGTGCAGCCGGCCGGCGCGATCCGGGCGATCAGCGTCCACGATTTTGCGGTGGGGGGAATGACGGCCTGCACCCTGAAGATTCGCTACGACCACGCCGCCGCCGCCGCGCTTCCGGGCCTCGTCGAGGCGAATCTGAACCTCTACCGCTGGAACGGTGGCGCCTGGGAGAAACTGGCCGCTCAGGTCGACACCGTTACGCGCACGATCACGGCGGCGGGGCTGACCCAACTGGGGCGTTTCATGATCGGGGTGCCGGCACCGGGGACGATCCTGTTCGTTCAATAGTGCGTGGGACGGGATGACGCGTTCGCGCGAGAATGGCGGATCTTGAGCATCTCCCATATCAAGCCCGGTGCGAACCAGATCACGATTCTCTGCGAGCGGAGCTGGCTCAACGAGATCGGCACCGGCGGCCTGATGGGGCCGGTGCTGGTGGCGCGGGAGAAGTGAGGAGGTCTTGAGGTAACAGGTGAAAATGAGTCTATGGACCGTGGGAATGGCGATTGCGCTGGGTTGCGCCCTGTCGGCGGAAGCGGCCGAACCGTTCGCGCTTGCCCGGCAAGGACAGGCGCTGGCGCCCATCGTGGTGGGCGATCAGCCCTGCGCCTCCTCCACGAACATGGCCGCGACATTGCGTGAGATGCTGGCGCGGATCACCGGCGCGTCTTTTGTCGTCACAAACGGCGACGGCACGACCGGGCTCGCCGTGGGACTGGCGGCCGAGTTCCCCGCGCTCGCGGCCGAGCCCGTGCTCAAGCTGACGGAACGGTTCGGTCTCACGGACCTGGCCACGCGGCAGAGCTATATCCTTCGCTCCCATGACAAGGGCGTGCAACTGATCGGCGCCTCGGAACTGGGCGTGGCCTATGCGGTCTGGGACTTCCTGCACCGGCTGGGGTACCGCCAGTTCTTTCCCGGCCCCGTGTGGGAGGTCGTGCCCCGCCGGCCCGATCCGG
>CAZQKI010000212.1:6026-7682 GCA_964592855.1 uncultured Lentisphaerales bacterium
GATCCGGCGGTGCGGCAGCGGATCGACCAACTGGTCCTGTATGCCCGGTATGTGGAACTGTTCGCCCGGCACGGCCAGGCCCGGGGGCCGGACAAGTGGCCGGCACTGTGCCGGTTCGTGCGGCATGCCTACCGCATGCGGGAGGCGAACATGGTCGGGTATGGGGTCGTGCTGGGCTACGTGCCCGGCGCGAAGACGGTGGAGTTGCGTCCCCTGCTCCGGCCGACGGCGGAGGAGCAGGCGCTGATGGAGCCGGGAACACGGGACAACCGGGTCGATGCGCCATTCACGGAGGCGGAGATCGAGGCGATGTTGGACGGTTCCTGCCGGGATCCGATGCCCGAGGAAGAGGCGCCGGCACCCGCGGAGTTGTTAGATCGGATGTGAACAAGAACCCTGGCCAATGCCGCACGCGGGAGGCGCTGTTTGCCTGTCCCCAAGTGTATTGGAGACGGAACTGATGTTCGTGTTTATGCCTTGCCTGTTGGCATAATTTCCGTAATAATGCCGACTATGTACAAAAGATCGCTACCCGTTCCTGCGGCGTCGTTTCTGCTCTTCGGCCCTCGCGGAACCGGGAAGTCGACGTGGATCGAGCAGCATTTCGGCGCCGCTGCCCACTACGATCTCCTCAGTTCGCGCGAGGTTTTGCGCCTGGAGCGCCGGCCGGAATTGCTGTTCGATGAACAGCAGGCCCTCGCAGCGGGATCATGGGTTGTGGTGGACGAAGTCCAGAAGGTACCCGCGCTGATGGATGAAGTCCATCGGCTGATCGAAAAGCGGCGGCTGCGGTTCGTCCTTTGCGGATCGAGCGCACGCAAACTCAAGCGCGGGGGAGCCAACCTGCTTGCCGGGCGGGCCATCATGACCCGGATGCACCCGTTGACTTCCGCTGAGCTGGGGGCCGACTACGATGCCGAAAGGGTTCTGACGCACGGCTCGTTGCCTTTGGCCGTGACGGGGAACGACGCGGAGGCGTATCTGGCAACCTATGCGGACACCTATCTGAACGAGGAAATCCGCGCGGAAGCCCTCACGCGCAATGTCGGTTCGTTCTCCCGCTTTCTGGAGGTCGCCGCGCGTCAGAACGGGCAGGTCACGAACATGGCCAATCTTTCGCGCGAAGCGGCCGTTGGTCGGACGACCGTCCAGAACTACTTCGACATCCTGGTGGATACGTTGGTCGGGTTCTGGCTGCCGGCCTGGCAGTTGAAGCGGGCGAACAAGCAGGTCGTCCATCCCAAGTTCTATCTGTTCGACACGGGCGTTGCGCGCGCCTTGTCGGGCCGGCTTGCCTATCCTCCGACCCAGGAGGAGATGGGCGCCTTGATGGAAACCCTGGTCGTCAACGAGGTCCGGGCCTATGTGGACTATCACGGCCTTCGCTACCCGCTCCACTTCTGGCGGAACTACGACGGCGCCGAGGTCGATCTTCTCGTCGAAACGCGGTCGGGGTACGTCGCGGTGGAGATCAAGGCGGCGCGGGAGTGGCAGAGGCGCTTCGGCAACGGATTGAGGCTGCTCCAGGGCTCCATGGAGCCATCCACCGTGCGCGCGTATGGCGTGTTTCGAGGTACCCGCCGGTTGACCGGCGACGGGGTGACCGTGCTACCCCTCCCGGAGTTCCTGCGCGAGCTCTGGAACGGGGCGATCATC
>CAZQKI010000213.1:0-7674 GCA_964592855.1 uncultured Lentisphaerales bacterium
CGTAATTGTTGGTCATGGCGATGCGGATGCAGTCGTTCAGCGAGAGGGGTGTCGCGAGCAGGTCCTGCGACTGCCGCCGCAAGGATTCGGTGAACGACAGGCTCTGGTCCTTCCGTGCCTGGACGGCATCGAAGGAGGCGCAGCCGACGGCGAACAGCATCGCCGTCAGGAGACCAACGGAAAGGGTGGGGCGTAATGACATGGCGGCATTCCTAAACGCGGGCGGGGGCGTTGTTCTGTTGCTCGAGGGCCTTGGCGAATTTAACGACGAAGGCTCTGAAGGTTTCCAATTCGCTCGGGGAGAAAGTCGCGGCGGCAGCCTTGGCCTCGAACAGCAGCAGGTCGTCCAGTATCGATTGGGCCAGCCGCCGGCCCTTCGAGGTGAGTTCGATGACCTTTTTGCGGCGGTCGACCGGATGCGGTGTCCGGCGGGCCAGTTCCATCCGTTCCAGGGCATCCAGAATAAAGGTCATCGTCTGACGGGGCGCGTGGAATTCGTCGGCCAGCCGGGAGGGCTCGGAGTCGTCAGGCGTGGTGTGCAGGTGCAGTAACGTGGCGGCCGATGTGACGGGGAGTCCGCTGCGGGCGAGACGCACGGCCATGGCCTGGTTGACGCGCCGGTACAGGGGGAGGAAGCTGGTTTCGCCCAGAATGATCCTGCCGGAGTCCGTGTCCTGTCGCGCTTCGCGTTTGTTTGTCATGGTTCGATCCGTGCCGATTTAATTCAAGATGGGATATTACAATATTGGACTATCTGGGTCAAGCCAGGTGTTGGGACGGTTCCCGGGTGCTCCGGTTTGTCTGGATAAATCTGATTCAAACCGCTATATAATGGGCTCATGGTTGTTCAGAAAATCGAATGTCGACCCACTGCAATCTTGGGGAGCGAAACATAAGATGACAGCTTTTTGTGAGCCGGCACGTGACGTGCCCGTGGTTGAGTCGGCGGATATTCTTGTTGCTGGGGGTGGCCCTGCCGGTGTCATGGCCGCCATCGCCGCCGCGCGGCGGGGCGTACGCGTGCGACTGATCGAAGCGCACGGAGCGCTGGGCGGCATCTGGACGACGGGATGCCTGCCGCATCTCATCGAGATTCATCCATGCGCTCGACCCAACGCTGGGAAAAGGCCTGGAGGCCTCGGGGGTGAAGGTGCAACCTTACGACATTCCGCTGCGCGCCCTGATTGCTCGCGATGCGCCCAACCTGGTGATGGCCGGTCGTTGTATTAGCGGCGAATTTTCCGCCCACGCAAGTTACCGTGTCACGGGCGTGGCGGCCGCACTGGGCGAAGCGGCAGGCAAGGCCGCTGCGGTTGCTGTGCAACGCGACGTCGCCCCGCGCGAGGTGTCCTTCGCTGAGATCGCGCTGTAGGCGCTTGTTGGTTTGAGCCCCGCAACGGCTACTTGACGACGGGGAGGGCCTTGGCGTGGGGTGAGACGGTGTGCAGGCTCGCGCCGGGGTTCTTTTCCAGAAAATAGTCCAGGGCCCACTGCGTGGGAAAGAGAATGACCAGGTTGCCCTGCAGGTCCTCGGCCAGCTTGACGCCGATGCCCAGGTAGGCGTCTTCGTACTGTGCGCGCCGCACGCCGGCATCGAACCAGCGCACCAGGGCGTAGGGGGATGGCTCGATGCGCGGATCGGCGCCGTATTCGTTTTGCAGCCGGTACAGGACGACATCGAACTGGAGCTGGCCGACCGCGCCCAGGAGCGCGCTGGTCATGCCGGTCTCGGGCGTCCTGAAGGCCTGGATGACGCCCTCGTCCAGCAACTGGTCCATGCCCTCGCGGAACTGCTTCTGCTTGGCCGTCCCGATGTTTCGGATGGTCGCAAAGGCCTCCGGGGAAAAGCGCGGAATCTCATCGTAGACGATGGCGGGATTCGTCGTCAGCGTCGCGCCGATGCGGAAGGCCTTGTGGGTCACGAGCCCCACGATGTCGCCAGGATAGGCGACTTCGACGGTTTCGCGGTCCTGGCCGAAGAGTTTCTGGGGGTAGGAGAGGCGGACGGGCTTGCCGGTGTCGGGATCGGGGACGACCATGTCCTTTTCGAAGGTTCCCGAGCAGATGCGGACGAAGGTCAGGCGGTCGCGGTGGCGCGGGTTCATGTTGGCCTGCACCTTGAAGACGAAGCCCGAGAAGTCCGCCGAGGCGGGGTCGATGGTTTCGCCGGCCATCGTGGTGCGGGGCTGCGGGGGGGCGCCGTGCTTGACAAAGTAGTCGAGGAGCAGCTGGACGCCGAAGTTGGTGATGCCGCTTCCGAAGAAGACGGGGGTGATGCGCCCGGCCAGGATGTCCTCGGCGGCGAAGGTTTCGCCGGCGCCGGCCAGCATTTCGACCTCCTCCACCCAGGCGGCATGCGCCTCCGGCTGCAGCAGCGCCTTGAAGGCGTCGTCGTGGATGCCGCTGACGCGGCTGGCGGCGCGGTGGCGACCGCGGGCCGAGCGCTCATAGAGGTAGAGGCGGTGCTCGATCCGGTCGTAGACGCCGCGGAAGTCTTCGCCGTTGCCGACCGGCCAGGTGACGGGAAAGGCGCCGATGCCGAGCACCTTCTCCAGTTCGTCGACCAGCGTCAGCGGATCCTGCGCCGGACGGTCCATCTTGTTCATGAAGGTGAAGATGGGGATGCCGCGGAGGCGGCAGATTTCAAACAGCTTGCGCGTGCGCTCCTCGATTCCCTTGGCGGCGTCGATCACCATGATGACGCTGTCGACGGCGGTCAGCACGCGGTAGGTGTCCTCGCTGAAGTCCTTGTGGCCCGGGGTGTCGAGGAGGTTGATGACGCATCCGCCGTAGTCGAACTGAAGCAGGGTGGAGGAGATCGAGATGCCGCGCTCCTTCTCCAGTTCCATCCAGTCCGAGGCCGTGCTGGGCTGGTCGCGGCGGGCGCGCACGGAGCCAGCCAGCTGGATGGCGCCGCCATAAAGCAGCAGCTTCTCCGTCAGCGTCGTCTTGCCGGCGTCGGGGTGCGAAATGATGGCGAAGGTGCGCCGGCGCGTGATTTCATTAGCTCGTTCTGTGGGAAGCATCGGTGGGGGTCTCGCGATTCTGAAGCGGGTTGAAGGGATGACAGTGTGCCGATGTTTCGGGTGTGGGTCAAGAACGACTTGATCCGATTTGTCGTTTTTAGTGTGCATTCCGGGCCGGATAACTTATAATCGCTTGCATTCAGCAACCGTTCGGGTGCCGCAGAAGTGGTTTGCTGCTACTGGAGTTTTGATGAAGCGCAATATTCTTTTGGTTGACGACGATGCCAGCCTGCTGGCCACGCTGGGCGATTTTCTCGAGATCGAGGGCTACGCCGTTTCCAAGGCGGATAGCGGGGAAAAGGCGCTGGCGCTGTTGAGGCGTCTGAAGCCGGACCTGATCGTGCTGGACATGAGCATGCCCGGCATGGGCGGGATGGGTGTCCTGGATCGCCTCCAGCTTCCCGATGGCAGCCTCCGCTTTCCGGTCCTGGTTCTGACGGCCCGCGCGCGGATGGCCGAGTATTTCGCCGATAAGCAGGTGGATGGCTTCATCGCCAAGCCCTGCGACCCGGAGGATCTGGCGCTCGAAGTGAGCCGGATCATTTTTCAGCGTGGCGGAAGCGCTTCCTCGCCTGAGGCCGCGCCTCCGCCCGTGGTCTATCTGGGCGAACCGGATGCGGTTTTGCAGGCGTCGATCATCAGGGTTTTCCGGGAGCGGGCCTATGATGTACAGGCCTTTGCCGGCGGGGCGGACCTGCTGGAGGCCGCCATCCTGCAGCCGCCCTCGGTGATCGTGATGCGTCTGGAGATGGAGGGGCAGTGCGCGGACGCGGTCGTGGGCATGCTTCAGAAGATGTCGCGCACCAGCGCGCTCCCCGTCATCGTCTATGGCATCGGCGCACCGGATGCGAAGCTCGAGCACGTCGCCGTTCTGGACGAGAAGCACTGCGTCATTCTGGCGACCGCCGATCCCGCGAAGCTGCTGGCATCTGTCAATCAGGTTTTTGGCCTTTAACCGGCGCAGGCAACAGGAGACGATGCGATTATGCGTTGCCCAAAATGCGGACATCAGGATGACAAGGTGTTGGACAGCCGAGCGGCCCGCGAGGGCGTGGCGATCCGGCGCCGGCGGGCCTGTCTGGGCTGTGGTCAGCGGTTTACGACCTTCGAGGAGATCGTGAAGGACGCCTTGCGCGTGGTGAAACGGGATGGACGCCACGAGGAGTTCAGTCGGCTCAAGTTGATGAGCGGCATCATGCGGGCCTGCGAAAAGCGTCCGGTGAGCCCCATCATGATCGATTCGCTGGTCGATGAGATCATCGAGGAGATCGAGCAGCGCGAGGATTCGGATATTTCGAGCCAGGACATCGGCGAGAAGGTCATGCAGCGGCTGGAGAAGCTCGACGACGTCGCCTATGTGCGTTTTGCATCGGTTTATCGCCGCTTCGCCGATGTCAATCAGTTCATCAATGCAATCAGTGAAGTGGTTCGCAAAACCTAGAGGATGGAAACATGATTTCGGAAGCACGGATCAGCCGGGAATTGGGCAATGTATTGGACGGCACGGACTATGCGGTCGGCAAGCGCATCACCGGCAAGGTCCGCGACAGCTATCTGCTGCCGGGTGGGCGGCGCCTGTTGGTGACGACGGACCGGGTCTCGGCCTTTGACTGCGTGCTGGGGACGATTCCCTTCAAGGGGCAGGTGCTGAACCAGCTTGCCGCCTTCTGGTTCGAGCGGATGCGCGACGTGTGTCCGAATCATGTCCTCTCCGTTCCCGACCCGAACGTGATGGTCGTGGCGGAGTGCGCGCAGCTTCCCCTGGAGTTCATTGTCCGCGGCTACATCACGGGCGTCACCAAGACTTCCGCCTGGACCAACTACGCGGCGGGCGCCCGCGTCATCTGCGGCAATCCGCTGCCTGAGGGGCTCCGCAAGGATCAGCGGCTCGAGAAGCCGATTCTGACGCCGACGACGAAGCACGAGCTCCACGACCGCAACATTTCGCGCGACGAGGCCGTTGCCGAGGGCTTGATCACCCCCGCACTGTATGACGAGGCCGCCCGGTTATGCTTCAGCCTCTTCAACGCCGGCGTGGCGCACGCCGCCGCGCGCGGACTGATCCTGGTCGACACCAAGTACGAACTGGGACTGTTGAACGGCCAGCTGGTCGTCAGCGACGAGATCCATACCCCCGACTCTTCGCGCTACTGGTATGCCGATACCTACGACGGGCTTTTTGCGGCGGTCAAGGACCAGCGCAAGCTCGACAAGGAGTATGTGCGCGAGTGGCTGGCGGCGCGTGGCTTCCTAGGTGACGGTACGCCGCCCGCCCTGACGGAAGAAGTGCGCATCGAGGCGGCCAAACGCTATATTCTGGCCTACGAGCAAATCACGGGGCTGGCCTTTCAGCCGATCGAGGGGCCCATCGGGGAACGCGTGCGCCAGGCGGTTGAAGCGTTCAGTTCTGGGCGCACTGCAGGCGGCTGAGCTGTTCCGCAAGCGATTCAAGCGTGACGCGGTCAGTGCCCAGGCGGCTGTCCAGGTAGGCCTCGTCCGCATTTTCGAGCAGGAAGAGGACGCTTCCCAGGCGATCCAAACGGACCTGTTCCGCATTCCGCACGTGGACCTGGAACCCGCCGCCGATGAGCAGAACCAGGGCCGCTGCGGCTGCCAGGCGCCGCACCAGGCGGTGCTGCCGGATGCGGAACCGGCGGCGCGCAATCGCGGTCCGGGCGGCCGGATTCAACTGGCTGACCGTCAGCACCCCGGCCGGGCCGGCGGAAAAGGCCGCTTTCGCGTGCTTCGTCAAAGCTTCGAGGTCGCGCGTCCAGGCGGCCGTCTGCTGCCGTTCACGTTCGGAAAGCCGAGCCTCCCCGCTGGCGGCCAGCAGGGCCTTCATTTCAAGCTCGTGGTCAGTGCTGTTCATGTTCCATCTCCAGTTCCCTGCGCAATTTCGTGACGGCGTAATGCATTCGGCCCAAGGCCGTGTTGAGCGGCACCCCGAGCAGCTTGGCGATCTCAGCAAAGCTGAGTTCCTGCTGCGTTCGGAGCAGAAACACCTCGCGTTGCTCGGCAGGCAGGGCATCGACCCGCTCGATGATCCGGCGCCGGGCCTCTTCCTCAGCGAGGTTCACAGGAGCCGTCAGGGTGTTGCCCGGCAATTTCTCGCCGAGGGTTTGCCCCCGGTCATCCTGTGCGTCCAGACTGACCGCCGGGCGCGCCCGCCGGGCCCGGTCGATCATTCCGTTTCTGGCGATCACGATCAGCCAGGCGCGGAAACTGCCGCCCTTGAACCCATGAATACCCCGGATGGCCCGCAACCAAGTTTCCTGGAAGACGTCCTCGGCCTCTGGCGTCTTGGCTCTCAGATAGCCCATCAGGGCGCGGCCGTGACGCATGACGAGCAATTCAATTGCCGCTTCGCTGCCGCTGGTGTCGAAGGCCTTGGCCAGGAGATCGTCGCTTGTTTCGGGGTCAATCATGGATAGGGTGAGTTGCCGTGCCTGCCGTTCACATTCCACTAAACGTCGGCAGGGGCGGTTTTATTGTTGGGATTGTCAGTAGGATGCGATTTTCCGGACCGCGGCCTGGGTCAGGTCCCGCAGTTCGCAGGCGGTCGTGCGGTAGGCGGATGCGGTGCGTGCGAAGAGTTGCTCGTGAAACGCGGGGAGTGTCGCCGCACTGGCGAATACGAGCACATACCCGAGGCCGAGCAGATTGATCGCGGTAATGAGCGTGTAGGAGAAGAGGCGGCCGAAGGTCTGGATGTCGGGCTGATGCTGGAGCAGACTGCGCAAGGTGTAGGTGATGTGGAAGCTCCACGTCAAGCCGACCAGGAAAAGCCACGCCAGTTCCCAGCGTTCCATCTCGAGGAACAATCCGAGGACGAGGCGCAGCAGCACGACGACCAAGGTGTAGAAGGGGATGAAATAGGGGGCGAGGGTCGTCCAAACACCGGGCTGGGAGATCGCGACCGACCCGCCCGCGCCGTTCACGTGGATTTTGCCGACTTTGGCGCCCGTGAGGTGCCCCCACAGGGCATGGGTGAGCTCATGTCCCCAGATGTAGACCTGGATGGCGGGCGGCATGCAGACATAGACAGCCGTCCAGCACCCGTATCCGGCGCAGATGGCGAGAATCGAGGGTGCGATCCAAGGCGGGTTGTTGATCACGGCGAACGGAAACAGATCCAGAATCGAGCGGGCCAGGCCCCCGCACAGGGGCAGGAGCAGGAGTCCAATCAGAAAAAGGAGAAAGCGCTGCATGGCGGACACTTTAGAATGCTGCGTCTGAAGCGTCAAGACGGGAGGGGGTGCGCGTCAACTTCGTTGCCGCACCCCGAGGGTTCAGGAGATAGGGTTCAGGGTTCTGTGAGGCCTCTGCCCCGGCTGAGCCGGGGCAGTTGGATCGAGTAGGAGACTGGCGTCGCAGCCGCGCCCCTGCCGCTTCTCTACGGTGGAGGACCGCCGAGTCCATTTCGTCCCTGTGCACCCGCCCCCTCGGCCTCCGGCAAATAGAACGAACTGGACCCCGCCGTCCCCGGCGGTAGGCGAAAAGAGCAGCCGCCCCGACCTTCCATTTCTCTACGGCGGAGGACCGCCGGGTCCATTTCGTCCCTTTGCGCGCCTGGCCTCCGGCGAATAGAACCGAACTGGACCCCGCCGTCCCCGGCGGCAGGCGAGCCAATATCGGAGGCTCCGAATCG
>CAZQKI010000214.1:0-4220 GCA_964592855.1 uncultured Lentisphaerales bacterium
ACGTCCACCTGCGCCTGGCGCACGATGTTCCAGTGCGGGTTCGTCTCGCTCACGGGATTGGCGCCGTAGAGCCGGCCGATCACGTAGTTGAGGTCGTTGCGGCCGAGGTCGGCTTCCAACTGGCTGAACAATCCCCGCAGGCTGTCGGCGTAGACGTCGCCCTGGCGCTCCTTGGCATCGCGGCCGCCCTGCATCCAGACAAATGTCACGGTGTCGGGACGATTCGTCGCGATGGCCGCGCGCACTTTCTCCATCAGGCGGTCGTAGAGATCGCCGGGGGCCGGAGGGGCCTTCCGTTTGGCGGGCTTCCATTGTTTGTACCAGCGGCGGATCGGCTCGCCGCCCTGCGCATCCTTGATGACGATGACCTGATCGTTGCTGAAGGCCTGGGTGACCATCGGCGTGAAGGAGAGCGCCGGATCCAGACGCGCCATGTTCGACTGCCCGGAGAGGATGAAGAGGTGTGTCTTGCGGGCCGGTGCGCCGGCCATCAGCCCCGGCGAGGCGCCGGCGGCCACGATGGCGGCAACCACCAGGGACTTACCGAAGGGGGGGATGCGTGCTGTTTTCATTTTCTATGCCTTTCGCGGTTCTTGGGCTTCGTCATGGTTCGCGTCCCGGCCAGTCGTCGGTCCGGAAGGCCAGAGCCGGCAGACCGTCCCGGTTGAAAAGATTGGCCCAGGGATGCTGCTGAGCCCAGGCATAGCGTACCGCCACGGGAGCAGCCACGGGGTCGCTCGAGAGGACGACCGTGTCGCCGTCGATGGAAGCATCGGCCCAGTGGAAAACGCGGTCCTCGCCTGCGACGGCGAAGCCCTGAAGTCGGCTCTTAACCGCCGGCGCAGGCGCGTTCGTGCCGGGTGAAGCGGACGCGGGGCCGAGCGTGAGCCCCTGCCCCACCGAGTCGAACCGGATGCGCACCTGCGCCCCTTCCACGACATGGGACTTGTAGAAGGGGCCATAGATCACGTCCTTCGCGCCGTAGACGGCGCACAGCGCCACACGCACCGCGCGGGCCGCGTAACCCGTCTTGCAGGGCGGGTGAATGCCGGAGCCCAGGTCGCTCGAAGTCACCATGAAGGTGTTGGGATGCTGCCTGATCCGGATGTACAGTTCCCGACTTTCGCCGTTGTCGGGCACGCGCGCGGGCAAGGCCGCGAAGTCAGCAGCGTGCCGTGTCGTCGGGTCGGCCGGATTCAGGGCGCAGCCGCCGCCGTTCGGTTTCTGCACGTAGAGGAAGGGGAAGTCGCCCTGACCCCATTCGCGGCGCCAGCCGGCGATCAGCGCGCCCATCATCGTAAACGGGTCGACGCCGCCGACCCCCGTCCCGTTTTCACCCTGGTCCCACAGCACGCCGCGGATGGCGTACGGTTGGAAGGGGCGGATGTGCGCTTCGTAGAGCGATCCGATCTTGCCGCGGTACTCGCCCGGGCGCAGGGGCACCTTGGGTTTCGGCGGCGCACGGCGGCCGTCCGCTTCGGCCTTGGCCGCCACCTGCGTCCACAACGCCATCAGACTGTCGCCCTGACGCTGGTGCTGCGCGGCATCGAAGGTTTTTCCCGCCGCCGCAATCGCGTTGGAGCATGCGGGGCCGGCCGCCTCATACGCCGCCTGGCTCAGCCAGAAGCCCGACGGCGTTCCGCCCACGGCCCCCTCCAGCAGACCGACGGGGACGCCGAGGGATTCCTGGAGCTGCAGGCCGAATGCGAAGAGGAGCGCCGAGAACCCGCTGTTGCCCAATGGCGTCGACGGCTTCCACCCGTTGTCGCCTTTGTCCAGCAGGCGCACGAGCGGATGCGGCAGCGCCGCCGCCGCGGCCAGCGGGGCGTCGTTCGTCGCGAAGTAACGCACGGGCAAATCCATGTTGGACTGTCCCGACCCGACCCACACCTCGCCGACCAGGACGTCGACGATCTCCCGCGACTGTACCGTGACCGGGCCGGAGCGGATGGTCAACGTGCGCGGCTCCGCCGAGGCCGGCATGGCGGCCAGCTTCGCCAACCAGCGACCCTCCTCGTCGGCGTGTACCGCGACCTGCTGGCCGGCGAACGACACGACGATCTCCGCGCCGGGTTCGGACGTGCCCCAGACGGGTACGGGTCTATCGCGTTGCAGCACCATGTGGTCGCTGAGGACGGCGGGAAGTGTCAGATCCGCCAGCGCCGGAGCCGTGAATACGAGTCCGACGACCACCGCCGCCATCAGTCGGAGAACCATCAATAGTTTGCTTTTCATGTGTGACCTCCGAGTCGGGTGTTCATCGTTTCCAGAAAAGCATCGAGTGCAGCGCGCGATCCGCGGGCGCGGAAGGCCTCCAAGGCGGGGTCGCCCGTCTCCACCATCCAGCGCTCGAGGTGGCGGCGCAGATCCTCCAGCGTCGCGGCACAGTCGGGATCATCGATCCGGTTGTGGAGCGCGTCGGGATCGGCGGCGAAGTCGTAGAGTTCCTCCGGCACGCGGTGCAGGAAGAGGTCCACGCGGGCGGCGATCTCCGGCGATGACGCCGCGGCGGCCTGCATGGCGGAGAAGGTGCGTCCGATCTGGGACTCGTTGCGGAACGTGCGCGTGCCGTCGCACCAGGGATTGAAGATGTAGCCGAACGTGGCCGTCTGCACGCACCGCATGGGGTAGTTCCCCTTCCCCGCGCTTTGGTGGAACTGGGTGAACACCCGCTCGCGGTTGGCCTGCCGTTCGCCCCGCAGCAAAGGCAGCATCGAGCATCCGTCCACGCCGGCGGGGATGGGCGCACCGGCCGCCTCCAGGAACGTCGGCAGCAGGTCGATCCCGGAAACGAAATGGTCGCAGTCGGCCGTTCCCGGCAGGATCCTGCCCGGCCAGTACATGATCCAGGGGGTGCGGGTGCTGTTCAGGTAGCAGTTGGTCTTGGCGAAGGGAACCGCCATGCCGTTATCTGAAAGGAAGGTCGTCAGCGTATTGTCCTGCGCCCCTTGCGCCGCCAGGCCGTCGAGCACGGCGCCGAGCGTGTCGTCGCAGCGCCGGGCGGAGGAGTAGTATTCGGCGATTTCCCGGCGCACTTCCGGCAGGTCGGGCAGGAAGCCGGGCACCTGGATTTCGCCGGGGGTGAAGACGCGCGAGGGCACTGCGGCGCGGGGAAGGTCGCCGTCCTGATACCACTCCGCCGGATCGTTGCCGTGAAACGGACGGTGCGGGTCATGCGAGTTGACCATCAGGAAGAAGGGGCGTCCCGCTTCGCGGGCCTCGCGGACAAACGCCTCCGCATGTTGCCGGTAGAGGGCCGGATTGCGGCCATGGCCCAGCTCGTCCATGTCATAGGCCATGTCCCATCGGAAGTCGGCGTAGGGAGTGGAATGCGGAACCTTGCCGAGAATGCCGACGCGATAGCCGGCGGCGCGCAGCAGTTCCGGCAGGATGGGGACGCCCGGCACGCGGAGCGTGTGGAACCCCTCGCCACCGCAACGGTGCGGATAGCGGCCGGTCATCAGAACCGAGCGGCTGGGCTGGCAGACGGCGATGTTGACATGCGCATGTTCGAACCGCAGGCCTCCCGCGGCCAGGCGGTCGAGGTTGGGCGTTGTTCCCGCAACCGGACAGCCGAATGCGCCGACCGCATCCCAGTTCATATCGTCGGCGGTCATCAGGAGGAGGTTGGGCGGTCTGGTTATCAAGGCCTGGTCGCCAGGCATGGGGGTATCGCCCACTTGCATCTGAAGCCGGTCCAGTTCTTTCGTCAGCTCCGCACGGATGCCGGCGTACGCCGGATCTTCCGCCACGTTGTGCAGCTCGCGGGGATCCTTTTCGAGGTCGAAGAGTTCCCATTCGGGAGGAGAGGGCAGGTCGAGCGAGCCGGGCTGGCCACACCCCTGGCCGTAATAGTAGATGAGCTTGTGGCGATGGGTGCGAACCCCGTAGTGGGCCACCGTGGAGTGCCAGATTTCACGCTGCATCCAGTAACGGTAATACATGGACTGCCGCCAGTCGCCGGGCGTCCGGCCCTGAAGCAGGGACCGGAAACTGCGCCCCTGAAACGACGCGGGAATCGGCAGGCCCGCGAAGTCGAGCAGCGTGGAGGCAAAGTCGACGTTGAGCACCATGTCGGAGCTGGTCGACCCGGACTGGATTTTGCGGGGATAGCGGATGAGGAACGGCATGCGGAGCGACTCCTCGTACATGAACCGCTTGTCGAACCAGCCGTGGTCGCCGAGGAAAAGGCCCTGGTCGGAGGTGTAGATGACGATGGT